>DYFO01000055.1 GCA_020725145.1 Symbiobacterium thermophilum
GGTGAGGTCTCTTCTCTTCACGACCTCCCGTCACCTACAAAGATTGTACACGCTCCCGGCTCCCGTATGGCCTCCCCGTGATGGGCGTCACCTCAAAAGCGGTGGTAGACGGACTGCTCTCGGTACGGCAGGGAGCCGACCTGCCGGGTCTCGGCCAACCCCAGAAGTGAGCTTCGTGCTCCGGTCTCGGCTCCGAACGCACCCAAGACCCGGCGGGGCGACCGGAGGCCGTGGAGCGCGGAAGCCGCCCGGGGATTCCCCGCTCTTCTTGCACAAGCTCCTGCAAACCGGCGACCACCGGCCCCCGGGGCCGGCGGGGAAGCACAACTGCTTGCATACGACATCCCCCAGCCTGTATAATGATGCCCATGATTCCCTACCCAGGAAGGGTGAGCATGTTGAAGAAGATCGTGCTAGCGTACTCAGGAGGGCTTGACACGTCGGTTTGCGTGCGATGGTTGAATGACGCATACGGATACGAGGTCGTGACGCTCACCGTGGACGTCGGGCAGGGGGTAGACCTCGAGGCGGCCCGGGCCAAGGCGCTACAAATCGGCGCTTGCGAGGTGTCGGTGATCGATGCCCGGGAGGAGTTTCTCCGCGACTTCGCGTTCCGGGCGTTGAAGGCCAACGCGCTCTACGAGGGCAAGTATCCCCTCGCTTCCGCTCTGTCACGACCCCTGATCGCCAGGCTGCTCGTCGAGACGGCCGAACGCGTTGGGGCCGAGGCCATCGCCCACGGTTGCACCGGCAAGGGAAACGACCAGGTGCGGTTTGACGTGTCCGCGGCCGCGCTTGGGCCGCACCTCAAGGTCGTCGCCCCGCTCCGCGAGTGGGCCATGTCGCGGGAGCAGGCGATCGACTATGCGGCCGAGCACGGGATCCCCGTGCCCGCCCAAAAGGAAAGTCCCTACAGCATCGACGCCAACCTCTGGGGACGCAGCATAGAGTGCGGAGCTCTGGAGGATCCCTGGCGGGAGCCCCCGGAAGACGTGTGGCTCCTCACCCGTGATCCGGCAGACTGCCCCGACAGACCAACCTACGTTGAGATCTCCTTCGAGCAGGGCTTGCCGGTCGCTCTGGACGGCAAGGCGATGGAGCCCATCGAACTCGTCTCCGAGCTCAACCGCGTGGCCGGCGAACAAGGAGTGGGCCGGATCGACCACATCGAGAACCGGCTGGTGGGCATAAAATCCCGGGAAGTCTACGAGGCACCCGCGGCCACGGTGCTCATGGTCGCCCACCGTGACCTCGAGGATCTCACCTTGGAACGCGAGACCGCGCACTTCAAGCGAATCATCTCCGACAAGTACGCCGAGCTCCTGTACTACGGGCTCTGGTATTCCCCTCTCAGGGAAGCCCTGGACGCGTTCGTGGATCAGACCCAGGTCAACGTCACCGGTACCGTCCGCGTGAAGATGCACCGCGGGCAGATGATGATCGTGGGGCGGAAGTCGCCGTACTCCCTGTACGATCTCTCTTTGGCAACCTACGATACCGGTGACGGCTACAACCACGCCGCGGCGGCGGGCTTCATCGAACTTTGGGGCCTGCCGGTCCGGACTTGCGCCAAAGTGCAAAGCGCCCGCCAGACACGTCCCGAGGTCCCGACCGGGAAAGGAGGGGCCCGCTGATGCCCTCGGAAGGTGGCAAGGGTAGCCTGAAGCCCTGGGGTGGCCGGTTTGCCGCCGAGACGGACCCCCTGGTGGTCGAGTATACCGGGTCGCTGGGAACCGACCGGCGGCTTTGGCGCCACGACATCATGGGAAGCCTGGCCCACGCCCGGATGCTCGCCCGGCAGGGTATCATCTCCCCCGAGGAGGCAGATGCGATCGTCCGGGGGCTCGAGGATATTGCCCGGGAGATCGAAGCCGGGGAGTTTCCCTGGAGGACCGAACTCGAGGATGTGCACATGAACATCGAGGCCCGGCTTATCGAAAAGATCGGACCGTCAGGAGGGAAACTCCACACCGCGCGCAGCCGGAACGATCAGGTGGCACTGGACATGCACCTTTACATCCGCGAGGAGATCGACGCCTTGGATCAACGGCTCAAGGGCCTGCAGGCGGCTCTCTTTGAGAAGGCCCGGGCCCATACCGCGAGCCTGCTGCCCGGATACACCCACCTGCAGCGGGCCCAGCCGGTGACGCTGGCGCACCATCTCCTCGCCTACTTCTTCATGTTCCAGCGCGACCGCGAGCGCCTGGCAGACGCCCGCCGCCGGACGGACATGATGCCGCTGGGGGCGGGCGCCCTCGCCGGCACGAGCTTCCCCATCGACCCCGTTTCGGTGGCCAAGGAGCTCGGCTTCGGAGGGCTCTACGCCAACAGTATGGACGCCGTCGCCGACCGCGACTTCGTGGTGGAGACCCTGTTCTGCGCCGCGCTCATCGGCGTCCACCTCTCCCGCCTAGGCGAGGAGCTCGTGCTCTGGGCCGCGTCCGAATTCGGCTTCGTTGAGATGGACGACGCCTACACTACCGGCTCAAGCATCATGCCCCAGAAGAAGAACCCCGTGGTCGCCGAGCTTCTCCGGGCAAGAGCTTCCCGGGTCTTCGGCGCCCTGGTCGGCCTCCTCACCTTGCTGAAGGCTCTTCCCCTGGCCTACAACCTGGACCTCCAGGAGGACAAACCCCTCACTTTCGACGCGCTGGACGCGGTCAAGGTCTCGCTCGAGATAGCCACGGCCCTACTTGAGACAAGCAAGTTCCGGGTGGATCGCATGCGGGCCGCGGCCGCCGATGACTACCTTCTCGCCACCGACATGGCCGATTACCTGGCCTCCCGGGGGGCACCGTTCCGCGAGGCCCATCTCGCCACCGGAAAGGCGGTGGCCCTTGCGGCTTCCCGGGGGCTTCCCTTGAGGGCGCTGGCTCCGGCCGAGTTGAAGACCTTCCACCCGGCGTTTGACGAGGGTGTCCTCGAGATCCTTAGCCCCGAAGCCGCGGTGAACCGCAGAAGCTCTCCCATGGGGACCGGACCGGGGTCGGTGAAGGCACAGCTTGAGCTCGCCCGAAGGCTCCTTCACGCCTGATTTGGCAGGAATGGACAACCGGAGGCCGAATGCGACCGGGGCAGTAGCAGTGCATCGCCGTCAAGAAGTGCGGTGTGGCTTTGCGCCGTTGTCGCCCACGTAACCTGGGGCCTACCCGCCCGCCAGCCCGCTCGAGGCACTTGCGGCGGGCGCAGTTCTTGGTCACCTCTATAGCCCGGCATGGTCTGTGAACCTGGTCGTTCCGATGCTCTTCCATATCTTAGGGGTGCATGGGCGGCCAGACGCGCCGGCCCTGGGTCTTGGACGTCACGTCGGCGATCACAGCGGCGATAGGGTGGCAGTCCGGTTGCAGCCGCAAGAAGGTGACACTCGCTCTGGTCGTTGACACGAAACCCCCGGCTCCGGGACTACCCGACAACCCATCGAACGCAGCACGTCCACCGCCTGGGACAACGTCTCCACCGCTATCACCTGCAGCCGCCCGGCTGCGCCGAGCGCTTCCTCGTAGTTGGCGACCGGTACCAGCAGGAGCTCGACGCCCTCGCGTTCGGCCGCCCGTACCTTGAGGTAGATCCCACCTACCTGGCGGACACGGCCGGATGCGTCCAGCACCCCGGTTGCCGCCACACGCCGCCCCCCGGTCAGCGGGAAGGGGTCCAGTCGATCCACGATCTCCAGGGCGATGGCCAGGCCGGCCGACGGCCCGCCGATGTCGTTGGTATCTACGCGTATCTCGAATGGACCTTCCACACCGGGGCGACGGGTAACCACGGCGATTCCCAGTGCTCCTTCCGGGCCGTAGCCGGAAGCGATGCTGACCGTGATCTCGCGCCGACGGAACTCGGTGTCCTCCACCCACAGGCTCAGGGCAGCGCCGGGCGCGTAGCGTGCAAGTTCCGCCACCAGCTCGTCGGCCAGTCGGATGGGGCGCCCCTCGAACGCCACGATCGTCTCTCCCACCCCGATCTTCCCCGCCAGCGGGCCTTGCGGCAGCACGTGGGCCACCAGAGCTCCTTCCCCGGATACCGCGGCCGCGTGGCCGAGGCAGACGAACGCCGCCACCGTCGCTATCGCCTGGCTCTCCTCCATGATCAGGTGCGCCCGGCGCCGGTACGACTCGATGCTCTCGCCGGGAAGGGTGAAACGGGCTCGGGGCACCACCACCGCGTCTTGCCGCCACAGGGCCTGCCATAACAGGTCGGGCCGCGCCCTGTCGGCGTACACGGTGGTCAGGAAGAATCCCGGACCTTCGGGGTTGGCACAAGAAGCCACTTCCACCATCGAAGAGACGTCACGGACGGGGCCCGGGTAGACCACGAGGTACGCCTGGTAGAGGTAGCCCAGGCACAAGGCGACCGCCAGCACCGGGGCCAGTAGTGCCCGCCACCGCCGCACCTTCCGTCCCTCCCTCACCCTGAGTTGGCGGGTCCCGCCCGGGAGTCCTTCCCCCAGCCACCGCCGCCGCCAGCTCCTCCTCTTTGGCCGCCGTGCCGCAGGCGGCCGCGGCGGCCGCCAGGGCCGTGGGGTAGTGCCGGTGCCAGCCGAGAGGGGTACCCCCGGTAATGCACCAGCGTATCACCAAGGTCGAAGCCGAACGCCCTTCTGTTCATGTCTTAGCTCCCCGTCCCCTGGTAACTGGCCAGACCGTGCAGCCATAGGCGGTACGAGAGGGCAAAGACGACCACACCCACCAGGGGAGTTGCCCAGCCCAGCGCGGCCAATCGCCCCTGGCCGAAGAAGGCCATCGCCGGGCAAAAACCGGCGAAACCGTAAGGCACCACCCAGGTCAGCAGGAAGCGGATACCCACGCCGTAGATGTTCAGGGGATAGCGCGAGAAGTTGTCGAGTTCCCAGGCCAGCAGGGACATCGAATGCGAGCTTACCAGCCAGAAGGCGGTGGTGTTGGCCGCCAAGTGGATGGCGGCGTAGATCAAGGCGCCGGACAGCACGAAGATGCCGATGAGCACCACCTGTCCAGCCTGCCGTCCCAGGCCGAGTTCCCGGCCGGCCACGACCAGGCCCACCAGTCCCACCACCAGCTCGCCCCAATCATCATCGTCGAGATAGCCGGCCATGATCTGAAACAAGGGATTGAGCGGGCGCACCAGCAGTCGATCCATGCCGCCGGAACGCACCAGCCAACCGATGGACATCATGTCTACCCAAAGAAGGTGCCAGACCGACCGGCACACCATGCCGAGGGCAAACATGAAGAGCACCTGGTGGAAGGTCCAGCCGCCGATCTCGCCCACCTGCGAGAAGATGATGCCAAGGCCGGCCACCAGAACCAAGTTGAGCGTCAGGACCGAGAGGTTCTTCACCACGAAGTCCAGCCGGTACTGCATCAAGCTCAGCCAGTTGGCCCGCAGGTACAGATAATAAAGCATCAGGTAGTTTACCACCTGCTCTACCCTCCCTGTATGACCAGGTGCCGTCGCAAGCCCAGCCAGGCCAGCCTGCCCACCGCCAGCACCATTAGCGCCCAACCGGCATGCAGCATCAGTGCCGCCGCCGGCGCGGTCACCCGCCCAAGGTAAAGGCTTGCCGGCAGGTGGTAGATCCCCTGGAAGGGCAACCACGCGGCGATCTTCGCCAGCCATGCGGGGTACAGGTCCAGAGGAATCAGACCCCCCGAGAACAGCAGGATGACAGCGGTCTTGAAGTCGGTCAGACCCCTCACCGAACGGAACCGAAGCGCGGCCGCGCCCACCAGGAAGGCCAGGCCGAACATCAGGAGGTAGGCGAGGATCAGACCGAGCAAGAACCACCCCATCCCGCCGGGCGTCGGCGGCAGCACCAGTCCGAGGAACCGGCAGACGAGGTACGCCGGCAGGGCGGTGGCCAGCAGCTGGAAACCCTGCTGGCCCACGCTCTCGGCGAAAACGGCGATCTGCCAGTCAACTGGACGGCATAGCTCGTGAGTGAGATCCCCCAGACGCACCCTTTGGCCGAGCCGCTCGTCGAGGTCCACCGCTACGGCGGACGCGATTACCCGGGCCAGCAGCACGTAGGTGAGGAGCTGGGGAAGGCCGAACTGGGCCAGCTCGCCCGCCCCGACATGCACCGCCCGCCACAGGAAATATTGTACCGACAGCATCACCGCCAGCCCGAGCAGGCCGATCCAGTAGTTCATGCGGTAGGCGGCCCCGCGAAGGATCGCCGCCCGGGCAATGGCCCCGGCCCCGCTCAACTTCCCTCACCTCCGTACAGGCGGTGCACGATGCTCTCGAGGTCGGCCTCGCGGACCGACAGGTCTCTCACCCGGCAGGCAGCGGTGAGGGCGGCTGTCACCGTTGCCAGCGGCACCGATCGCCGGTCGAAGGCGATCTCCAACCGCCGGTCGTCCTGCCGGAGCACGCGTACTCCGGGGAAAGCGAAGGGAGAAGCTGCCTGTTCAAGGTCCGCGGCCACCTGTACTTCCTGGCCATACCGGTCCAAGAGCTCCTCCTGCGTGCCGTCGTAGAGGATACGGCCCCGATGGATCATGAGCACCCGCGGACAGGTCAGCGCCAGGTCCCGGAGGTCATGGGTGGCCATGAGGAGAGTAACCCCCCGGACCCGGTTGATCTCCTTCAGGAACTCCCGGATGGCCGCCTTGGCCAGCACGTCCAAGCCGATGGTGAGCTCGTCGAGGTAGACGATCGGCGGGTCGTGCAAGAAGGCGGCCGCCAGGTCGGCCCGCATGCGCTGGCCCAGCGAAAGCAGGCGCACCGGGGTGTTCCAGAACCGCCCGAGGTCGAGAAGATCGTGGAACAGGGACAGGTTGGCGCGGTACACGGCCTCCGGCACCTGGTAGATCCGGCGCAGCATGTGAAAAGACTCCCGCACCGGCAGGTCCCACCACAGCTGGGTACGCTGCCCGACGACGAGGCCGATGCGGCGTGCATTCTCCATCCGACGCCGATGGGGGTCAATGCCGGCCACCGTCACCCGTCCCCGGGTGGGGGCCAGGATGCCGCACAGGAGCTTGATGGTAGTGGACTTGCCGGCCCCGTTCAAGCCTATGTAGCCCACCGCTTCTCCGTGGTCGATCCGGAAAGAAGCATCGACCAGGGCCTGTACGCGGCGGTACTGGGGCTTTAGGAACCCGCGCAGCCCGCCCAGGAAACCCTCGGGGTTCTCAGCCACGCGGTACTCGCGGGTGAGATCTTCCGCCTCGATGAGGCAAGATGGCATGAAAATGCCCTCCTGTCCGGTAAATGGGGAGCTAAGGCGGGCAGCGACAGGGCTCCGGACGGAAGGGCAACACGGAGGCTTCCGGCAGGAACCGTCCTACCCGGCAGTCACCTTCTGGTAAGACCGTGCCATGCCTACCACCTCCGGGGGAGATTCCTACGTGGGGCATTGTAGCAAAGGCCCGGGCAGCGGTGAACCGTTTTTCGCCTCAAGGCCGGGGGGCCGACGGCCGTGCCGGGGGATGGGCGCCAGAATAGCCCCTCCGGCCCCGGCATAAGCGTTTGCCGGGAACCTCGTCCACCGGGGAGGTTCGCACCGGTGCGGGCATCACCTTATCCCACGTACCTCCTGGCTCTCGGCGCCGGCCTGTTCACCGTGGCCACCGTCCTTTACCCGGAGGTGGCCTTCCGCTCGGCCTTGGACGGCCTCCGCCTTTGGTGGGAGATCGTCTTTCCCGCGCTCTTGCCCTTTTTCATCCTGTCGCAGATGCTGATGGGCCTGGGGGTCGTCCACTGGATGGGAGTGCTGCTGGAACCGCTGATGCGGCCGGTGTTCCGGGTCCCGGGTGCCGGATCCTTCGTCATGGCGATGGGGCTTGCTTCGGGCTACCCGATCGGGTGCATGCTCACCGCCCGCCTGCGTGAACAGGGTCTGGTCACGCGGCTGGAGGGCGAGCGGCTGATGTCCTTCACCAACACTGCCGACCCTCTGTTCATGGCCGGGGCGGTGGCGGTGGGCATGTTCGGCCGGCCGGAGACGGCCGGCACCATCATGGCCGCCCACTACCTGGCGGCGCTGGGCACAGGGCTGGCGCTCAGGTTGCATGGGCGAAACGAGCAACCGCTGCCGTCTCCCGTATCCGAAGGCAGCCTGCTGGCGAGGGCTGCCCGCGCCCTGGTGGAGGCCAGGAAGCGGGATGGTCGGCCGCTGGGCCAGCTGATGGGAGACTGCATCCGCGACGCGGTCAACACTCTGCTGCTGATCGGGGGCTTCATCACCCTGTTCATGGTGCTCATACGGGTGCTCACCGCCGTGGGAGCAGCGAAGGCACTGGCCTGGGTGGTGGCCATGGCGCTCGGCCTGCTGGGGATGCACCCCGGGACGGCGCCAGCACTGGTGAGCGGGTTCTTCGAGATCACGGTGGGCTGCCAGGTGGCCAGCCAGGCACCCGCGCCCGCCGTACAGCAGCTAATGGCGGCAGGCGCGGTCATCGCCTGGAGCGGTCTCTCGGTTCACGCCCAGGTGGCCGCGCTGATCCGCCACACCGACCTGCGGCTCGGGCCTTACCTGGTGGCGCGCCTGATCCACGCCGTCCTGGCCGCGGGCTTCACCCTGCTGCTAGACCGGTCCGGCGTCTTTGCGTGGGCGGCGGTACCAGTTCTCGCCCCGGCCGGGGGAGTGCTGCCCGCCCTTGCCGGCTCCGTCCGGCTGGCAGGACAGGTGCTGAGTGTCCTGGTCCTGGCGGCGTGCGCGGTTCTGGTGGCCGACCTCGCCCGCCGGGCGAAGGTAACCGGCTTCCGGGTGCGTTCAAGGTCCGGCCGGAAACCCCCGCCCCGGCAGCTCTGAAGGGCCCGGACGCAGCGATTTATGTGGCCCCTTCGGCAGCCGCCAAAGCGCCTATGATTGGACTCGACCGGTTCCCGGCTGAGGGGCGGGGGGTGCGCGCCCAGTCTTGATCTTCCCGTCGAAAAGCTCTGGAATCCTTTCACGTGGGCTCTGAGCAAGTGCCTGCCAGGCTTGTTCTTTTGTGCATTGATATTCTGGCGCATAGGACGGGTCGTAATTTTTGTTATTCGTAAGCCGGACTTTGTCCTCCTGCAGCCGTTGCGCGTACAGTCCAAAACTGCTGCTTCGGCGAACGCCTAAACAACAAGAAAAGGAGTGGTCGGCCTTTGCAGCCCGCGCCCTTGCGGCGCGGGCTGTGTGCGTTTCGGGGGAGGTGGTTCTGTGGTGCCTCGCGGATGTTTACCCGTGGACCTCCCTCCGGAGGTCCCGGCCGCTGAGCAGTTCGTCGCTCCGGAGCTTCCCTGCCCGCGTGCGGAAGAACCTGCGTCAGGCTATGGAGGCCCCTGAGGCTTGGCTCCGGGCATCGCTCCCCGCACTTCGCGGTCCCAGTGCTTCGGTTCCCCGGGTCAAGTAGGTGCTGAGGGAAATCGCTCACGTTCAGGTTCCGGCATGACACCGCCGGGGTTGCCTACCGGTGCTTTACACGCACCGTGAAAACTCCCTACTTGCCAAAAGAGGATGCGGCAGTTATCCTGATAGCAGGAGGGTTGCCGACATGGAAAGAGCGCTTACTGTTCCTCAGGTCGCCGAGCGCCTCTCCGTCCACCCGAAGACCGTGTACAGCATGCTGGTGCGCGGTGAACTGAGAGGGATCAAGGTCGGCCGGGTATGGCGTGTGCCGGCGGAAGAATTGGAGGTCTTCCTGCGTGGTGAAAGGGCCGCTGAGAACCGCCCAGCGCTTCGTGAGTACACGCGGAGGGAGATCCGCCGGTTTGTGGAGGCGGACAAGGTAGACGAGGCAACGGCCCGCAAAGTGGAGCAACTGCTCCAATGAAACGCGTTTTCCTGGACGCAAGCTGCTGGGTGGCCGCCGCGGGTTCACCCGCCGGGGGCTCCTCACTCATCCTGAAGCTCGCTCGCGCCGGTCACGTCCGGGTGGTGGCCAGCAGCCGGGTGCTCCAGGAGGCGGAGCACAACATCCGGACCAAGATGGGGGAGGAGCCCCTCCTCCGTTATTACCGGCTGCTGGGTTCGGTCGAACTCGATCTGGTTTCTCCGGTTACCGCGGAGGAAGAAGTGAAGTGGTCGGACCTGGTCGCCCCGAAAGACGCGCACGTGTTAGCCGGGGCGGCCAAGGCGAAGGCCGACGTCCTGGTCTCCCTGGACCGACGCCACATCCTGACCGAACGCGTCCGCCAAGGATTTCCCATCCCAGTCCAGGACACGGGAGAATTCCTGCGGGGCATAGTCGAACAGACCGAGGCACCACGGAAGATCCAGGGGAGCCCGGGAACAAGTGAAACCAACGGGGCCCCTGGTAACGTGCGGAAATACGTCTCCTCGGCTTTCCTGCGGAGCCGAGAGAACTAGCCCATGTTTGAAAGAAATGACGGGTTACCGGGGTCGCGGTAAGCGTTGAGGCTTGAGAAACACCAGGTAAGCCGGGATACGTTGCTGCTGGGTGACGGTCTCTTGGCCCGAGCCGTTGTGAAACCAAATAGGGGTTGGTGAGGCCGTAGTTGCAGGATAACAGGTTAAGCGTCGTAGTATCAGCTATCCTAACTTCCCCCTGTACGGGTTCCCTGCGAAGGCTCGGAAACCCTTGTGCTGAGCGCGTTTTCGCCTATGAGGTCAGGGATCTGGTGAG
>DYFO01000056.1 GCA_020725145.1 Symbiobacterium thermophilum
GGGCTTCAGTTCCCCCTCTCGAGCGTCACCCCGTCGGTCAAGAAGGTCGCCTCCAGGGGAGGGGCCAGCGCAAGCGGATCGACACCGGGGGGAAGGATGCTCAGCGTTGCCTCAAGGCCCGAGCGCGCCCGCCCGGCAAGGTGGCGGAAAGCCTCGGCGTCCAGGGAACCCGCCAAGAGGAAGCTTACCTGCCCCCAGCGCAAGACGGCGGCCGCCGCCAGCCTGCCCGGGAAGGCCGAGAACCCGGCGGGGCTGAAAAACTCCACCTCGAGGCCGGACACCGGCTCCAGGCGCTGGCCCGCGCGGGCCAGGGCGTAGGCGATCCCCCTGAACGCCACCTCCTCGAGCAGGCCCAGGTACCCCGGGGGGAGATCGCGCAGCGCGGCGGGACCGTAACCCGGTTCCCGGAACTGGGCCGGCGGGAAGGCACGGGCCACCGCCAGCAGGTTCTCGGTGCGCCCGGGCTCGGCACGGGTCAGCACCAGCAGCTTCAAGGAATGCACGCCCAGGTCTCGCAGCCGCGCGGGGGTGACCTCGGGACCGGCGTCGAACAGCACCGCTTCGCCCCCGGGGGCGACCACCAGCACCGCACGGCCCAGCAGGTGTAAGGCGAGCCGCGCCGGAGGAGGCTCGGGCGCAGGCGGGCTTGCAAGCGCCAGCTCGCCGACCGGTGTGAAGCCGAAGGCCGCTGCCAGCGTCGAGAGCGGAAGGTAGACGGTGCCGTCGGCCGCCCGCCGTGCCGGCCGGCCGGGGTAGGGCCGGCCGTCCCGCGTGACCTCCCCGGTCACGAGGTTGAAGGCCAGCACCGCCTGCCGTCCTACCAGCTCGAGCAGGCCGGGCGCGGGCCAGCAGGGACGGAGCCGGAGGGACTCGAGGAAGGGACCGTAGGGCAGCCACACCTCCCCCTGCTCGAAGAGCGGCGGCGCGGTCAGCGGCGCCGGCCGGCCGTCCACTTCGAGCGACCAGGCGAAGGCAGGGGAGGCAAGCAAGGCCAAAAGCAGCACGGACGCCAGCACGCGCACCCGGGCCCACCTCCTGCGGGGTGGTTCGACGCCTGACGCCGTGCTCCTGCCTTCAGGGCAGGCCGAGGAGGATCCGCTGTAGCGTGAAACCGGTGCGCAGCCGGTAGACGCGAATGGTGTCGGCGACCACCGCGCGGGGCCGGCCCTCGGGGTCGAACTCCACGTAAAGCAAGATCAGGCTCATGGGCAGCTCTCCCCGAGCGGTCAGCCCCCGCAGGCCGGCTGCCCCCGTGGTGCCCGGGTTGAGAAGGACACTTCCTCCCTCCTCCCAGACGGCCAGGGCGTGCAGGTGTCCGGAGACGATCACCGGCACCGCCCCGGCAAAGCGATTGGCGACGGCGGGATTGTGGACGACCAGCAGGAAGGGGGGCTCGGGCAACTCCTCCAGTGTGCGGGCGATGCGCTCCGCCAGCTCGTCCACGCCGTCACCGGACGGTGCGGGATCGGTGGTCGCCGCCGCGGGGTCGGCGAAGCCCAGCACGCTCAGGCCGGCCACCTCGACCGGCCGGCCGTCCATCACGACCACGCCCAGCTCGCGCAGGGCCCCGAGCACGGGAGGAGCCTCGTGGTTGCCCGGGGCCAGGAGGTAGGGGACACCGAGAGTGGCGATGCGGTCAACCAGCAGCGATTCCAGGGGGCTGCCGAAGTCGGTGAGGTCCCCCGCGTCCACCACCGCGTGCACGGCGAAGGATCGGGCCACCTGGCCCACGAAGTCAAGCGCGGCCGCGTTGTTGTGGATGTCGGACACCAGGAGCAACCTTGCGTCCCCCTTCACCCGGCCCAGGGCCTCAAGCTCGTCCAGACGTCCGAATAGCTCGAAGAGGTTTTGCGCCAGGAACTCCAGGCGGTCGCCGAGCTCCTTCACGCGCGCCAGCGTTTCGTCGAACAGCCCCAGCATCCACGGGGCGGCACGGATGGCTCCCGTGTACCGGGCGGTGGCGAAGGCCTGCCGATCGTAGGTGAGATGGGAGACCCCGAGCAAAAGACCGAGGGTCAACAGGCCCACGGCCGCCGCCCGCCCCAGTTCCATCGCACGGCGACGGCCGGCCAAAGCGGCCCCCAGCGCGCCCCCCAGGACGGCCAGCCCCAGCACCCGGAGTACGAAGCGTCGCAGCACCGACGCGGCGGCGACCGCAACCCGCCCGGAGGGGTCCTCACCGTCGAGCAGTTCGGCCAGGACGTCGAGGTCTACCTGACGCAGGGTTACGTGGAGCTCCAGGGGGGTCAGGTGGGTTTCGGCCTGGATGCTGCCCAGGGGCGGGATGAGGATGGTGGTGCGCCCACGGTCGAACAGCCTAAGCGACAGGCCGACTTCGAAAGCCTCCACACGGTAACGCGCCGGACTGCCCAGCGTCACCAGGGCGACCACACCCAGGAGGGCGAACAGGACCAGTAGCCCGAGGTCGCCGGCGGGCGAGGGAACGGGCCGCCGGCCGAGCAGTTCACCGAGCCGCCGGACGGGCTTCATCGCCCTTACTTTGCCCGCGGTCGACGGCGGCATGCCGCCGGAGGGACGGCGGCCGATGGGGGCGAAGCTACCTTGTTTCCCACCTCGCGGCAAGCCTGGCAGACATGGCTGCGTTTGGCTGACTAGCGGCCGCCGGATGGCGCAGCCGGCGTCGGCAGACGTACGCCGAAGGTGCTGCCCTCGCCCACCCGGCTGTCGGCGAAGACCTCGCCGCCGTGGGCCAGGGCGATGTGCTTGGCGATCGCCAGGCCAAGGCCGAAGCCAGGAGTGCCCGTCTGCCGCTGTCCTTTGTAAAAGCGCTGGAAAACATAAGGCAGCTCTTCGGCCAAAATGCCGGGACCGTGGTCGGTAACCGTGAGCACGTTCGCCTCTTGGGTGTTGAAGACGCGAATGACGATCTCCGTGGCCGGAGGCGAGAACCTGACCGCGTTGTCAAGGTATATCCCCAAAAGTCGCAAGAGCTTTTCGTAATCGCCCCACCACGGCCGCTCGCCTTCCAGGCGGCGCACCAAACGTAGCTGCTTGGCGGCGGCTTGCGGCGCTATCCGGTCCACCGCCTCGCCCACCAGGTCGGCAGGGTCGAACCACTCCGGGGAAAGCTGCTCTTGGCCGGCTTCCAGCCGCGACAGGTCGAGGATCTGCGCCACCAGCTGCTCGAGCCGCTTCGTCGCGGTGAGGATGCGCTGGGTATGCTCTGCGAGCTCGGGACGGTCGCGTTCCAGCGCCTCGGTGAGCAGCCGTATGGCGGTGACCGGCGTTCGTAGCTCATGCGAAAGGTCGGCGGTGAAGCGCCGCCGCATCTGCTCCAGCTGGTGCAGCCGGGTAACGTCGGTGAGGGTGAGCACGGCCAGCCGGTGCAGCAGGGAACCTTGCACCTGCAGAAAGCGCACGCGGGGGTATCCGGTCTGCACGGTGATGGTCTCCGGGCTTTTTCCCGAACGCAAGCCCTCAAGATAGCTTACGAGGTCGGGGTTGCGCCGCAGGGCCAGGCTCAGGCGGTGCGGGGGTTGGCCGGGCTCGAGCCCGAGGTACTCCGCCGCGCGACGGTTGGCCGCCACCACTTTCCCCGCGGGATCGCACAAGAGCACGCCGTCGTGCACGAATTCAAGGAAGCGACCGGCCGCAGCCCCCAGCAGGGCCGAGGCAAGCCTGCTCGTCCAGCTCACTTGCCCACCACCAGTCGGTAACCCACGCCCCGCACCGTCCTGATCTCGAGGTCCGGAGCATGCTCACGGAGCTTTTCCCGCAGCCAGTGCACGTGCACGTCCAGGGTTCGGGTCTCACCGATGAACTCGTAGCCCCACACCTCATCCAGCAGGTGGTCACGGCGACACACCTCGCCCTGGTGGCGCGCAAGCTGCCAGAGCAACCCGAACAGGCGGGGACTGAGCTCGAGCACCCGCTCTTTGGCGGTTACCGTGCACGAGGCGGGGTCCAAGGTGAGCGAACCCACCTGCAGCTTCTTGGCTTCCGGCACCCGCTGGGTTCGGCGCAGGTTGGCCCGCACCCTGGCCAGGAGCACGCTCAGGCTGAAAGGCTTGGTCACGTAGTCGTCCGCGCCCATCTCCAGGCCGGCGACCACGTCGGGTTCGGCGTCGCGGGCGGTGACCATGATGATCGGCACCGCGCTCTGCCGCCGCATCAGCCGGCAGACGTCAAGCCCCGAAAGGTCGGGCAACAGCACGTCCAGCAACACCAGGTCGCAGGGCTCGCGGGCGAGGAGCTCGAGGGCCTCCTCACCCGACGCCGTGGCCATCACCCGATACCCCTCACGCTCCAGCGCAGAGACTATGGAAAAACGGATCTCCGCGTCGTCTTCCGCCACCAGGATGGTAGGCGGCGTTTCCTTCATCGACTTCACCTCTTGGGGTCCTGCTTGGTCAGACGCTGCCCGGTGAGCAGGTAGACCACCGCCTCGGCGATGTTGGTGGCGTGATCGCCCACGCGTTCCAGGTGCCGGGCCACGAAAAGCAGGGGGATGGCGCGCCGGATCGTCCGGGGGTCCTCGATCATGAAAGAAAGCAGCTCGCGAAAGATCTGCATGTACAGGGCGTCGATCTCATCGTCGCGGCGGTGCACCTCCTGGGCCTTCTCCGCCCGCTCCTCGATCAGCGAGGTCAGGCTGTCCCGCACCATTTCCTGGGCAAGCACCGCCATGCGCGGTATGTCGATGAGGGGTTTGAGCAAGGGCTCGGTGCCCATGTCCAGCGTCACGCGGGCGATGTTCACCCCGAGATCGGCGATGCGTTCAAGGTCGCGGGCGATGCGCATGGCGGTGACGATGCGGCGGAGGTCGGACGCTACCGGCTGATAGCGGGCGATCAATGTCTCCGCCGCCTCCTCTACCGCCAAGGTGTTGCGGTCCACGGCATCGTCGGCGGCGATTACCGCTTGCGCCATGTCCAGATCCCGCGCCTTCAAGGCCTCGACCGCGCTGTGAAGCATCTTCTCGGCCTGGCCGGCCAGCGCCAAAAGCCCTTCGTAAAGCTCCTGTTGCGCCGCATTGAGCGCACGACGCGGCATGTTCTCGCGGTTCATGCGTTCTTCCTCCTAACCGAACCTTCCGGTCACGTAGGCGTCGGTCCGGGGATCGCGCGCCCGCGTGAAGATGGTAGCCGTTTCTCCGGCCTCCACCAGTTCACCGTCCAGCAAGAACACGGTATGGTCGGACACCCTTGCCGCCTGCTGCAAGTTGTGGGTCACCAGCACCACGGTGAGCTCCCGGCGCAGGCCGGTGATGAGGTCCTCGATCTTGGCGGTAGCCGCGGGGTCCAGCGCACTGCAGGGCTCGTCCATGAGTAGAACCTGGGGCCTGACCGCCAGGCAACGCGCGATGCACAGACGCTGCTGCTGACCGCCGGACAGGGAAAGCGCGGGAGCGTGCAGGCGATCTCGTACCTCTTCCCACAGGGCGGCGCCGCGCAAGGCCTCCTCCACCACCCTGTCGAGCTCCCGTCGCCGCCGCAGGCCACGAATACGGGGACCGTAGGCCACGTTATCGTAGACCGAGCGGGGGAACGGGTTTGGCTTTTGAAACACCATGCCCACCTTCTGTCGCAATTGTACCACGTCCTGCTCGCGCCGCAGAATGTCCGTGCCGTCCAGGATGATCTTGCCGCTTACCCGAGCGTCGGGCACGAGATCGGTCATGCGGTTCAGGCATCGCAGCAAGGTGGACTTCCCCGACCCCGAGGGCCCGATGATCGCCGTCACGCAGCGCCCGGCCAGCGTCAGGGTGATGTCATGCAAGACCTGCCTTGAGCCAAAGGCACAGCTGAGCGAGGCTATCTCGATTTTTCCCGTGTCCACCCCGGCTACCCTCCTTTGCCGTAGCGGCGTAGCCCCGCCGCCGCGAAGTTCAGGGCCATGACCAGACCGAGCAAGGTGAGCGCGGTGGCCCAGATGCGCGCGGGGGGCATCCCCGGAACCTGGGTGGCGATGATGTAAAGGTGGTAGGGCAGGGCCATGAAGCGACTGGCAGGGCCGGTGGGCAGCCGTGGTAGCCAGAAGGCAACCCCGGTGACGAGGATGGGAGCGGTCTCCCCCATGGCCCGGCTCAAGCCCAGGAGGCTTCCGCCCACGATGCCTGACTTGGCGTAGGGCAGGACGTGAGTCAGGATAACTTGGCGGCGCGAGGCCCCCAGGGCGTAGGCCGCCTCGCGGTAGGCGACCGGCACCGCCGCCAGCGCCTCGCGGGTAGCCGTCACCACCACCGGCAAGGTCATCACCCCCAGCGTCAGCGAGGCGGCGGCCAGCGATGGACCCAGTCTGAGCGACAGCACGAACACCGCCAGCCCGAACAGCCCGTAGACGATGGAGGGTACGCCGGCCAGGTTGACGATCGCCAGGTTGACCAGGCGCACGGCGGGACCCGGCCTGGCATACTCGGTGAGGTAAACCCCGGCCAGCACGCCGAGGGGCACGGTCACCAGCGCGGTGCCAGAAGTCAGGACCAGGGTGCCGACGATGGCGGGCAACACCCCGCCTGCAAGCCCGCGGTCGCGGGGCATCGCGCTCACAAACTCCCAGCTCATGCCCTTGATGCCTCTGGCGGCGATGAACAGGATAAGGCCGGCGGTGGTCCCGATAACCAGCCAGAACAGGACCGTCAGCAGCGCGTTCACCGCACGTTCGTGAAACCTGTTCACGTCTGCCCCACCCCTCTTTTCGCCCTTTGCAGCAGGCGGTCGGCGGCGAGGGTTATGAAGAAGGTGATGGCGAACAGCACCAGCCCCATGGCGAACAGGGCCGCGTAGTGCAGACTTCGGTGCACGGCGTAGGCACTCTCCACCGCCAGCGTTGCCGTCATGGTGCGCATGGGTACCGCCAACCCGGTGGGCAAGACCAGCCTGCCTCCGCCCACCATCAGCACGGTCATCGTCTCGCCCAGCGCGCGGCCCATGGCCAGCAGCACCGAGGCCGCGATCCCCGAGGAGGCGGCGGGGATGAGCACCGTCCACCTGGCCTGAAACGGGGTCGCGCCCATGGCCAGCGCCGCTTCCCGGTACTCCTCGGGAACCGATCGGATGGCCTCCTCGCTCAAGGTGGCCACCGTGGGCACGATCATCAGCGCCAGCACCGTCCCGGCGGTCAAACCGGTCAGCCCGGTGGGAAGGGACAAAAGCCGCGCCACCCAGGGGGCGACCACCAGAAGACCGATCACCCCGTACACCACCGAGGGGATCCCGGCCAGGGTGGTGAGCAGGGGACCGGCCAGGCTCCGCACGCGCGGGCCGGCCATCTCCGCCAGGTACACGGCCACCGCCAGCCCCAGCGGCACCCCCAGCGCGAGCGCCCAGGAGACGATCCAGGCGGAGCCGACGATGAAGGGCAGGATGCCGAAGAGCGGAGGCTCGGACACCGGCAACCAGCGCGGGCCGGTGATGAAGTCCCATAGCGCGGTGTGGCCGAAAAGCGGGCGTGCCTGCGAGAAGAGGAAGTAGAAGATGAGCAGGACCGCGGCGATCAGAAGGTACCCGGCGAGGCGCACCAGCGCCGCGAATCCGATTTCCAAAAGCCAGGCAGGGCCGGCGCCCCGAAGGGGGCGCCGGGTACGGAAGCGCGATGCCGCCTTATGCCACTTGTCCACGCCAGCTCACCCCTACCGGGAAGCCGGCAAGAACCCCGACTTCTCGACGATCTCCTGACCCCGGGGACCGAGGACGAAGTCGAGGTAGTCGCGCAAAGCCCCCTCGGGCTCGCCCACCACGTAAAAGTAGAGCGGCCGCGACAGCGGGTAGCCTTCGGTTGCTTGCGACGAGGGTCGGACGAACCCGCCCTCGGTGCCGATGGCCAGGGCCTTGACGGTGTGGTCGAGATAACCGAGCCCGATGTAGCCGATGGCGCGGGGGTTTTGCCGCGTTTCGTCCACGATGGACTGCGTGGAGGGCAGCATCATCACGTCCGGGCCGAACTCCGCCCCTTTGCGTGCCCCGCCTTCCTGCACCACCGCTTCCTTGAAGAAGGCGTGCGTCCCCGACGCGGTATCGCGCGACAGCACCACGATAGGCTCATCACGCCCGCCCACTTCCGACCAGCGGCGGATCTCGCCACGGTAGATGGCCGCCAGCTGCTGCAGCGTAAGTTCGGAAACGGGGTTGCCGGGATGCACGCAAACGGCGATGGAGTCGTAACCCACCACGATCTCCTTGACGTCAAGACCGCGCCGACGCGCCTCCTCCCACTCCTCGCGCTTCATGGCCCGCGAGGACTGGCAGATGTCGGCGTTGCGGTCCAGCAGCGCGGCGATTCCGGTGCCGGAGCCGCCCCCCTGAACTACCAGCTCCACGTGAGGATTATCGGCCATGAACGCCTCGGCCAGTGCGGCTCCCAGGTTCACCATGGTGTCCGAACCCCTGATGTCCAGGGTTAGCTTTGACACCGCGGTGGGCTGCTTGGCGACGCAGCCCACAACTAGGACTGCCAGAAGGACCGCCGGCCATGCCACGCGCGGGAATCTCACCGCCACCACCTCCGCCTTGAGCGTAGCGGCGAGGGGTACGGGGTGAAATCATGCGGGTGATAAAAGTGGGCCGGCGCAAGTTAACGCTGCGTTAAGATGCGCGGGGGGGTACACCTGTATTGCCTGCCGCTCACATGCGCTCCGGCGCGCTGACCCCCAGCAACCGCAGGGCGTTGCGCAGGGCGATGCGGGTGGCGTCCACCAGGGCAAGGCGGGCCCGGGTGAGCCCGCCGTCCTCGCCCAGCACGCGACAGGTATCGTAGAACTTGTGGAACAGGGTGGCCAGGTCGGTGGCATAACGCGTGAGCCGGTGCACCTCGCGGGCGGTGGCGGCCAGGGCGACCTCCTCCGGGAAGTCGGCCAGCCGGCGCGCCAGCCCGAGTTCGGAGGGATCGGTCAGGCGGGCGAGGTCGGCGGTGCCCGGACCTTGTGGCCGGCGGGCCGCCTCGCGCAGGATGCTGGCGATGCGGGCATGGGCGTACTGCACGTAGTAGACGGGGTTCTGTGCCGTTCTCAGCTTGGCCAGGTCGAGGTCGAAGTCCATGGGACTGTCGTGGGAACGCATCAGGAAGAAGAAACGGGCGGCATCGGTACCCGCCTCCTCCAGGAGGTCGCGCATGAGGATGGTTACCCCTCCCCGCTTGGAAAGGCGCACGGGGTCGCCTCCCCGCAGCAGGCGGACCCACTGCACGGTGAGCACCTCCAGCGTGTCCGGCCCGTAGCCCAGGGCCTCGAGCAGCGCCTTCAGGCGGGGGATGTAGCCGTGGTGGTCGGGCCCCCACAGGTTGATCAGCTTCTGGTGGCCGCGGCGCAGCTTGTTGAGGTGGTAGGCAGCGTCGGGCAGGACGTAGGTGTACTCGCCGTCCGACTTGACCAGCACGCGGTCCTTGTCGTCGCCGAAGCGGGTGGAGGCGAACCAGCGCGCCCCGTCGCGCTCGTAAAGCAGACCGCGGGCCTGCAGGATCTCCAGCACCTCCTCGACGGCGCCGCCGGCGCGGAAGGCCGCCTCGTGGAACCAGGTGTCGAAGCGAACCCCGTAGGCCGCAAGTTCCTCGCGGTGGGCCTGCACGAGGCGCGCGACCGTCCAGTCGCGCAGCACCGCCAGCCGGCCGGGGTCCTGCAGGATGCCCGGACCCAGCGCATCGAGGGCCTCCTGGGCCAGGTCCACCAGGTACTGGCCGGGATAGCCTCCCTCGGGGATGACGGCCGGCTCGCCGAGGCGCTCCCGCATCCTCGCCTCCAGCGATTGCGCGAGCAATTCCACCTGACGTCCGGCGTCGTTTACGTAGTACTCGCGTTCCACGCGGTGCCCCGACCATTCCAGGCAGGAGGCCAGGGTGTCGCCGACGGCGGCGGCGCGGGCGGCCACCAGCACCAGCGGACCGGTGGGGTTGGCGCTGACGAACTCCACCAGCACCTTCAGTCCGGCCCCCAGCTCACTGCGCCCGTAGTCGGCATCCTGCCGCAAGATCTGCTCGATCGCCTCATACAGCCAACTCGGATGCAGCCGGAAGTTGACAAAGCCGGGTCCGGCCACCTCCAGCTCGCGCACCCAAGTGCCCGCGGGGTCGAAGTGATCGGCCAACACCTGGGCCACCTGGCGGGGAGGCCGCCGGAGCCGGCTGCCGAGCTCCAAGGCCACGTTGCTCGCGAAGTCGCCGTGGGCGCTTTGCCGCGGCACCTCCACCGTCGCCCCTGTGAACCCCTGCGGGGAGCCCAGGGTGGCCCGAGCGCGGTCGATCGCCCTGTCCAAGGCCTCACGCAGCTCGCGCTGTACCCGAAACACCACCGGTAGCTCGCTCACGCTTGCTCTCCTTCCGCGACGGCGAGGATGGCCTCCCTCACGAGTTTGGCCCCCAGCAGGGCCGTCAAATCGCTCCGGTCGGCGGCCGGACAGATCTCCAC
>DYFO01000057.1 GCA_020725145.1 Symbiobacterium thermophilum
CAGGTGAAGCGCCACTGGGGTAGGATCGTCCACGGCGGGCGCATCTCGGATTGACACAGCCCCTCAGACTCAAAAAGATTCGAAGACCAGTTCACAGCATCATTAACAGACGGCGAGGCCATAGACTACCCCCGAGATGATTGAGAAGCTTTCTTACATCCTGAACCGGCTCCGCTCCATCCCGCGCTGGTGGCTTCTCGCGGCCCTCGGCGCCATTGTCGGGTTCGTGGTCGTCTGGGGCGGAAGCCAGCTCGTCCTCCAGCGGCTCTACCCCTTCCCCTACCGGGAGGAGATCCTGGCCTACTCCCGGAAGCACGGGCTCGACCCGCGGTTCGTGGCGTCGATAATCAAGAATGAAAGCCGCTTCCGACCGACCGCCGTCTCGCCGCGAGGGGCGGTCGGTCTCATGCAGATCATGCCCGATACGGGACGCTGGGCGGCCGAACAGCTCGGCTTCGCCGACTTCGACGTTGACATGCTCCGCGACCCGGCGACGAACATCCTCATCGGGACGTGGTACCTTTCCGAGCTCCGCCGGGAGTTCGGCGGGAACTTTGTCCTCGTCGTCGCGGCCTACAACGCCGGGCGGGGGCGCGTCCGCGCCTGGCTTGAGAGTGACGGCTTCGTTCTGAAGGAGAACGCCGCATGCGGGCTTGCGGTCTGGCCCGGGAGCGTCATCACCGAGGACTACCCCGTGTCGAAGCTGGATTTGGCCGAGACGAGGAACTACGTCAGGCGTGTGACCCAGACCCTGAAGCGCTACCGCCAGCTCTACCCGGAACACAGCGGCGGCCAATAGCCGGGGCGGAGAAGCGCGCCGGGATGGACGGGACGGACAAGAGGTATGAGTAAGGTTAACGTTGGCGGGGAGAGCAGCCGGTTGATAGGTAATTTTGAGTGTGCTATAGTTAGTTACGCAACTCGTGCCGAAGTGGTGGAACTGGCAGACACGCGGTGTTCAGGGCGCCGTAGGCCTAGCGCCTGTGTGGGTTCAAATCCCACCTTCGGCACCAACCCTGACAACGACGGGCCTTATACCTGGGCGGTCGAGGCCCGTGCCATATTGAGTGTCCGGATGGCGGAACTGGCAGACGCGTACGTTTGAGGGGCGTATGGGGAAACCCGTGGGGGTTCAAGTCCCCCTCCCGACACCAGGCTTGATCAAAGGACTCGCCCTGCGGGCGGGTCCTCGGCATTTGGGGCCGGGAGGAGGGTCGCGGTGACCGGCGGCAAGCACGTGGTGGCGGTGGTCGAACCCGGTCCCGATTACTCCTTCCACCTGTTGGCGGTGGCGCGCGTGGGCTTTGCAGGCGAGTACGCCGAGCGGCACCGTGCCACGGTGAGCGCCGCCGACCGCCGGTGTCTTGAGGAGCACGCCGCTCTCCTGGCCTTCGGCGACGGAAGGCGGGGCAAACTCACTTCCCTTCTTGTCTTCCTGCCCGCCTACCTCAACCTGGACGCAGAAGTGCTGTTTGGCGGAGTACTTCGAGCTCGTGGATGCCGGCCTGCGCGGTGGGGGGTGGCAGCCCATGCTCGAACGCTATGACGGCGCCTTCTCCAGGCTGCGCTTGTGGCTGTACGACGTGCAGCCGGCCTGGCTGGCGGGACATGCCCACCTGCGGGACGCGGTGCAGCGCCTGGCCGAGGTCTACCTGAGGTGCTGGCGTCCGTACCGGGAGACGGCGTTCGAAACGGAGCACGCCCGGCTGGAGGAGGATGCCAGGCGGATCAACGCGAGTCTTCGGACTGTAGACCTCATCGGTCGCTGGGAGCCGCTCACCGGGATCGTGTTCAAGTTCGATCGCTACGAGATCGTCCTCTCCAACGCGCTGGAGGGCGGACCTAACGCGAACTCCCTGGGGTACGAGCGAAACCTGTACTACCCGGGGGCCGATCTCGAGCGGGCAGTGCAGTTCATCAGCCACGAGACTGGGACGCATCTCCTGGTAGACCTCTTCAAGGCGGCGATGCGCGACCATCCCGACTTCCTGCAGGTGTACCGGGCCTACGAGTGCCTGGCCCACTTCTACAGCCGCAGGGTGCTCTCGGAGCCGTTGCTGTACGAGATGCCGGCCGCCTATGAATACGACCGCTTCGGGCAGCTGTACGAGACCGTGCTGCGGGCCGACCCGGCGGCGGCCCCGGCCCGGCTGCTGGAGGCTACCCTCCGGTTGGGCGACCGTCAGGGCGCGCCTCCGGAAGCGCCGCCGGAGCCGGGGCCCCGCCGCTAGCCGGCGATCCTTACCTGAATGCCTGCCAGCAACGCGTTGGCCTGCTTCCACGCATCCTCGTAAGTGTCACCGACGATGGCCACGCAGCCCAGCCGGTCGCTGTCGCTGCGGGGCGGAGCTACCGGGGTGCCCAGGGGTTTGTAGGGGTAGAACGCGAAGCGGCGGGGGGCGGCGGGGAACACCAGGTCGAACATACAGCCGGCCTCGGGCGCGGTTACGAAGCGGCTGGCGCCGAACTTACCGCTCCATCGCTTCCGGATCACCGGGCGCTCGCCCAGGGCCATCTGGATCACGCAGCCGATCATGTCCACGCCCATCAGCCGGGGGGCGAAATCGAAGACCACCGGCCCGCTGGCCAGACGCGGTCCCACGTCCACCACCTTGGGGATCCCCTCGTGCACCACCATGTCGATGTGGGCGGCCCCGGTGGTAAGACCGAGCGCGCGGGTCACGGCCTTAGCGGTCTTCTCGATCTCCTGCTTCAGCCCATCGGGCTGGCGCGACGGCGTGGTCAGCCCGATGGTGACGCACCAAGGCGGTTCGGTGTTGAACTTGTCGGTGATCAAGATGGGGTCGGCCTCGCCGTCCACGATCAGGCATTCGGCGCCGACGGTGGGTCCTTCCAGCCATTCCTCAATGATCACCTTCCCCTGCCCGGACCAGCGGAAGGCGTGTTCCACGCTGCCGGCGAAATCGCGCCGGTGCCTGACCACGGCGATGCCGCGCCCCTTGGTGCCGTCGGCCGGTTTGACGATAAGCGGCAGGCCCAGCTCGGTCAGCGCATCCATCGCCTCGGAGAGGTCCGCGCACGCCGAGCCCCTCGGACAGGCGACGCCTGCCCGGCTCAGCGCCTCCTTGATCGCGGCCTTGTCGGTGGCCGTGGTCGCGGCCTGCGGGGTTATCGACGGCAGCCCCAGGCGGTCGGCCACCACCGCCACCGTGCGCATGCCCAGGTTGCTGACCATGGTGGTGATGCCCGCGATGCCCCGGGCGCGTGCGATCTCGAGCACCTTCGGGATGTCCAGCACCTCCACGCGGTGGAACGCATCGGCCAGATGCGCCCCGGGGGCGTGCTCGCGCCCGTCTACCGCCACGACCTTCAGCCCCATGGACCGGGCCTTCTCCAGCATAGGAATCTGGTCGTACCCGGCACCCATGATCATCATCCATTTGTCCATGCCATGGCCTCCTTTTGGTAATGGTCTTGGGGCAACGCCCCGGCCGGATCCCGTCGGGATCCCACTCTTTCAGTATAGCACACCCCGCAGGACCTCCCGTGTTGCCGCGGCATAGCCTGGCTGGTAGGTTCGGGAGGGGGGAGACGGGTGCCCCTGTGGTTCATCTTCCTGCTGGTGACGGCGGTGAGCCTGGACAGCCTGGTGGCAGGCATGGCCTACGGGATGCGCGGGGTGAGGGTTCCCGCGGCGTCGGTGGCGGTGGTCGGTGCTTGCACCGGAGCGCTCATGACGCTCTCAATGGCGACCGGTCGCCTGCTTGCAGGGCTCACGGCGGCCGCGGCGACGCTGGGCGGAGGACTGCTGGTGGTGGTGGGGATGTGGCAGCTCTTCGAAGGGTGGCATGCCGAGCTGCGCGGATTGCCCGAGCAGGTTGCCGGTCGCCCGCTTTGCCACGTCCGCCTGCCCCTGCTGGGTCTTGCCGTACAGGTGCTGCGGGATCCGCTCCGGGCCGACGCCGACCGGTCCGGAGCCATCGAGGGACACGAGTCGCTGGTGCTGGGCGGTGCGCTGGGGCTGGACGCCTTCGCCGCCGGTTTCGCGGCGGCCATGATGGGTTTGGGCCTCTGGCTGGTGCCCCTGGTCGCCGCCGGGTGCGGGGGCTGCTTGCTGGCGGGCACCCGGCTAGGGGCGCGGGTGTCACGCCGCGGGGTGACCTTCGTCCTGCCGGGGCTGCTGCTCATCGCCATTGGGTTGGCCAGGGTGATGAGTTCCTAGCACGAGCGCGGGCACCGAGATGACACGGGGAATGCTCACCGCAGGTCTCAAGGAATGGCTGTGCGGCCGTCGAAACCGCCCGCAGGGGCTGATGCCGATCTTCAAGAAGGTACTGGTTGCCAACCGTGGTGAGATCGCCGTGCGCGTTATCCGATCGTGCCGGCGACTGGGCATCGCCACGGTGGCCGTGTACTCCGACGCGGACGCGGAATCGCTCCACGTCGTGCTGGCGGATGAAGCGGTGCCCATCGGCCCGCCGCTTGCCTACCTCGACGCTTCCACGATCATCAACACCGCGCGCCGCACCGGCGCGCAAGCCGTTCATCCCGGGTACGGCTTTCTGGCCGAGAACGCGGATTTCGCCGAGGCCTGCGGCCACGCCGGGTTGACCTTCATCGGTCCCTCCCCCCGCACCATCAGGGGGGTGGGTGACAAGCTGGGGGCCAAGCAGATGCTGGCCGCCGCCGGCCTCCCGGTGCTGCCGTTCGTCGCGGTGGACGCAGACACGGCACTTGTGGAGCGAAAGGCGGCCGAACTCGGCTACCCGCTGATGCTCAAGGCGGCCGGGGGAGGGGGAGGCAAGGGGATCCGCCTGGTCTGGGGGCCCGGCGAGCTGGCGGGATGCTTTGAGACGACCAGAGAGAAGGCCGCCCGGCTCTTCTGCGACGAGCGGCTTTACCTCGAACGCTACCTGGCGAACTGCCGGCACGTGGAGTTCCAGGTAATGGCGGACAGCGCGGGCCGCGTCGTACACCTGGGAGAGCGCAACTGCTCGATCCAGAGGAAGCACCAGAAGCTGATCGAGGAAGCGCCCTCGCCAGGGCTCGAGCCCGCGGTGAGGGAGGCCATGGCCCGGGTAGCGGTGGAGGCGGCGCGGGTGGCCGGCTACACCACCGCTGGAACGGTGGAGTTCCTGCTCGACGAGCACAACGGCTTCTTCGTGGTGGAGATGAACACCCGCCTGCAGGTCGAGCATACGGTGACCGAGGCGGTGACCGGCTTCGACCTCGTGGCGGAGCAGATCCGCCTGGCGGCGGGAGAGTCACTTGGCTACCGTCAGGAGGACGTGAGCTTCAGCGGCTGGGCGCTGCAATGCCGCGTGTGCGCCGAAGACCCGCTCACTTTTCTGCCCTCCCCGGGTGTCGTCCGGCGGGTGCACTTCCCTTCCGGGCCGGGGGTGAGGGTGGACTCGCACCTGTACGCGGGTTGCCCCGTTCCCCACCACTACGACTCTCTGCTGGCAAAGATCGTCTTCCACGGCCGAAACCGTGAGCAAGCCATCGCGGGGATGCAACAGGCGCTTCGCGAAGTGGTCATCGAGGGGCCGGTGACCAACGTTCCCCTGCACCTGCTGGTACTCTCGACACCGGTGTTCAGGCAGGCACGCCACGACACCGCGTTCCTCGAGCGGCTGGTGAGGGAGACCCGCCCCGCGGACCTCCCCCGCCCGCTGCGCCTGCCCTCACCCGAGAGCTAACTCCCTTCCAGTGGAATGTCCAGAATGGGGTAACGAGCGGCTTCGGGTGCGTTGAAGTGCCACCACTCACCCTCGTACGGGATGAAGCCCTCCGACACCATGGCTTCGGTCAGTATCTCAAGATGGCGACGCGCCAACTCGGAGTGGGCGGGGTGGTCGCGACGGCCCAACTCGAAGTCGTCGTAGTCGCCGGGCATCTCCAGCTCGTTGCCGTCGGCGTGCACCAGCGTGGCGTCCACCGCCGCGCCACGGCTGTGGTTGGAGCCGCGGGCAGGGTCGGCCACGTAGCGCGGGTCGGGAAACGCGGCCCACAGCTCGCGCTGCACCCACGGGGGACGGTAGGCATCCCACACCTTCAGCCCGTATCCGTGCTCGCGAAGACGGGCCTGCACGCGCACCAGCCGCTCCGCGACCGACGGCAGCAAGAGCGCACGGTTCACCGGGTAAAGCTGCCTGCCCACTATGTTATCGTCCCTCGCGTAGCGCAGATCGATCACGATGGAGGGATCGAGCGTGGCGACGTCCACCAGGGGACCGAAGTCGGGCGGTGCGGCCGGTGCGGTGTCGGGTTGCGGGGTCGTCGAGGGGGGGATGGGGAGCGGAGCGGGGCGGTGTAAGACGGGCGAGAGGACGACGAGCAGGCCCAGGCCCGCCAGGAGGAACGCCAGTAGAACCGATCTCGACCGCCTGCCCATCATGCGTCCGTGGCTTCGCCATGGGCGGAGCGGGTCCCTTCCGCCTCAGGTGGCGGCGGGGATACGGTACCGTTCCGAGGTAACGGGTGCCCGGCCCATCCTCGGCTGAATTCTGTCTGAGGGGTGGCTCCCTGCGGCACGGCCTCGCCCGGCTCGGCCCGCTACCGCCTCGCCTCGCGGCCGGCGGGGCGAAACATGTCCAACACGCCCGGGATCACGTGCGCTGCCCCGAATCCGGTCACATCAGCCCCCAGGCTACCGTTGCCGAGAACATAGAAAACCATTCCCGACATCCACCCGTTGCCGGGCGGAGGCGTCGGTCTTACGCGCTTTCGCGCAGCCGACTTCCCGTTTCCTCCGGGACCGCCCACCTTGCGGCGGGTCTTATGTCCCGTCCACGGGCGTTTTGCGTCTCCGGTCCACTCCCGGCGACGGCGGCGGCAAGGGCCGCAAGCTTCCTCGCCGCGTTCTCGTCCCGATCCAGGAGGAGGCCACAGGCGTCGCACCTGAACATTCGCTGGCCGGGCCGGTGTCAGCGAGGTTGGTGCTCTCATCAGACCTGCCAGTGTCGAAGTTGGGACTTGGGACCAGTGATCGCGCATCTGGGCAAGACGCTCGCTCGATGGTATCCTGGTCACAGGTCTGGGCTCTCCGCTGCCCTCTCAGGGGCTGGCGTTTCAATCAATCAACACCATGGTAGCCCAGACCGGCTCACTTTTACAGACAGCCTAAGACGTCACCCGGGTAGCGAGTTCGATCCACCCGTTGTTGGGACTCTCATGCGGCGCCGGGTATGGTGTAGCCGCGGAGCCGAGGTGCGGGCCAGGGCAGCTTCCGATGGGGGGCCAGCGGCGGGCGAGAAAGGAGGTCGTGCACTAACTACCATGGCAGAACACGGCTCGGCGTTTTACCAAGAGCTGAAGCAGTTGGGTCTGCAAGAACTTCAAGGGAGGATGAGCCGAGCCCTGGGGCTGGCGGCTATGGTTGTGCACCCAGACGGCCGTCCGCTGACCGAGCCCTCCAACCTGTGTCCTTTCTGCGCCATGCTCGACGGCAACCCGAAAGCGCGGGCTAGGTGCGAGGCTTCGCGGGCGGCCTGTGCGAAAGCTGCTGAGGCTGTGGGGGAGGAGGTTTTCCGCGCCTGCCACGCCGGGCTGGTGTATATGGCGGTTCCCCTGAGTGTAGCTGGCGAAACGGTAGCCGTGATACTGGGTGGCAATGTGGCGCTGCGGCCACTGGTGGAGGAGGAGGTAGCACGGCTGGCCCGGGAAACGGGCATTGACCGGGAAAAGCTTCTGGCGGCAGCAAGAGCAGTGCCGCTCTGGACGGCGGAGCAGCTCCGGACCGCCATGGCAGTGATACACGGGGTAACGGACACTGTGGCTCAGCTGCTCGACGTCAAACAGGAGCTGACCAAGAAAAGTGATGAGCTTGCCGCCCTGTTCGAATTCGGCAAGGTCGTCTCCGGCAGTCTCGACGTGGGGGAAGTGGCCCGGTGGGCCTTGCACGCCGTGCTGGACATCACCGGTGCTACCAGCGGGTCGGTGGTCATGCTCCCCGAGGCGCTGGGGGCCTCGGCCGAGGTGGCGGCTACCGTGGAGTCCGCTGACGAGTTCCGTGTAGTGCCGTCGGGCGAAGTGGTTGCCGCCATCGAACGAGAGGCGGATGCCGTGCACTTTGACAGCCTGCCCGGGGGTGCCATGCCTGAAGAAAGGCGGCCGGCGATATCCTTGCCCCTGATGGCTGGGGGCAAAGTGACGGGCGTGCTGACGATAGCGGGTAAGCCGGAAGGCAGGGGCTTTGCCGAAGATGAGACCGCTTTTCTGACCACGCTGGGCACGAGCCTGGCCCTGGCGCTCGAGAATGCCCGCCTGTTCCGTAAGGTGAATTTGCGGGCGGCCATGCTGGAACGGTTGATCGAAGTGGGGCGGGTGGTATCGAGCAGCCTCGACGTGGATGTGGTCATTGAGTCGGCCCTGGAGAGCACCAGGGACGTGTTGGGGGCCGAGTGGTGTGCGCTGCGGTTGCTCGATGAAGAGACGGGGGAGCTGGTGTTGAAGGCAAGCCTGGGCATGGGTGCGGAGCTGGAGTCCAGGGTAGGCCGAGTCAGGCCGGAAGGCACCTTGCCGGGCAAGGTTCTGGAGACGGGAGAGCCCGTGGTGGTGGAAAACCTGACCGCCAGCGGGTCTGGCGTGCACTTGCCCTACTACTCGGCCAAGATGCGGGCGGTCGCCGTGGTCCCGGTGCGGGCGGGCAGAAAGGTTCTGGGCACACTGACGGTTTATTCCCCCGTGCCGCGGCGCTGGAGTGAGGAAGAAGTCGGGTATCTGGGGGTCGTGGCGAGCCAGGCGGGGCTGGCGGTGGAGAACGCCCGCCTCTACTCGTCGCTGCGGGAATACTATCTGAGCGCCGTGCGGGCGCTGGCGGCCGCCCTGGAGGCCAAGGATGTTTACACGCGGGGTCATTCCCTGCGGGTGGCGCTGTGGGCGCAGGCATGCGCCCGCGTGCTGGAGCTTGGTGCCGAGGAGCAGGAGCAGGTGTACCTGGCAGGGCTGTTACACGATCTGGGCAAGATCGGTGTGCGTGAGGACATTCTGCTCAAGCCGGGGCACCTCAACGAGGAAGAAAGAACGGAGATGCAGGGCCACCCGGTGGTGGGAGCTAGGATCCTGGAGCCGGCCAGGTTTCCGGCAGCGGTGATCGCGGCCGTGCGGCACCATCACGAAGACTACGGGGGAGGAGGTTATCCCGCGGGGGTGGCAGGAGAAGCGATCCCGCTTCTTGCGCGCATCATCCGTGTGGCAGACGCCTACGATGCCATGACGTCCGCGAGGCCCTACCGGGAGGCTTTCAGCGCGCAGCAGGCGCGGGAGGAACTGAGCCGGTGCGCAGGTCGGCAGTTTGATCCCCGTGTAGTCGAGGCATTCCTCGGCATCTCGGCCAAGGAAATGGCAGCTATTGTCAGTCAGGGGGGGGCTGATAGCTTTCCTGGGCTAGATACTTTTCACGCTTCCGGGTCTTACGGAAGGCCGGAAGATAGGCGGGGAAGCTGAGTGTCGCAGAGCTCGTACGCTCGTGGCTATCGCTTGAGGACGCAATCGCCGAGGTGATGCGCGAGCCCTGAACCTACCCGGCTACGTCCCACCGCTTGGCACCCGCTGACCCGGGCATGCTCTTCCCCTAAAAGCAAGTCTCCCCTTCATTCGGCTTCTTCCAGCCTCGCCGCATCGCTTCCTGAACGCCGCGACCAGGCTCGTATTGATGCCCATAACGCTCTGGCCTCCCCATTGCTGGCAATACGGCTGCCTTTACTCGTCCCATCATGGACAACATCTCGGACTCACTGAAGTTGCCTCCACGGAAAAGAACTAGCCTCGGCCGGCGAACACGCGTCAGCGCCAGAAGGCGGGCGTAGTCCAGGTCGGCCGTAACCACCACCCTGCCCTCAGACCGCGCATGCTCCACGATTTCCTCATCCGAGGCGGAATCCCAGGCCAACCTCAAACGCGTGGACAACATCGTGCCCGTGCCCACGAAGCCAGCACGCAAGACACGGCGAAAGTGGCATGACGACCAGGAACTTCACCGCGCAACCTCCACCGTCTCTTCTTCAGCCAAGAACGCGGCATACCCCAGTGCCGCATCGATATCAGCAGGCTCAAGATAAGGGTAAGCCTTTAGGATGCTCTCGCGGGCCTCCCCAGCAGCGAGCAGACCCAGCAAGCGCGACACAGGTAACAGGCAAAATGAAAAAAGAGAACTCAGACGTTGGCACCACTGCTCGCGGTCAGCGCGGGCGGTGGCTGTAAGGTGTATAACTAGGGTAGCATGAGCTACCCTACCAAGGTCCAAGTCATCCGGCGGGCCAAAAGCGAAGAGTTCTACGT
>DYFO01000058.1 GCA_020725145.1 Symbiobacterium thermophilum
GTCTAAGAATTAGCAATCCTCTGCATCTGCATGCAGCGAGGAGGGGGTCGTGTTGGACGCTGCCCGGCCGACGGAAGGTCCCACCCTGGTGGTGTGCCCCTGTGGATACGGGGATTACTCGGCCATCGGCGAGGCACTCGCGACGGCTCCTGCCGGTGCACGCATACTCGTGCGCCCGGGCCAGTACCGTGAGTCCCTCCGCGTCGATCGGCCGGTCCTGCTGATCGGAGACGGCAACCGCGCCGAGATCACGATCGCCGTCGCGGGCGGTCACGCCCTGATCTTCGACGCCGAGGAGGCAACCGTACGTAACCTCACCCTCCGCCAGGAGGGAGGCGGCGACGGCTACGCGATCCGCATCCTCCGCGGTCGGGTGGTGGTCCAAGGGTGTGACCTGAGCTCCCAGTCACTGGCGGTGGTCGCCGTGCACCGCGGGGCGGTAGCGGTGCTGCGCGGCAACCACATCCATGACGGCGCCTCCAGCGGGATCTTCGTGGACGAGGGAGGACACGCGGATGTCGAGGACAACGACCTCGCGGGCAACCGCGGTCCCGGCGTGGCGGTGAGGAAGGGGTCGTGTCCCGTGATCCGCGGCAATCGCTTCCGGCACGGTCGCGGCCCCGGGGTACTGGTCTCGGAGCTGGGAGCGGCCATCGTGGAGGACAACGAATTCCTTGCCAACCTCGGTCCGGGCATACAGCTCGTCGGAGCCGCCGAGACGGCCCTGCGCCGTAACCGCATTCTCGAGGGCGGCGACGTCGGCATCCTGCTCGAACGGGGCAGTCGGGCGGTCATCGACGACAACACCATCGTGGCCTGTGCGGGGGCGGGGATAGCGGTGCGTGAGGGCTCGGAGCCGGTAGCCCGTCGCAACCGCATCCACCAGGGTCGCACCCACGGAGTGCTGATCGAGGAGCGAAGCCGGGGGCTCTTCGAGGAAAACGACGTCGCCGGCAACCGCGGGCCCGGGTTCGCCATCCTTCGCGGAGCCGACCCCCGGCTCCGAGGCAACCAGATCCGCCGGGGAACCACGCAGGGCGTGCTGGTCTGCGAGGACGGCCGAGGCCGGATCGAGGACAACGAAATCTTCGGCAACGTGGGCCCGGGCATCGAGATCCGCGGTGGAGGCAACCCCGTGGTCCGCGGGAACCGGCTGCACGGGGGCGAGGGCCAGGGCATTCTCATCAACGGGCGTGGCCGCGGGACCATTGAGGAGAACGACATCAGCGGCCACCGCGAGCCCGGGGTGGAGATACGTGGAGCAGCCGACCCCGTGATCCGGGCCAATCGCATCCAAGACGGGCAGCGGAGTGGCATCTTGCTCGACGGGATGGCACGGGCGGTCATCGAGGACAACATCATCTCGGGCAACCGCGAGGTCGGTGTGGAGGTACGCGGCGGAGACAACCCCATCATCCGCCGCAACCGCATCAATGGCAACGGACACCGCGCGATATGGATGTATCATCGCGGCTCGGCCACCATCGAGGAGAACGACCTCACGGGCAATGCGGGTGGGGCCTGGCAGATCCAGGCGGGCTGCAACGTGAGGATGCGGGACAACCTGGAATAGCCCTCACGGTAGCGGCACCTCGACCGTCGCGTCGGCGGAAAGGAAGTGCAGGCAGGCGCGGACGACCGGGCGGCGGAGGATGGTGGCGGCCGCCCGCGCGTAAAGCCTCAGCTGCGGGGCGTAACGCTCGGCCAGCGCGGTCAGGCCGCCTGCGCCCACCCGGTCGGTCTTGAAGTCCACCAGCATCAGTCCGTCCTCTACCTCCACCAGGCAGTCGATCACCCCCTGCACGAGGACTTGCTCGCCGCGGGCCTGCTCGAGCGGCAGCCAGGGGTGAACTTCCTCCGCCGGCACGGCAAGCGTGAAGGCAACCTCTCGCCACACCCTCGCGCCGGCGGAACGTAGCCGGGAACCCAGCGGACCGGCGAAGAAACGGCTGATCGACGCCCTGTCCACCAACGCCGCAGCCTCCGCGGAGACAAGCTCGCGCCTGACCATGTCGGCGATCTGCCGGCCGACGTCTTCGGCGTCGAGCAGCCGATCCAAAGCCAGGTGCCGCAGCACCAGGTGCGTCGCCGTCCCGGCCTCCAGTCCCGGGCCGGGGGCGGCGCTTACGGGGACCCGGGCGGCATCCTCTTCCTCCTGGGGCCACGTGCGGCCCTTCAGTTCCGTAACCGCCACCTTGGCGGCCGCCCGGGCAAGTGCCGGGTAAGGGTAGCGCCAGTTGAGGGAGCGCTCAAAGCAGGCAACGCGCCTGGCGGAGGGCACATCGGTCGGTCGAGGTTCGGAGCTTTCATCCGGCCTCCAGACGCTGCGGCCGGGGGGGACGCTCTTCCACAGCACCAACTCAAAATGCGCCGCTTCGTCGGCCGGCAAGCAGTCGGCCTCCGGAAGATCCCGGGCCAGGCGGGGATGACGGGCAAGCGCCATCCCCATCCATTCCAGGGGCGTGGAGGCTCCCGCCAACAACGCGTCGGGCAGCGGCCAATCACGGTGGCCGGCAACGACCGCCTGCCAAGCGGTCAGCGCACGCTCCAGGCCCCGGACCGATCCCACCAGCACAAGATGGTCGCGTGCCCGGGTCATGGCCACGTACAGGATGCGCATCTCCTCGGCCAGGCTCTCCAGGCGCAGGCGGGCGAGGACCGCGCGTTGGGCGAGGCTGGGGTAGACCACTTGCGCGGCCGTGTCCACCACCGCCGGGCCCAGCCCCAATTGGCGATGGAAGAGCAGATCGGGTTGGTCCGGTACCAGGCGGAAACGACGGCCGAGGTCGGCAAGGAACACCACGGGGAACTCAAGCCCCTTGCTGCGGTGCACGCTCATCACCCGCACCGCGTCCTCTTCCTCGCCTACGGCGACGGCCGCACCCAGGTCCTCCTCCGCTTCCTCCAAACCCTCCAGCAACCCAAGAAAGCTCACCAGCCCGCGTGCCGCATAGCGGTCGAAGGCTCGTGCCCGGTCGTGCAACGCCTGCAGGTTGGCCTGACGCTGCGCTCCGCCCGGCATGGCTCCCACGTACTCGCAGTAGCCCGTCTCACGGTAGACGGTCGCCAGCAGGTCGGCCAGCGGCCCTCTGCGGGCCAGCGTCCGCCAGCGCTCGAGGCGTTCGCGGAACTTGCGCACGCGCACGTCACCCGAGGCCTGCACCGCGTCCCAGAAATCCCCGGTTGCCCCAAGGCGCACCTCGACCAGCTCCGCCGGCCCAAGTCCCACCAGCGGCGAGCGCAGCACACAGGCAAGCGGGATATCCTGGCGCGGGTTGTCCAGGAGGCGAAGCAGTGCCAGCATGACCTGCACCTCGGCTGCTTGGAAGTAGCCGGTGGCCAGCTCTCCGCATGCCGGCACGCCCTCCAGGCGCAGCGTCTCCATCACCAGGTTGGCCTGCCCGCGCGTGGCCCGCAGCAGCACGGCGAAGTCGCGGTAGCGGGGGCGCCTCGGCCCCGACGCGTCGGCGATCAGCAGTTCAGGAGGGTCGGCCGCCACCAGCTGCCGGATGCGCCGGGCGATGACGCGAGCTTCGCGTTCCACCGCCTCCAAGGGTTCCGAGGCATCCTCGTCATCACCATGGCCGCGTTCCACCAGATGAACCTCAACCGGCAGGGACTCGGCTACCGGCCCCCGGGCGGGCTTGAGTTCTGCCTCGCGGTCGTAGGCCAGCTCACCCACCCCCTCCGTCATCAGCTGGCGAAACAGGAAGTTGACGGCGTGGAGCAGTTCGGGCCGGCTCCGGTGGTTGACCGAGAGCGGCAGGCGACGGCATGGCAGTCCGGGTTGCGTGGGGTAAGCGCGATAGCGGGACAGAAAGAGCGCCGGGGCGGCCATGCGGAAGCGGTAGATGCTTTGCTTGACGTCGCCTACCATGAAGAGGTTCGGCCTGGGGTCGCCGGGCCCGCGCGATACCAGTTCCAGAATGGCGTCCTGCAGGGGGTTGATGTCCTGGTATTCGTCTACCAGCACCTCGTGGAAGGTCTCACGTAGCTCGGCGGCCACTGCCGAGGGCCCGTCACCCCGGCGGAGCAGCCGTAGGCAGTAACGCTCGAGGTCGCTGAAGTCCAGCAGCAGGCCGGCCGCCTTGACCGCGGCATAGTGGCGGTCGAACTCGAGCGTCAGGTCCACAAGGCAGTCCATCCGGTCTGCCAAGGCCCTCAGTTCGGCCACCATCTCCTCCGAGCTGCGGTCAAAGCAGGTGGTCTTGAGCTTTCGCACCAGGCCGCGCGCCTCATCGCGCAGGCCCTGCGCCTGTTCCTTGACGGCCGGGTCGACCTCGCCGCGGTGGGCAGGCAGGCGTCCGAAGGCCAGCGAGCCTACAAGCTCCCGGGCGGCCTCCCAGCCGCGGTCGAGTCCTGCCGCGGCCGCGCGCACCGCCGCCGCCTCCTCGAGCAGGACATCGAGCCACGTGCCGGGTCCACCGGGGCGCACGGCCAGCCGCGCCGCCGCCTCCAGCAGGCCGGCGGCACGTCCAAGCTCCAGACGAGCCGTCTCCAGCAGCGCACCTGCCCAGGGCAGGTCTTCTACCTCCCAGCCCTCGGGCACGCGGAAGGCCCGTGCCGCGGCGGCAAGCCAGCCTTCGGGATCCGGCTGCGTGACCGCGAAGGCATGCAGGTCCAGCACCAGGCGCTTGAGGCGCCGGTCGCCGCCCGGTCCGGCATACGCCGCTACCAGGTCCAGGAAGGCTTCCGTGCCCCGGTCATAGCGGCTTTCGAAGACCTCGTCGATCGCCTGGAGACGCAAGAGCAGCGCCTCCTCCTCGCCCGCCACGCGAAACAGAGGATCCAATTCCAGCAGGTAAAAGTGCTTCCGCAGCAATCGCAAGCAGAAGGAGTGCAAGGTGGAGATCCAGGCACGATCGACCAGGGCGAGCTGCCCCTGGAGCTCAGGCCGGGCGGCCACCTCCCGGTGCAGGGCCTCACGCACACGGGCGCGCACTTCGTGCGCCGCGGCCTCGGTGAAGGTCACCACCAGCAGCCGGTCCACGTCCACCGGAGCGATGGGGTCGGTAAGCCGGCGGATCACCCGCTCCACCAACACCGCAGTCTTGCCCGTACCGGCGGCGGCCGACACCAGCAGGCAGGTGTCGGTGGTTTCGATAGCCTCGATCTGTTCCGCCGTCCAGGCGCGGCTCAAGGCGCTTCCTCCTCTGCCAGCTGCTCCCAGGTCAGCCCGGCCAGATGCGGCAGGTCACGGAAGCTGTCGCCTACCAGCGGGTCGTGTCCACACACCGGGCGGAACTCGCAGAACCGACATGCCCGACGCCCCCCCTGGCGGTAGGGCCGGGCGGCAACTTCCCCGTTTGCCAGCTCGGCTCCCAGCTCGGCAAGCTTGCTGCGCAACTTCCCCAGCACGCCTTGCAGCACCCCGGCGGACACCGCCGACGCCCGCGCCGCGGGGAGGCCGTCCTTGCGCAGTCTGACGCGAACCAGGTGCCCCGGCGGGCTGGAACCCTCCCCGGCGTCCAGCAGCCGCACCACCTCGGGCTCTGCCACCGCCAGGCCGTCCATGCGAAACTGCTCGAGGCGGTGCCGCTGGACTTCCTCCTCGGGCAGGGGATGCTCGCAACGGACGGGGCCGTGCAGCAGCGGCAAATAGAAGGCACCGGCAGGCGCAAGACGTCCCAGTTCCGGCCATAGCCGCGAGGCGTGTTCCATGACCACCGCCAGATACGCAAGGAGCTGGAGGTCCACGCCCGCGGCCACCGCGCCGGGGTCCAGACGCTGCCGGCTGCTCTTGTAGTCGACCACCCGAAGGTAGGACACATCCCCTTGTCGCGCCACATCCACGCGGTCGATGCGGCCGCGCAACTGGAGCCGCGACCCCTCCCCCACCTCGAGGCTGAGCGGTGGAAGGGGCTGGCCGGGTCCAAACCCTATCTCCACCGCCAGCGGCTCAAAACCGCTGCGCCGCGCGTGCGATGCCAGCATGCGCAGCACGTGTCGGAAGGAGCGTTCCAGGGTTGCCGCCAGGAAACGATAGCGCGAGGAGCTCAGCAAAATGGCCCGCTGCACTCCGGGCACCAGCCCGGTCAGCACCTCTTGGGCCAGCCGCTCACGCGCGTCGGCGTGCTCCGGCCCCCAGTCAAGTCCCCTGGCCTTCATCTCCTGGACGAACACCTTGAGCCCGTCGTGCAGGAAGGTGCCCACGTCCTCCGGTTCCAGACGGTAGCGCATCCGCTCGCGCAGTCCGAGCCCGTACTCAAGGAAGTGCGCGTAAGGGCAGGCCGCGAAGCGTTCCAGGCGCGAGACGCTGGCCCGCAGGGGCTCACCGTACAGCCGCCGCACCAGCTCTCGAGGAAGCGGATCGTAACGGTTGCGGTGGTCAAGCCCCGCCAGGGCGGCCCGGAGCTTAGCGACACCCTCCGGGCGCGACGTGAACCAGCCATGAAGCTCACGCCAGAAGGGGTCGACCTCGACGCCTTCGCGTCCGCGGCGCAGCTCCACCGCCAGGCGGCGTAGGGCGGACGCCTCGGTGGCCAAAAAAGCGGCCGGCGGCTCACGCCACGGCCGCAGGGCCGGGAAGAGTTCACACAGGCGTCGCACCAGCGTCGACGGAAAGATCGCCTTGCCGTCCTCTCCTGCCCGCGGATAGCTGACCCACAGAAACTCCGAAGGCCGGGTAAGCGCGATGTACCCGAGGTAGCCCTCGCGCAGCAACCGTTCGCGGCTGGTAGGGGCCAGTTCCATCCCTTGCCGGAGCAGGATCTCTCGCTCGGTGTCGTCGAAGACCGGGTCCTCCCGCGGTGGCCGGGGAAAGGTGCCCTCCGCCACCCCCAGCACCAGCGCGGCCCGCACGTCGGGGATCCGCGAGCGGTCCACCTGTCCGATGATTACCTGATCGAGAGAGGGTGGAACCAGTCCCAGGCGCAAAGTGGCCAGCCCGGTCTCCAGTACGTCGGCCAGCGCCGCAGCTTCCAGGACCTCGTCTCCCAGGGCTGAGGCTATCTCTTCCAGCAATCCGGTCACGCCTGTCCATACGCGGTCGTGCTCCTGGGCCTCCTCAGGCCTTCCCGCCGCCAGCGCCTGCTCCCGCCATTGCCCGAGCCGCTGTTCGACCTCGAGAACCTCCAGCAGCCGGCGGAGCCGCCTCGCCCATTCCCCGGCGGTCGGCCCGGTGGCGCCCAGCTGCGCCAATTCGGCCAACGCGGAAGTTGCCCGCCTCCGGGCCTCCTCAAGACCTCCGGGCCACGGGTCACCGCCGGTCCAAGCCGCCCCCCGGATCCCCCAGGCCAAAGCGTGGTTCTCGAGCCGGTCGGCCTCGTCCCGGTCCACCGGCAGAAGGTCGGCCTTCAGATAACGCAAGACTGCTTCCTGCGACCACCTCGAGGCGATCACCTGCACGGCCGCCCGGCACAGCTCCACCAGCGGGTGGTACAGGCCCGACCGTCGTTCGTCGAGGAAGAAAGGCACCTCGTGAGCTTCAAAGGCGGGACCCAGGAGGTCCCGGTACGGTTCGGTCTCCCGCAAGAGCACCACGATCTCTCGCCAGCGGTAGCCGGCGTCGCGCGCCAGGCGCACTACCTGGCGGGCGGCCGCCTCCACCTCTTCCCGCCGGTCGGCGGCCTCGAAGAGGCGTACGGCGGTGGGGGGATCGGCCGGGCACTTGGCCCCTATCCGCTCGAAGTTGCCCTCCAGGAACGCAAGGTCGGGGCAGCGGACAAACCGTGGTGGCCCGCCGTGCGTCGGGAGGCAGGTGGCCGGCTCGATCGGGATCCCCAGCGCCAGCGCCCGTGACCGCAGGCGGTGGAAGGTATCCTGGGTAGGATAGAACAGGTCGGTATCCCGGGGCGGCGCACCCGCCCCCACCGGATCCAGACACAGGCTGACGTTGATCCGCCGCGTCCGTCCGAGCAACGCTTCCAACACGCGGTACTCCTGAGGGGTGAACCCCGCAAACCCATCTACCCAGACCTCGGCGTCCTCGAGCAGCGGACATGCAGGCACCGCCCGCGCGCATAGCGTCAGCACGTCGTCGGGATCCACAAAACAACCCTCGAGGTATCTCTCGTACACCCTCGCTACCAGCTCAAGATCGTGGAGTTTTGCCAGTAGCCCCGGGGGCCCGCCGGCCGTCTGGAGCCGGCGGCGGGTCCTTTCCAAAACGGCAAGATCGATCCCGTAGGCGCGCAGTTCCGCGAGGGTGCCGGCGAGCTGCTCCACGAAGCCCCGACGGCGGGCTACGCGGCCGAACACCTTGAGCTCCGCCTGGTGACGGCAGACCAGCGCCCGCAGCGCCATGAGCCTGCCGACCTCGGTAAGACGGGGTCGGGCGCTCCCTCCCGTCTCCGCCAGCACCCGGGCGGCCAGGCGGCGGAAGCTGAGCACCTGGGCGCGCAGGAAGCCGCCCAGGCCGGGAGCAACGGCGAGGGCCCGTTCCATCTGGAAGGTGGACTGCTCGGGCACCAGGAAGATCAGTGACGGGCCGTGCGGAGAGCTTTCAAGCTCCCGCAATATCTCGGTCCGGCAAAGGTGGGTCTTGCCGCTCCCGGCGCGGCCCAGTATGAAGCGAAGTCCCGGCAAGGCTCCTCCTCCCCGGAGGAGGATCTACACCCCGCTTCCGACGATTTCCTGCCCGCCGACCGCCGTTAACCGGCGCAGACGGTGGGCCACGGTCCCGGCGAAGAGGGCCTTGAGCACATCCGCCAACAAAAACGGCGCGACCCCGCGGGATATCGCCTCGCCGGGGAAGAAGTGGGCCAACCTGAAGGCACCAAGCAGGTAGACGGGCACCAGCCCGGCCATCGCCGCCGCCGCGTAGCCCGCCGCCGAAGGGTGGCGAACGGTCAGCCGGCCTGCCAGCCAGGCGGCTACCGGAAACCCCAGCAGAAACCCACCGCTCGGGCCCAGGAGATGGCCTATACCGCCGCGCATACCCGCGAACACCGGCGCCCCCGCCGCCCCCAGCAGGAGGTAGGCCACCTGGCTGAGGGCACCGGCCCGGGGGCCCAGCAGGGCTCCGGCCATCAGCACGAATGCAAGCTGCAGGGTAAAGGGCACACCTCCGGGAAGCGGTACCGCCACCCCCCCGCCCACCGCGGTCAGGGCGACGAAGAGCGCCGCCAACGCCAGCTCCCGGGCCTTCATCCCTCGTCCGGCGGCGCGGGGTTGACGTGCACCATCACGTCGGCCACCTCCGTCACGCGCTCCATCACCCGCCTGCGTGCCAGATGGGCGATGGCGTGGCCCTCGGCCACGCTCAGCTCCGGATCCACCCCTATCTTGAGATCCACCAGCACTTCATGACCGACGTGTCTTGCCCTGACCGCGTGCAGCCTGGCCCCCGGCACATCGGCCACCGCGCCGGCGATGGCCGCTATCAGCTCGGGATGGTCGAACTTGTCCATGAGCTCGTCGGTGAAACGGCAAAAAAGCCGGTATCCCATCCAGACCACCATGCCGGCCACCGCCGCTCCCGCCAGCGGGTCCACGAAAAGCAGGCCCTTTCTGGCCGCGGCCACACCCACCAGCGCGGCCACCGACGACAGCGAATCCGCTCGCTGTTCCCACGCGCTGGCCAGCAGCGCCTCGCTGGCGATGCGGCGGGCCACCGCCGCCTTGTACCGGAACATGCCTTCCTTCACTATGACGGAGATCAGGGCGGCGACGGCCGCCAGTCGCCCCGGCGCGGCCAGCACCTGAGCCGCCAACGCGCGCGTGGCCGCGAGATAGGCTACGTTCAGCCCGGCGATGATGAGCAGGAGGGCGACTACCTTGCCCGCGATGGTCTCCGCCTTGCCGTGGCCGTAAGGGTGACAGGTGTCGGCAGGGCGGCGGGCAACGCGGAAGCCGACCAGGATGGCGATGGAGGCCACGGCGTCGGCGGCGGAGTGAAAGGCGTCCGCCGCCAGGGCGTAGCTTCCCGCCAGCCAGCCAGCGGTCGCCTTCAGTGCGGCAAGGCTCAGGTTGACGGCAATGCCAATGCAGGAAGCCTTCTCTCCCAGTTCCGCGCGGTCCTGTGGCAGTCCAGACTCCCTCCCGACACACAAAAACCCGGGGGACTTCACTGAGTCCCACGGGTCGTGCTCACCCGCTACCCTCGCAGGCCCGGCACCATGGATCTCCCGGCGTACGGCCGGTTCACCCATCGCCTGTTCTCACAAGCATGGTAACACGAATCGCCCGATGCGGCAAACCCCTCGCGATCACTCAGCTAAAATGTAGCCGAAGGGACATTGGCTCACTCAGACAA
>DYFO01000059.1 GCA_020725145.1 Symbiobacterium thermophilum
GCCCCTCTGCATGACGGCCCAGTTCAGCCGGGCGAGCGCCTCCAGGTGGTCCTGAGAAGGGAAGAGCTCCTCCGGGGGCAGGGCTGAGCTCCCCGTAGGCAGGAACTCGGGCGTCCTGCGGAGAATCCCGCATTCGGGTAACACGTTTACCATAGTTCGTGTTACGAAGGGGCGAGGCACCATGGCCGGAGGAGGACCGGTGGTCAGGTTCAGCGTCAGTCTCGACCGCGAGCTGCTCGAGGGCTTCGACCGCATGCGAGCCCGCCGCGGCTATCAGTGCCGTTCGGAGGCGATCCGCGACCTGATCCGCGACAAGCTGGTGGAGACGGACAGCCAGGACCCGATGCAGGAGGTGGTGGGCAGCCTCACCCTGCTGTACCACCACGACACGCGCGGCCTGAAGGACACCCTCACCGAGCTGCAGCACCACCGGCACGGGCTGGTGCTGTCGACCCTGCACCTTCACCTCGACCACGATCACTGCCTGGAGATCCTGGTGCTCCGGGGATCGTCCGCGGGGGTGCGGGAGCTGGCCGACAGCCTGAGCAGTCTCAAGGGCGTGCTTCACGGTAGACTGACGGTCACCTCTACCGGCAGACGGCTGGCCTGAGGGCAAGACGGAGGGAGATGAGCATGGAAGGCAACGCGCTACTACTCGTCGCCAACTACGGCTCGGAGATGGTGGAATGCGCAGGTGCGCTGGCGCTGAACACGCAGGCGGGGGGAAGGACGCACGTCCTGGTCCTGCTTGCGCGGCCGCAGGCGCGGGCCGACCTCGAACAGGCGGCCCGGGTGATCGGTTGCACGGTGGAATTCGCCGACCTGCCCTACGGCGACGTGAACTTGAGCTACGAACAAAAGCGCCGCCTGGTGGAGACGGTGCGCCGGTTCCGGCCCGATATCGTACTGATGCAGGATCCCGAGCACGTGTGGCACGATCTCGACCCCGACCGCCGCATGGGGATGATGCTCACGCTGGAGGCCTTGGCGCTCGCCGGGCGCGACTTCGCGCGGGACGATCTCAGGGGTCTTGATCCCTGCCCGCTACCCACCATCTACTACCTCTGGCCCGAGCATGCCAACTGCCTGGTAGATGTTTCGGCCGTCTGGGACCTCAAGCTGCGGGCGGCCCAATGCATTGGCTACCAGCACGAGTTCACCGCGCAGGTGCTGGAGCAGACGCTTACCCGCGAGAGCCTGGAGGCCGCGGTGCCGGGGTATTGGAAACTCGGCAGCCCGCGCCAGCGGGGGCTGGCGCTGCACCTTGCGCGGGAGCGGGCCAGTGCCCTTTACCATGGACTGGGGGGGCATGGGCGCTTCGCCGTGGCTGAGACCTATCGCCGCGAGGGGCACTTCGCGCTGACGCGGCTCGTTCCGTAAGGACGACCCAGGGAGGGAGTTCGATGTGGAAGGTACACCGGTGGCTGGCGGCGTCCATCCTGCTGGCGCTGCTCGTCTCGCCCGCGACGGCTTCCGGGCGGCTCAGGGTAGGGTTGCACGCGGATGAAAGCACCCTCACCCCCTATTCCTACGTTACCGGCGATCCCGGTTACAACCTGCTGCTTTTCGTCTACGACACGCTGTTTCAGATCAACGCCGACGGCGTGCCCGAGCCCTGGCTGGTGGAGGCGTGGGCATGGAGCGAGGACGGTCGCCAACTGACGCTGGATCTGCGTGCCGACGTGATCTGGCACGACGGCGAACCCTTCACCGCCGCCGACGTGGTGTTCACCTTCGACTACGTGAGACGGTACGCCCACACGCGCTGGACGGGGCCCGCACAGGCCATCGAGCGCATCGAGGAAGCGGGACGGCACCGCGTGGTGATCACGCTGCGCGACCCGTCGGCCGGCTTCATCTACCAGCCCCTGGCGGACCAGCCAATTATGCCAAAGCACCTGTGGAAGGACGTGACCGATCCGCGAACCTTTGACGGGCGCATCGGTACCGGACCTTTTCGGCTGGTGGAGTACGTGCCTGACCAGTACTACCGCTTCGAAGCGAACCGGCAGTACTTCCGCGGCCCGCCGGCGGCAGAGGAGCTGGTGATGCCGATCATCAAGGACAGCACCGCTCTGTTCACCGCCCTCAAGGCCGGTGAGGTGGACGCCGTCTCGCGGACGCTCACGCCGGAACTCGTCGGCGAGTTCAGTGCGCTGCCGCGCATGCGGGTGGTGAGCGGTCCGCTGACCGTCACCTACTTGCTTTGCCTTAACAACCAGGTCACACCTTTCGACGACCGGGACTTCCGGCGCGCGGTGGCGCTGGCCGTGGACCGCCGCGACATGGTGGACACCCTGTTCCTGGGTCACGCCCGCTTGGGGAGCCCGGGCTGGGTGCACCCCGACCTCCCCTGGTACCACGAGGAACTGGATCGCGAGCCCGCCTTCGATCCGGACCTCGCCCGTCAGCTACTCGACCGGCTCGGCTACCTCGATGTAGACAACGACGGCTTGCGCGAATGGCCGGACGGGCGTGGCATGACGCTTGCGCTGTTGGCCTCGTCCCATGACCCCATCCGCCTGCGCGGCGCCGAGCTGGTGGCGGCGTACCTGAAGGCGGTGGGCCTCCGGGTCAACGTGGTGGTGATGGAGCGGGCTTCACTCTCCGCCCGCATCGGCTGGGGGGAGCCCGACCACGACTACTCAAAGCCGCGCAACTACGAGATGGTGATGTGGGGTTGGAGCGCTCCCGTACAGAGCTGGCCCGGTCGCATGCTGGGGGTCTTCCACTCCGACCACCGCAACGTGGGCACGCTTAACCTGCAGGGCTCATCCGATCCCTTGCTGGACACGGTACTGGAACAGATCGTCACCACGGCCGACCTCGAACGCCAGTTTGAGCTCGCCCGGCAGGCGCAGCGGCGGATCGCCGACACCATCCCCTTCGTGACGCTGCTGTACCCCGACGGGGTGTACGCCTTCAACGCTGAGGCCTACGACGGCTGGGTCTTCGTCAAGGGGCAGGGCATCTTCAACAAGCTCTCTTTCCTCGGAGGAAGCCCCCCGGCGCCGGCTGCCGGGCCGTCGTCGGGGACGGGAGGCCGCGTGGCGGTCATCGCCCTGTTGCTGTTGGCGGTGGTGGCGGTTGGGGTGGCCTGGCGCCGCCGGCTTGCCGTGAGCGCGCGATAGCGAATGCGCCGTTTCCTCGCGGGCAGGTTAGTGCAGTATGCGGTGGTGCTGTGGCTGGCGCTTACGCTGAACTTCCTGCTTCCCCGGCTGATGCCCGGGGGGCCGGCCCAGTTCCTGCTGGGAGACGAGGCGGGAAGGCTCAGTCCCGAGCTCAAGGCGGCCATCATGTCCGAGCTGGGGCTTGACCGGTCGCTCGGCCACCAGTACCTTGCTTTCCTCGGCAGGTTGGCCCGCGGGGATCTCGGCTACTCCCTGGCGCGGGGGGAACCTATCCGCAAAGTGGTGGCCGATCGCCTGCCCTGGACGGTGCTCCTGACGGGGTCGGCCCTGGTGGTGGCCACCTGGGCCGGCGTAGCGCTGGGGACGGTGGCCGCCTGGCGCCGGGGCTCCCGGGTGGACGTCGGCTTGGTGATGGGTGCCATGCTCCTGGCCTCGATGCCCGTGTTTTGGCTGGGAATGGTGCTGGTTGCGACCTTCGGTCTGCACCTGGGCTGGTTTCCGCTGTTCGGCCTGCGCACGGCCGGAGCCACTCAAACCGGGTGGCGGGCGGCGCTTGACGTGGCCCGCCACCTGGCCCTCCCCGTGCTGACCCTTGCCGTCCACAACCTCTTCGGCACGCTGCTGCTCATGCGCCATTCCATGGTTTCGGTGCTGGGTGAGGACTTCGTGCTGCTGGCCCGGGCCAAGGGGGTGCCCGCTCGCCGGGTGATGTACCGGCACGCCATGCGCAACGCCCTTTTGCCGGTGGCTACTCACTTCGCGCTCGGCCTGGGCTTCGTGGTGGGAGGGGCCACCGTTACCGAGACGATCTTCTCGCTGCCCGGTATCGGCCGGTTGATGTACGAGGCGGTGCTGGCCCGCGACTACCCCGTGCTGCAGGCCGCCTTCCTGCTGGTCACCGTCACCGTGATCGCCGGCAACCTGCTGGCCGACCTCGTCTATCCTCTCCTCGACCCCCGGGTGCGGAGGGAGGCCCGTGCTTAAACGCCGGCGAGCCCGGTCACCTGCGCTGGGCCTGGTGGGAGCGGGCATCCTGCTTGCGCTGGGGCTGGTCGCCTTGCTTGCCCCCTGGCTGAGTCCCTACGACCCTCACCACCGTGCGAGCCGCCCTTTCCTTCCCCCGAGCGCAGGCCACCCGCTGGGGACGAACGACATCGGCCAGGACATCGCAAGCGAGCTCATCCACGGCACGCGTGTCTCGCTGCTCATCGGCGTGCTGGCGGCTGCCGTAGCCCTCAGTCTGGGCACCCTGGTGGGACTTGTGGCGGGCTACTACGGTGGGCCCGTCGACGTTCTGCTGATGCGCCTGGTGGACGTGGTGCTGGTGGTACCGTTCTTGCCGCTGGTGATCCTGCTGGCGGCGTACCTTGGCCCGGGGATGTGGAACACGGTGCTGGTCATCGGTGGCCTGGCATGGGCACGCCCCGCGCGCGTGATCCGCTCCCAGGTGATGTCGCTCAGATCCCGCTGCTACGTGGTGGCCTCGCAGGCAATGGGTGGCAGGCCCGCCCACGTGCTGTCGGGCCACGTGCTGCCCGGGATCATGCCGCTGGCGCTGGCCCAGTTCGTGCTGGCGGCCTCCCACGGCATCCTCGTGGAGGCTTCCCTGAGCTTTCTGGGTCTTGGCGATCCGGTCCGGAAAAGCTGGGGCAGCATGCTGCACTACGCACAGCTGCGGGGGGCGTTCCTTACCGGCGCCTGGCGGTGGTGGGTGCTGCCCGCGGGGCTGATGATCACCCTGACCACGCTGGGGTTCACCCTGGTGGGCTACTGGCTCGAGGAAAGGTTCGACCCCCGACTGCGAGGAGGCAGGTAGGAATGGACGACCTTCTCGTGATCGAAGACCTGGTGGTTGCCTACTCCGGGCCGGCAGGGGAGGTACGCGCGGTGGACGGGGTGAGCCTGCGGCTACCCCGCGGCGCCAGCCTGGGGCTGGTCGGCGAATCCGGTTGCGGCAAGACCACCCTGGCGCTGGCGCTGGTGAGGTTACTTCCATCCTGCGCCAGCATCCTCTCCGGGAGGATCCTGCTCGAAGGCGAAGACCTCGTCCAGATGCCGGAGACCGCGATGGAGGGGGTACGCTGGCGGCGCGTGGCGCTGATCCCTCAGGCCGCCATGAACAGCCTCAACCCCGTCTACACCGTGGGCTGGCAGATCCGTGAAGCCATCGCCACCCACGAGCGGGTAGCTAGCCGCGAGGCGGATCGGCGCGCGGCCGCGGCACTGGAGCTGGTGGGCCTTGACCCCGCCCGTCGCTTCGCCTACCCCCACGAGCTCAGCGTCGGCATGCGGCAACGCGTGGTGATCGCCATGGCCTTCGCCTGCCGCCCTCCGCTGATCGTCGCCGACGAACCGGGCAGCGGCCTTGACGCCATCAGCCGTGCCCAGGTGCTGGGGCTGATGCAGCGGCTGCGCCACCGGCTGGGCACCTCCTTTGTGATGATCTCCCACGACCTGGAGGAGGCGACCGCCCTCGGCGACCTGGTAGCGGTGATGTACGCCGGGAAAGTGGTGGAGGTCTGCCCGGCAGGGCGTTTTCCCGGGCAGGCGCGCCACCCCTACTCCCGCGCGCTGGCCGCCGCGCATCCGCCGCTGCGGGGTCCGCGGCAACAGCTCACCGGCATCCCCGGCGAGGTGCCCCGTCCCGGTTCGCCGCCTCCCGGCTGCCGCTTCCATCCGCGATGTCCGGAGGCCGCGGCCGCCTGTCGCCAAGTCGGTCCCGAGCTCTCCAAGGTGGCGCCCGGCCACCACGTGGCCTGCCACCTGTGGGGAGGGGAGGGCTTGTGACGCAAGCGCGCGTTGAGGCGATAGAGCTTTCGCGGATCTACCGGGGGTCGCGGCGCCGCGCGGTCCTTGCTGTGGACCGCCTGAACCTGGCCATCGGCGGCGGCGAGGTCTTCGGGCTGGTCGGCGAGTCCGGAAGCGGCAAGTCGACCACCGCCCGCCTGCTCATGGGTCTTGAACGTCCCACCTCCGGCCGCGTGCTCTACCGTGGCTGGGACCCGGCCAAGCGGCCGCGGGAGTTCCGTCGGCAGGCGCAGCTCATCTTTCAGGACCCTTACGCCGCGCTGAATCCCGCCCTGCGGGTCCTGCGCACCGTGACCGAGCCGCTGGCCATCCACGGCGTTGGGACCGGCGCCGAACGCCGCCGGCTGGCCTGCCGCTGGTTGGAGCGTGTGGGCCTGACGCCTCCCCGGGACTACCTCGACCGCTTTCCCCATGAGCTCAGCGGAGGACAGCGCCAGCGGGTGGCCATCGCCCGCGCGCTGATCCTGGAACCGGCCTTCGTGGCCGCCGACGAGCCGACCTCCATGCTTGACCTTTCGGTCCAGGCCGGCATCCTCAACCTCCTCGTCACCCTGCAGCAGGAGATGGGTCTTGGCTGCCTGTTCATCACCCACGACCTGGCGGTGGCACGCCACGTCAGCCACCGGATAGGCGTGATGTTCGCAGGCAGGTTGGTGGAGCAGGGGCCGGCGGAAGCGGTCGTCGGCACGGCGGCGCACCCCTACACACGGCAGCTGCTCGCGGCCGCCGCCGTCGGGGTGTTGACCGAGGAGGTTTCCTTCACCGCACCGTCGCCGGACGGCTGCCGCTTTGGGCCACGTTGTCCTCGCGCCGGGGCGGTCTGCCGCGAACAGGAGCCTTTTCTGACCGCGATCGGCGACGGCCACCTGGTGGCGTGTCACTTTCCCGGGTGATGGGCACGCGGGGCCGGCGGACGATACAATGGGGCAGAGCCTGCCCGGCCCCGTTGTCGGAGCAGGAGGAACCATGTCGGGTACCGGGGAAGTACTCGCACCGGGTGGTAGATCCGGTTAAGGAGGCTTGTCAAAGTGGAACTGGCACGTGTTGACCCCGAGATCTACGAAGCGTTACGGCAGGAGACCAGGCGCCAGCACTCCCACATCGAGCTCATTGCCTCGGAGAACTTCGTCTCGCGGGCGGTGATGGAGGCGGCAGGCTCGACGCTGACCAACAAGTACGCCGAGGGCTATCCCGGAGCGCGCTACTACGGCGGTTGCGAGTACGTGGACGTGGCGGAGAACCTCGCCCGCGAGCGTGCCCTGAAGCTGTTCGGTGCCGAGCACGCCAACGTGCAGCCGCATTCGGGCACGCAGGCCAACGTGGCGGTGTACATGGCCACCCTCGAGCCCGGCGACACCGTGCTGGGGATGGATCTGGCCCACGGCGGCCACCTGACCCACGGCCACCCCCTGAACTTCTCGGGAATGTACTTCAAGTTCATCCCCTACGGCGTCCGCCAGGACACCGAGACCATCGACTACGACGCGGTGGAGCGGCTGGTGCGGGAGCACCGGCCGAAGATGCTGGTAGCTGGGGCGAGCGCCTACCCCCGCATCATCGACTTCGGCCGGCTGCGCCGGGCCGCCGATCAGGTCGGCGCCCTGCTGATGGTGGACATGGCCCACATCGCCGGGCTGGTAGCGGCCGGGCTCCACCCCAGTCCGGTGCCCCACGCCCACGTGGTGACCACCACCACCCACAAGACCTTGCGCGGCCCCCGTGGGGGAATGATCCTCTGCACCAGGGAGCTTGCCGCCCGCATCGACCGCGCCGTCTTCCCCGGAGGCCAGGGCGGACCCCTCATGCACATCATCGCCGCCAAGGCGGTCTGTTTCAAGGAAGCGCTCGGCCCCGAGTTCCGCGGCTATCAGGAGCGGGTGCTGGCCAATGCCCGCACGCTCGCCGAGGGGCTCGCGCGCAGGGGGCTGCGCCCGGTGTCCGGCGGCACCGACAACCATCTCACGCTCATCGACCTGAGGGCGCTGGAGCTGACCGGCCAGCAGGCGGAGAAGGTGCTGGACGCGGTGGGGATCACCGTCAACAAGAACGCCATCCCCTTCGACCCGCGCCCCCCGAAGGTCACCAGCGGTATCCGCCTGGGCAGTCCCGCGGTCACCACCCGTGGCTTCGGGCCGCAGGACATGGACCGCGTCGCCGACATCATCGCCCGGGTGCTGCGGGCGCCGCAGGACGACCGTGTGCTTGACGCCGCCCGCAGGGAAGTCGGCGAGCTGGTGGAGCGCTATCCCTTGTACCCCGACCTGTACCGCTGAAGTCGACGCGGGCCTGCGTCTTCGCGGGCCCGCCTTCTCTCTTTGCGAAGGCGACCGCCCGTCCGGGGACCTGTTCTCGGGAGCGGGCGGTAGGACGCGAAGATGCAGGCCGGAAGGGGGGCCGTCACCTCCGTGCAACTGAGGGTAGCCGGTTACGCCCTGGCTGCCGCCGCCGGATGCCTGTGGGCCTCACTGGTGGTGCTGGGCAAGCTCCTGGTGGCCACCGGGGTCGACCCCGTGGTCCTGGTCGGACTCAGGGCCACTACGGCATTTCTCCTGCTGGCGGGAGTCCTGGCCCTGGCCGACCGGCGGCTCATCCGCCTGCGGCTTGCCGATGTCCCCCTGTTCGCGGCCTACGGGGCTTGCTTGGCCCTGAACTACGCTCTGTACTTCCACGCTTTCAAGTGGACCACCGGCACCGTGGCGGTGATCCTCATGGGCACCTACCCGCTATTCGTGGCCTTGCTGGCCGGGCTGGCGCTGGGCGAGCGGCTGGACCCTCCCAAGGCGCTGGCCCTTGGCTTGAGCCTGGTCGGCTGCTTTCTGGTCGCCCAGGGCTATAGCCGCGAGGCCCTGCTCTTCAACAGCCGGGGAGTGCTGAGCGGGCTGGGCGCCGCCGTGGCGTTCGCCCTGCACAGCGTGATCGCCAAGAAGGCCACCACCCGGTACAACTCCTGGACCGTCGCCCTCTGGGGTTTCGGGTTCGCGGCGCTGTTCCTGCTGGCCAGCCGGGGGGCCGCCGTGGCCTCCGCCGGAACGCTGCCGCCCGCCGTCTGGGAGGGAATCCTCGTGCTGGCGCTGTTCCCCACCCTTTTGGCCTATGCCGCCTACACCCGCGCCCTGGCCTGTATTGAGGCCGGCCGGGCCAGCATTACGAGCAGCATAGAGCCGGTCATGGGGGCGGCGGCGGCATGGTTGTTCCTGGGCGAGCGCCTCGAGGCCTTGCAGTGGGTGGGTGCCGCCGTCGTCATTGGTGCCGTCGCCCTGCTGCAAGCGGCCGACTTGCGGCGCCCCACAGGCCCGAGGCAACCCGCCTGACGGCTTTTCCCGCTGCACCTACCGGCGGATGGCCCTGTAGGGCCGAGAAGGTTCTGCGGGAGGGGCCCACGAACGGACGGGCAGGTCCCCTCGACCGCCGGGTTGCCGGAAGGAGGCACAGCCGTGCAGGTGTTTCTGAGCATCAAGCACCACCCCGACCACCGCAACCGCTCGCTGGTGGCGGCGATCACAGCGGTGCTGGACGGGCTGGGACACCGGGTCGTCAACGTGGCCCGCGACCTCGAGCAATGGGGGGCGCGCCGGTTCCCCGTGCACGAACTGATGGCCCGAACCTTCGCGCTGATCGACACTTCCGACGCTGTGCTGGTAGAACTGACGGAAAAAGGAGTGGGTGTCGGGATCGAGGCCGGATATG
>DYFO01000060.1 GCA_020725145.1 Symbiobacterium thermophilum
TATGTGAGTGAGCCACTACCCGTTCGGCAACATTCTTATTTGAGTTGACACGCCCGGTTACCCCGTCGCCACCCGGCCTCGCGGTCAGTCGTCGCCGTATCGCAGCTCGGGCTGGCCGGCCAGCCGCCTGGCCTCCTCGACCAGCGACGACCGCCACGCTCCCTTGACGATCTCGTTGGCCAGGTAGCGCTTGAAGTGGTCATAGGCCTCCTCGAGCCGCTCCGGGTCGTCGCCGGCGGCCAGCAGGATGGCCCGCAACGAGGCCTCCTCCTCGGCGGTGAGCTCCATCCGCCCGGCCAGCAGGTCCAGGAACCGGTGCGGGTCCAGGAGGGTGGTCTGGCCCAGGGTACCGATCCCCCACTCCACCCACGCTTCCTGGGCGGCCAAGGCCCGCTCGTAGCCCCGGATCAGGTGCTCGCGATAGGCCGAGAGCTCCTGCGGTAGGACCCACCGGCCCACGCTGCGCAGAAGGGTCTCCCGGTACCGGCTCCAGTGCCGCCAGAACAACTCCGCTTCAGCCTCATCCCAGGACGACTCGGGAAGGTGGCCGTCGGGAGACAGGAACCCGGCCCATCTCCCCTTGACAAAGGCCGGAGTCATGTACTTCTGGCCGCTGGTGAAGAACGAGAATAGCATGGCCATCGCCTCGGCCGACCCGAGCGGCCCCCGGGCGTCCACCAGCGGATCGAGCGGCCACCCGTACCCGCCGCCGGTGGGGAGAATCGCGGCCGCGGCGGGTGCGGGGCCCGCCTCGGGGTGCCCCCACCGCAGTACCACCGCCAGGATCGCCCCCTCGTTGAGGGGCTCCGGTAGCTCCAGGACCTCCTCGACCCTCAGGTAACCCGTCACCCGGTCGAGGAACCCCTCCAGCAGCTCATCCAGGCTCTCCACGACCGCCTGCGTCCAGCGGTCGCCGACCACCTCGAACAGGGTGACCTCCAGCCAACCCTCAAGCGGAGAACCCTCGACGCGGAGGTTCGTCCCCTGGGGCAGCTGGAGAAGGCTCCCGTCCGACTCGGAAGGCGACGCCCGGAGGTGAACCCCTGCCGCCGGGAAGACCACCCCCACCCGGCGGTGGTTGTTGTGCCCCCGGGGCAGGTTGGCGAACCGGCCGACGCCGATCACGAAGTCAAACGGACTGAAATACTGGCTGCTCAACCAGATCCAGGTGTCCTCGCCGAGGACAGCGCCGCAGGCGCTCGCCGTGTTGCCGGGCAGGATGAGCACGAGCAGCCCGGCAGGGAGCCTGATGTGCAGCCTGTCAACCTCGATCCGGTACTGCACCTGCGCCGGCATTTCGTAAATGGGGTCGTAGCTGCCTTCCGGGTGGGCCGAGCGAGGTTTACCGTTCTGGAAGTACCGCAAACTGGTGTAAGGTTGCTCCATGGCGAGGGGCAGGCTGAACCGCACCACAACCTCGCCCTGGGGGCCGGCCGCGGGGCCCCGGTACAACACCCGGTAGGTTGGGTCTTCCAGGGGCACCGGGCCGAAAGGATAGCTGAACTCGACCGCCGTGACCCGCAAATCCCGCGCCCGGTCGCCGTCCTCCGGCGTTCCGCCCGGGACCGGCCCGGGGGGCAAGCTCCCCCGCGGCGGTGGGCGACAACCGGCCCCCAGCACCAGGGCAGCCACCAGGAGCGCGGACAGGGCCGGCTTCAGCCATGCCCTGCCTCTTTGCCCCGGGCGCGGGCCCGTCGTGCCTCCCCCGGGGAATCGCCGCCGGTGCCTGACCATGCCGGAACCCCTCCCGGGCGGGGCGGTGGGTAGCCCCCACCGCCCCTCTTCATCTAGTCCATGTCGGGGGCGAACTTCCGGAGCCAGTCAACGCGAACCAGGGGACCGGCAGGATAGAGGAGTTCGACGCATTCTCCAACCAGCTCGATCTGGTCTCCGCTGGCGAGTTCAACCATCGCCGTCAGCCTGATGGCGTACCGGGCGCCGGTGTCGTTCGCCGTGACCCGCCACACATCCTGTTCGAGGCGGTCACCAACCATCAAGATCCGTCTAATTCTCCTCGGCGGAGCCAACTGCTTCCTCCGGTCGAGGAAAAAGATCACAGAGCCCCGCTCTCGTACAACACGGGCCCGTAGTCCAGCTGCGCCCCCTCCGGCCAGGGGATCCGGGCCATGGGATCGTGGTAGCTGTATACCTCGTCCAGGGTAGCGTCGCCGGTGACGCTGATGCCCCCGACCACCATGGCTCCCTCCATGTCCGCCGTGCCGGCGATGGTCACGGCGGACCCGGGGGCGTAGATCCCCCCGTGGAAGCGTGTGTTCCCGCTGAGATCGATCTCCACCGCCCACTGCCCGGGCACCCAGATGAGGAGATCCAGGGGGTCGCCGCCAACCCGGTCGCCCCCGTCGGCCGCCACGTTCAACGCCGATCCGCCGGACAGGTAGATATCCCCCAGCACCCACAGGCTGACCGGGCTGAGCAGCACCAGCCGGGCCTGTCCATCGGCGAGGATCCCCGAGTAACACAGGGTCGCCGGGCTGCCGTCGGGGTTGCCCAGGTAGTAGGTCTTGTTGCCGGTGAGGTGCAAGATTCCCAGGCACTCCAGGCCGGCCGGCGGGTTGAGGACGGGGCCGTCGCCTCCGGCATCCGGATCCCCGGGAAGGATGTTCTCGAAGGGGTTGGATTGCAGTTGCCGCACCCTGAGCCGCACCAGCCGGCGGATCGAGTTCTTGCTGCCCAGGGCGACGATGAGCTTCACCCGCGGATCCTCGTCATCGGCGACCCACACCTCGTACCTCGCATGGGGGGGACCCACCAGCCCGGGGGCGCTGGTGAAGGAGGGCGGCAAGATGGAACTCTCCACGCCGAAGACGGCGGCCGGCCGTAGGACCATCGACCTGCCGGCGGTGGCGGTGGCGGCGCTCAGGCGGTGGAGAAAGGAGCAGGCGGCCGAGCGGCTCAAGCTCGGCGAGGCCTGGGCGCACCCCGAGCTCGTCTTCACCACCCGCCTGGGGACGTACCTGTCGCCGTCCCATATCCGGCAGCGATCCTTGCGGCCGCTCTTGGAGCGGGCCGGCTGCCCGCGGGTCCGGTTCCACGACCTCCGCCACTCGGCGGCCACGCTGATGCTCAGCCAGGGAGTGCAGCCCCGGGTTCTCCAGGACGTGCTCGGGCACACCGACATCCGGATGACCCTGGGGACCTACGGCCACGTGGTCCGGGAGCAGAAGAAAGAGGCCGCCGCGAAGGTTGACGCCTTCCTGGCGACCTCTCCCCCGAAGTAGGCCCGCCGCCGGGTACTGTCGCCCGGGCCGGAGCAATCCTGCCGGCCCGGGTTTGGTTTTTGGGAGCCCACTACTGACGCGTTACTGACAGCCTGCGGTTTTGCTCTCTATCCTGAGGGTTGAAACCCCTGTTTACCTGGTGGAGCCGAGGGGAGTCGAACCCCTGGCCTCTTGAATGCCATTCAAGCGCTCTCCCAGCTGAGCTACGGCCCCACGCGTCCGACCTTTTGGCTCGCTGCCCGCTCTGGCGGCCGCTAACGCCGGCCCTGCGCCGGGACTACGGAGTCTGGCCCTTCGTTCCCGGAGGATTGGGGGCGAGTTCGCCCGGGACACCGCACCGGCTCGCACCGGGTCCCAGCTCTCTGAGCGGCTCGACCGGGCTACTGCTCCCCGTCATCACCCTGAGTACAAGCAAATTATACGTTCAGCCACCGCCGGCGTCAAGCGCGCTGGGGTTTCCGTCGGCGAGCCGCACCATCCTGGCATCTCCCCACAGTCGCTCAAGGCCGTAGAAGGCCCGTTCTTCGGCGTGAAACACATGTACGACGACCGCGCCATAGTCCAGCAGCACCCACCGGCCGCCGGTGTAGCCTTCCCGACGCAACATCCTTGCCCCTTGGTCGGCCATGCGCTGCTCTACGTGCTCGACGATGGCCCGGACCTGCGGCCGCGATGCCCCGCTGAGGATGATGAAGTAATCCGTGACCAGGGTCACTTCCCGCAGGTCGAGGATGACCGGGTCGCTGGCCTTCTTCTCGGCACCTGCCCGCGCCGCGAGTTCTGCCAGCTCTCTTGGCTCCAGAGTCCGCCCCCCTCGCTAGTTGCCGTTGAGCAGTGCGAAGTAGTCGTTGCCCACCACTACCCGGATGTCGGCATCGGCGTTGCTCCGGGTCATCCGCAGCAGGGTCAGATCCGGAAGCTGGCGCCGGATGGACCTGACCACCCGCCGCAGTTTGTCTTCGTCATCGCCCAGGTTGATGACCTGCGTGGTCGCATGGCTCCGGTCGGGAGCATTGGCGATGCGCACGACGTTGAAGCCCTGCTCGCGCAACTTGCCCGCGAACTCGCCGGCCAATCCGGCGTTCTCGGTGCCGTTGAGCACTTCAACTCGAATGGTGGCGTTCTTCTCGGGATCTATTCCCCATATCAGCCGGTCGACCAAAACGACCGTCGCCTCGAGATCGGGAAGCCAGTAGAACACCCCGCCCATCCACCCCTCGCGACCGGGAACCGTCGCCATGGTTAGCTCCACCTGACTCACCTTGGTGGCCATCATGGCGTAGGACAGGATGTCGCCGGGAGCCATGTTGGTGTCGACGTGCTTTATGAGCTCACCCGCGATCTTGGGGAGCTTCAGGATGGATCCGACCTGAAAGAGCTCGCGACGCAGGGCTTCGAGGAACTTCTGCTGGCGCATCACCCGGTTGAGGTCGGAATCCTGTCGGTACCGGATGTACTGCATGGCCTTGTTACCGTCCAGCACCTGCCGGCCCTTCTTGAGGTCGATAACCAGTTCCTGATAGGGATCCTCGTATTTCATGTCCTTCTCGACTTCAACCTCAATACCGCCGAGGATGTCGACCATCGCCGCGAATCCCCGCGGGTCGGTGCGCACGTAGTAGTGAATGGGTATTCCGAGGAAGTTCTCAACGGTCCGCACGGCCATCCGCGGGCCGCCGTAGGCGTGGGCGTGGCTGATCTTCTCGTAACCCTTCGCGTCCCAGGCGATCTTGACCCTGGTGTCCCGCGGGATCGACAGCACCGAAACCTCCCGCGCATCGGGATCCACGCTCACGACCATCACCGTGTCGCTGCGCGACCAGTAGCGGGACGTCCGGAAGTCGTTCTTCAAGATCTCACCGGTGACCGGATCGGCGGGAAGGTCAAGCCCCAGCACCAGTACGTTGATGCGCTGACCGGGCTCGGGGGCGGGAAGCCCGTATTCCCTGGACTGCACATCATGAAAGCCGCGCAGGAAGCTCCACAGCGTGTGGGCAAGCCCGGCCACGCCCAGCACGAAGAGGAGACCCAACACCAGCGCTACGTTCTTCCAGCGAACCCTGAGCCGCCGGCGCGGGCGTCTGGTAACGAGCCCGGAAGAGCTGCCGCGTGGTGTCAACAGACGGTTACCTCGCTACTGCCCCGACCAACGGTTGTCCTTCAGCGCCAGGAGCCGCTGTAAAAGGGCGTTCCTGGCCTCCACGGTGCGGGGATGGATGATTCGGTTACCCCGGATGAGATGATCCAGTGTGCCGTTCATGGCCAACAGCAGGGCGCGGTCGAGGTCCTGGCCTGCCGCCCGCCGCGCTTCGTCCACGCCGGGGAAATCACGTCCTGGCTCTATGTAGTCGGCCACGTAGATGATGCTGTCCACCAGGCTCATACCCGGCGCCCCTGTGGTATGCCGCTCGATGGCCTGCAGGACAACCGCGTCCTCAACCCCCAGCTGGTGCCTGGCCATCGCCGCCCCCACCCTGGCGTGAAGGATAAGAGGCTCTCTAGCTTCGATTTCGTCTACGAGTATACCGTACTCGCCGGCCTTCTTCAACAACTCCGAGGTCTCAAGATCCCTGGCAAGGTCGTGCAGCAGCGCGGCCACGCGAACCTGCTCCGAGTCGGCACCGTAGCGTTGGGCGAGCAGTTCGGCGGCGGCAACCACTCCCAGCGTGTGCGCGAAAGTGGTGCTGCTCTGCCTCGCTCTCAGCTGGACCCGGATCGTGTCTTGGTCGAAGTACACCCGGCTCACCACCCGTGCGCTCAGTGGGGCGACCGTTTCAGGGTCTGCCCTGACGCGGTCTGGCCTCGTTGACCACCAGTTGCCGGCCGGCGAGGGTGTAGCCGCTGAGGGCTTCGATCAGCCGCTCGGCGTCCTCATCGTCGACTTCCACGAACCCAAAACCCCTCGATCTGCCGGTCTCCCGGTCGGTGATGATACGACAGCTCTTTATGGCGGCAAACTGCGACAACTCGCGCTCCAAGTCCTCCTCCGTCGTCGACCAGGGAAGGTTCCCCACGTACAGCGTCTTCGTCACGAAAGCCTCACCTCGTTTCTTCCCCGGCAGGTCGACGATTCCCGCCGGGCAGCCTTACCGCCAAATGAAAGACGGTGCCCAGCCGGTATCTGGGCACCCGTTCTGCGCTTGCTCAACAGGTTCCAACAGCTCCGCCCCTGGCCTTGCCGCCAAGACAACGTCGGAATGGTCACTTTTCAGTATACCACTTCCCGCCGGTTGATCAAGAGGTAGCTGCCACTCGCTGGTAGAGGCAGTGCTTGAGGATGTAGTCTTCCACCTCGCGCGGCACAAGGTAGCGGAGGGAACGTCCCTGGGCGGCCCGGCGGCGGAGTTCGCGCGAGGAGATCGCCAGGGCAGGCGAGGCCAGAACGTTTATGCATGCACCGGTATCACGCCGCAGTCGATCCACCATCTCCCGCAGCCGATGCTGGTCGTACCCGGGCCGCCCCACCACCACCAGCCGACACAGGCGCAGGATCTCCCCCGGCTCCTTCCAGGTGTCAAGTTCCAGCACCGCATCGGCACCGGTGATAAAGTAAAGCTCCCATCCAAGGTACGTCGCCGTCAGCTGCCGCAGGGTGTCCACGGTATAGGACGGGCCCGGCCGGTCGATCTCCACGCGGGAGACGAGGAAATGCGGGTGCCCGGCGGTGGCCAGCAGCACCATGGCCAGCCGGTGTTCTGCCTCGGTGACCGTCTGGTCCGGCTTGTGTGGAGGGCTGCCCGTGGGCACGAACAGCACCCGCTCCAGGGCGTACTCCTCCCTGGCGGCCTCCGCCGCCACCAGGTGCCCCAGATGCACGGGGTCGAAGGTGCCTCCCATGATGCCGAGCCGCCGATCCCGCCGCTCGTGGCTCATGACGCCGTCTTCGCCGCCGTCTAGCCCTTTCCTTCTGCGTCTTTGGTATGCCCACCCGCGGCTAGCTGCCTTACCACCGCAAGCACCAGCTCCCGCAGGCCTTCGCCGGTCACGCACGATACCGGATAGATCTGACGTTCCTCTCCCAGTTCGCGACGGAAAGTCTGAAGATTGGCCTGTGCCTGGGGCAGGTCCATCTTGTTGGCGGCCACGATCTCGGGCAGCGCGGCAAGGTGGGGGTCGAACCGCTCCAGTTCCGTCCGCACCACCCGGTAGGCCTGGGGCGGCGGCACTCCGTCCTGTCCCGACAGATCCACCACGTGTACCAGCAGCCGGGTGCGTCCAAGATGTCTCAGGAAACGGTGCCCGAGACCGGCTCCGAGGTGCGCTCCGGCGATGAGCCCGGGGATGTCCGCCAGCACGAAGCCCCCGCCGCCTTCTCCGGGGTCGACCACTCCAAGCACCGGAACCCGCGTGGTGAAGGGGTAGTCGGCCACCTTGGGCCTTGCCGCCGAAACCCGGGTCAGCAGGCTCGACTTGCCGGCGTTGGGCATTCCCACCAGACCTGCGTCTGCCAGGAGCGCCAGTTCCAGGCGGATGCGCCTGACCTCTCCCGCCTCGCCGGGCTCCGCGTGCCGGGGAGCCCGCCGCGTAGGCGTGGCGAAGCGAGCGTTGCCGCGTCCGCCTCTGCCGCCGCGGGCCACCACCGCCCGCTGCCCCGGGCGAACGAGGTCGGCCAGAAGCTCGCCGGTGTCGGCATCGAACACCCTGGTTCCCAGAGGCACGTGAAGCGTTGCGTCCGAACCGTCGGCTCCGTGCTGGCGGTTCGGACCTCCGTGTCCACCGCGGCCGGCCCTGTACAGACGCTGGTAGGTGAAGTCGAGCAGCGTGGTCAGCGAGCAGTCGGCTATGAGCACCACGTCGCCGCCCCGGCCGCCGTCTCCTCCACTGGGCCCGCCCCTGGGTACATGCTTCTCGCGGCGGAAGGCCACCAGGCCGTGACCTCCGTCGCCGGCCCGGACCTCGATGGTGGCGGAGTCGACGAACACCGGGCTCACCCCGGGTGGTGTGGCCAGCGCAGCGTCGCCAGGGGCGGGTCTTTGCCTACCTCGAAACGGTAGCCATCCGCGTCCTCGGCCACCGTCAGGCTCAGGTGCGGCGGCTGCAGGTGGCCGGTTGCCCGCTCGCACGCATCGCGCACGAGTTGCGCGACAGCCTCGGCAAGACGGGCCTGTTCGAGTGGGTCAAGACCGTCCAGCTCGCTTGAGATCTCAAGCCGCAGGGGGACTCCCTGCTGCAACGCCCGCATGCTTTCGGCCAGCAAGGTCAGCGCAACGGCGGGCGCTTTCAGGCGCAGGAAATCGCCGTGCTCCTGCAACCGTGCCGCCAGCTGCAGGCTCTGCTCGAGCGCTCGATCGGCGCAGCCCAGTTGAAGCCATCCCGAGATGGTCTGGACGGCGTTGGCCAGCTCGTGACGGTAGGCTCGGAGCACGTCCATGGCCCGTTCCGCGGGTTCCATCGCCATGGGGACCACCTCTACCCGATCTTGCCCGCAGACCAAAAGACCTCGCGCCGCCGGCGCGAGGTCTCCGTCCACCAGATGCTCAAGAAACGACCGCGTCTACGGGAACCACGCTCACGCGGCGCCGGTTGGCGCGGGTACGGCGGAAGGTCACTACCCCGTCTACCAGCGCGAAGAGCGTGTTATCGCCGCCCATCCCTACGTTTCGCCCCGGGTGCACGGGAGTTCCACGCTGCCGCAGGATGATGGTGCCGGCGGTAACGAACTGCCCGTCGTGGCGCTTCACACCCAGACGCTTGGCCTGGCTGTCGCGACCGTTCCGGGAGCTGCCTACGCCTTTCTTGTGGGCCATGACCGCACCTCCTTCCGGCGCCGTGCTAGCCGTGAATGGCTTCGATCAAAAGCTCCGTGTAGTACTGGCGGTGCCCTCGCTTGACGCGGTAGTTCACCTTAGGCTTGTATTTGAAAACGATTACCTTATCGTCCCGGCCGTGCTCAAGGACACGGGCCACCGCCCTGGCTCCGGGGACGTGGGGCGTACCCACCGTCAGCCCGGCCTCGCCGGAGCCTACCGCCAGCACCCGATCCAATTCCACGACCGACCCTACCTCGACGTCCAGCTTCTCCACCTTGATCCGCTGGCCAGGTGTGACACGATACTGCTTGCCGCCGGTTTCGATGATGGCGTACACTTTGGTGGACCCCCGGAGGGGAAGCCCTCCCGTCGGGCGGGCGCGGCTTTACCCCAGCAATGACTTGATCATTTTAGCACGGCGCGTGAAAGGCTGTCAACGCACCGGCCGGCCCGGTGCGTGTAAAGCACCGGTAGGCAACCCCGTCGGTGTCATGCCGGAACCTGA
>DYFO01000061.1 GCA_020725145.1 Symbiobacterium thermophilum
GGTCTCTTTCGCTACCTCCCCCTCCAACGCCTACCTAAATGTTACACGCTCGCCGGCCCGTGTTCAGCTGACAACGCGTGCCCGGGCGTACGTCCGGTGGGCCCGGGTGATCTCCACCTTCACCTTCTGCCCCACCAGCTTGCCGCCGCCTTCGACGTCCACAACATAGCCGTCTACTCTGGCGATGCCGTCCCACACGTTGTTGACATGCGGTTCCTCGACGGTCACCTCCATGACCTGTCCCTGACGTACCGGCAGGGCTCGGGCTTCGACTTCCTCGACCTTGCCCTGCCCCAGGATGCGCATGGCCTCCAGGTGGCAATCCTCCGACCCTCTTATGTAGATCGTCTTGCCGGTCTGCCGCTCGAGCTCACGCAGGCTGGCTCCCCCAACCCCGATGAGCAGGGCGGCCACTGCCGGGTTGGTTTCCACCAGCAGTGCCTCGGCCTCGCTGCGGCGCAAAATGGCCTTGATCTCACGACGGAAACGGGCGGCAGCCGACTCCTCGGAAAGGACCCTGCCCCGGCCCTCGCAGTACGGACAGGGCTTCTGCAGCACCTCATCGAGCGCCATGCTGGCCTTCTTGCGGGTCATCTCCACCAGTCCGAGTTCCGTGAGACCGAGCACGTTGCAGCGGGTACGGTCCTTTTTTAGCTCCTCGCCGAGCGCCTGCAGCACCCGCTGGCGGTCGCGCTCGCCATCCATGTCGATGAAGTCGACGACGATGATGCCTCCGATGTCGCGGAGCCTCACCTGCCGGGCAATCTCCCGTGCGGCCTCCAGGTTGGTCTTGAGTATGGTGTCGGCAAGGTTGGTGGTTCCCACGAACTTGCCGGTGTTAACATCGATCACCGTGAGCGCCTCGGTATGGTCGAAGACGAGATAGCCTCCGCTTTTCAGCCAGACCCGGCGGCGCAGCCCGCGTTCGATCTCCGCCTCCAGCCCGTACAGGTCAAACAGGCTCCGGTCGCGGCTTTCCAAAAGCTGCACCCTGCCCTTGAGATCCGGAGATATGTCGTCCAGAAGCTCAAGGATGCGTTCGTAGTCGGCCCGCGAGTCGATCACCAGCCGGTCGACGTCGGGGGCAAAGGCATCCCTGATAACCCTGAAGATGAGTCCCAGGTCCTTGTGGAGGAGGCGAGGGCCGGGACCTGACCGGTAGCGAGCACGAATCTTGCCCCACAGCCGGGTGAGCAGCTCGAGATCGGCCTTCAGGTCGGCCTCTTCGTGGCCCTCCGCCACCGTACGGACGATCACCCCCATCCCGCGCGGTCTGAGGGTTTCGGCCAGTTTGCGCAGGCGGTCGCGTTCCCGGTCGTCGGCGATGCGGCGGGAAACTCCCACGTAGTCCACCGTGGGCATCAACACGAGGTAACGACCGGGAAGCGTTACATGCGTGGTGACCCGGGCCCCCTTGGTCCCCATCGCCTCCTTGGTGACCTGTACCATTACCTCCTGACCGGGCCGGAGCAGGTCCTTGATGGACGCCCGGCGAGGGCTGACCGGGATCTCCTCTCCCTCCTCGTCGCGGCGGGTCACGTCCGCCACGTAGAGAAAGGCGTTGCGCTCCAGGCCCAGGTTGACGAAGGCCGCCTGCATCCCCGGCAACACGTTCTCGACCTTGCCCTTGTAGATACTGCCCACCGTACGCTGGGTAACCGGTCGCTCGTAGTGGATCTCGACCAGTTGCCCTTCCTCCAGCAGGGCCACCCTGGTCTCCCAGGGCTCCACACTTATCACGATCTCCTTACTCATCCATTGCCTTCCCTTCGAACGGGCCGGAGCCCGTGACGAAATGGTCGCCGCGATCTAGTAAAGCTCCCAGGGCAGGCGCCGCCGCTCGCCCTCCTGACGAAAGAGGCCTGTGCGATGTACCCTTATCGCGTCCGGCGGCAGATCGATGCCTGCCTCCTGGGCGAGGAAGGCGACGAACTCCTCGGGGCGAACGGTCCCCCGTGGATCGAGGACCAGGTCCAGCCGCAGCTCGAGCCCGTCCGGACTCTCGGCGATCGCCAGTGAGTGCACCAGCGGCCGCGCATCGAGAAAGCGGACACGACCCTCGCGGTGCCGCGGGATCACCAGTCCCTCGGCGGTCCGCGCTCGGGTCCAGGCGGCGCGGAACGCCTCGCGGGCTCCGGAGTCGGAAAGCGCCAGCGTCACGCGGTAGGCCGCCAGGTTGACCCTGGCACCCAGCGAGGGGGAGGTGGCGGGAACCTCTCTGGCCTCCAGCAGCTCCAGCCCCTCCGGCAGCTGTGAGGCCAGGGCGACGGTGAATGCGGACACCGGCATGCGCCTGGATAGCTCAACGTCGAAGTACTCTGCCTCGCTGGTGGCACCGAGACCGAGGGCGGATGCGAAAGACACCCGGGGAAGCGGGTTATGTCCCCGGCTCAAGGCCACGGGGATACGCGCGCGGCGTAGCGCCCGCTCCAGCGCGCGGACCAGGTCAAGGTGAGATATCCACCTCGCAAGTCCTTTTTTGGCCATCTTGACACGTAGCCGCTGAACCTTAGCTCCCCTCCCCGGCGGCGGCATGCCCGGTCACCGGACTTAGCCCCAGACGGTCGCAGACTCCGCAGCCCGGGCAGGCCGCGAAACGGCAGTCGGCGGTGAGCTCGCCCTTCCATGCCCGCCGCCGCTCCTGCCAGAGGTAATCCTTGCTGACTCCGGTCTCCAGGTGATCCCAGGGAAACACTTCCTCGCGTGGCCGCTCGCGGTTGGCATACCACCGGGGGTCGTGTCCGGCGGCCGCGAACGCGTCCATCCATCGCCGGTAGCTGAAATGCTCCGACCAGCTGTCGAACTTGGCGCCTCCCTCCCACGCGATCTCGAGCGCCCTCGCGAGTCGGCGGTCTCCCCGGGCGAACACCGCTTCCACGAAGCTGAGCTCCGGATCGTGCCAGCTGAGGCGCACCCTCCTGGGGATGCGGCGCCGCAGGTACTCCTGCCGCTTCCGCAGCTCCTCCAGGAGCAACTGGGGTTCCCACTGGAAAGGAGTGTGGGGCTTGGGGACAAATGGCGCCACGCTTACCGACAGCTTCAGCGGCGGGCCCCCGCCGCGCTTCACCGTGCGGTAGGCGGCCTCGACTTCCCTTACCAGCTCCGCTATCCCGTCAAGGTCGGGGTAGTCCTCGGTGGGCAGGCCGATCATGAAGTAGAGCTTGAGCGTGCGCCAGCCGTTGCGGAACGCGCTTTCGACCGCGGCCCGAAGGTCATCAGAGGTGATCTGCTTGTTGATCACGTCACGGAGGCGCTGCGTGCCCGCCTCGGGCGCGAAGGTCAGCCCCGTCTTGCGCACCCTCTGCACCTGGTGGGCCAGTTCCACCGAAAAGGCGTCGCTGCGCAGCGAGGGCAGGGAGATGCCCACTCCCAGCCCCACTCCCTCGTCCACCAGCCTGCGCGCCACCTCCTCGATGGCAGAGTAGTCGCTGGCACTGAGCGAAGCCAGCGAAACTTCCTGGTGCCCGGTGGCGCCCACCAACTCGCGGGCCAGCTCCTGCACGCGATCGGCAGGACGTTCCCTGACGGGCCGGTAGATGATTCCCGCCTGGCAGAACCGGCACCCTCGCGTGCATCCGCGGAAGATCTCCACCATGGCCCGGTCGTGAACCGTCTCGAGGTAGGGAACGATCGGCCGTGTAGGGTAGTCCCGATCGTCCAGCCGCGGCAGTGCGCGGCGGACCACCCGCGGGGGAACGCCGGCGATCTTCGGGCTTACCTCCGCCACCGTTCCGTCGGGATGGTAATCCACCTGGTACAGCGAAGGCACGTAGACCCCCGGGATCTCGGCCAGCGAGCGTAGCAGGGCGTCTCGACCTTTGCCTGCGCGCTTCCACCGGCGGAAGGCATCGACGACCTCGTGGACAACCTCTTCTCCCTCGCCCAGCACGACCGCGTCCAGGTAGTCGGCAAGCGGCTCGGGGTTGAAGGCGCAAGGCCCCCCGGCCAGCACCAGCGGGTGGCCGGCGTCGCGCCGGTCGGCCCTCAACGGCAGTCCTGCCAGGTCAAGGAGGTTAAGTACGTTGGAGTAGTTCATCTCGTACTGGAGGGAGATGCCGACGATGTCGAACTCGGCCACCGGTCGGCCGGATTCCAGGGCGTGCAGCCCCAAACCCCGGCGCCGCATCTCCTCTTCCATGTCGATCCAGGGGCAGAAGACACGTTCACAGGCGACGTCGGGACGGAGGTTCAGTTCGTGATAGAGGATCATGCTGCCGAGGTGGGACATCCCTACCTCGTAGATCTCGGGGAAAGCCAGGGCAAAGAGCACCTCGACCGAACGGTGGTCCTTGCGGACCGCGTTCCACTCGCCTCCCAGATAGCGGGCGGGCCTGGTGACGCGAGGCAGAATGTCGTCATAAGGCGTAGCTTCGGAACGGTTGTCGGGCAGCATGGGCTAACACCAGGTCCTAAAGAAAATCGGCGGTTAACGGTGATGCCGCCGGGGGACGCCGCCGCCAATTGCATTATACCCCAGGCGCGCCCGGTTTTCCAGCGCGGTACCCTCTCAGGGACCTGCGCTTCCCATGCCCAGCCATTCGGCCGGGTCGACCAGCCTGCCATCCAGCTCCACCTGAAAGTGCAGGTTCGACGCGGTCGAGCGGACGACGGTGCCGATCTGCTGGCCACGGCTCACGACTGTGCCCGGGGCCACCATGACCACCTGTAACCGGCCGTAGCGCGTGAGCAGGCCCTCGCCGTGGTCGAGCTCGACGGCGAGGCCGAACGCTGCGTCACGCCATACCCGCAAGACCCTTCCCTGCTCGGCCGCGTAAACGGGTGCCCCGGCAGGGGCGGCGATGTCGATGCCGGGATGGAATCGGGCGTCGGGACCCTGGGCGTCGGTGTTCCAGCCGTAACCTGAGGCGATCACTCCCTCCGTCGGCAGAAGCAGCCTGGGATTGATGGGAGCCTGCCGGGGAGGCCCTACCAGGGCGCGGCGCCAGCCCTCCAACAGGGGGTGTTGAAGTACCGGCGCCTCACCAAGCCGGGCCATGACCTCCCGCAGGTCGTGCCGTTCGTGCACCAGGAGGCGCACTTCCTGACGCAACCGCTGCGAGAGCGGCCATTCGCCCGACAATAGCGGCAGGGCAGCGAGCAAGATGACCAGGGACGCCACTGCCTGGCGAACGAGCACCGACCGTCGGGGGTGCTGCACGGGCGGTCGCCATCGGTGAGCTCGACGCGAGGCCTTTGCCACCCCTCGAGGCATCGTGACCTCCCTCCCCGGTGCCCGGGCCGGCCGCCTTGGGTGCCGTCGGTTTGAATATACGGGGGAACGTCCACCCGCATGCCGCACCGGGAGGGGAGGGAGCATAATGCGTCGAAGACCTGGGTCAGACTCCCTGCCGAGGTGATAGCATGCAGCTGGGGCCGGAGGATCTCCGACTCACCGTCGACCCATCGGTATTCCCCTTCCGTACCACGGAGGAGCTTCCGCCCGTGGAGGGCCGTATCGGTCAGGACCGTGCGGTCAGGGCGATGGAGTTCGGCCTGCGCATGCGCAGTCCCGGCTATAACATCTTCATGGCCGGGGTGCCGGGCACGGGCAAGAGCACCTACGCACGGTCACTGGTGGCAGAGGTAGCCCGCGAGCAGACGACCCCCGCCGACTGGTGCTACGTTCACAACTTCTCCGAACCGGACCGCCCCATCATCATCCGGTTGCCGCCGGGGCGGGCGAACCGGTTCGCCCGGGACATGGAGCGATTGGTAGCCGACCTGAAGACTGCCATCCCGCGGGCCTTCGACAGCGAGGACTACGAACGGCAACGCAACGAAATCGCCAAGGCAGTTCACGAGCGGCAGCAGCTGGCGGTGGAGGAGCTCGAGCGGGCGGCCGCCGAGCGCGGCTTCATGCTCAAGAGCACCAGCACCGGCTTTTTGACGGCGGCGGTGGTCAACGGCAGGCCGCTCACCCAGGAAGACTTCGAGGCGCTGGATGAAGCGCAAAAACGCGCGATCGAGGCCCGGCGGCGGGAGCTGCAGGAGATAATGACGGAGACTGTGCACAAGATGCGGGCGGCGGAACGCGCCGCACGCGAACGGCTGGCCGACCTCGAGAAGGAGATCGCGCTTTGGGCTGCGGGCCCGCTGCTTGAGGAACTTCGGGAAAAATATCGGGAGTTTGGCGCCATCCTGGGGTACCTGGACCAGGTCGAGCGTGACGTGATGGAGAACCTGGGGGACTTCCGTCCCGCCGAGGAGAAGCCCTCGGTGGTGTCCCTGCTGGGCGCACGCCCCACGCAGGATACGGGGATGCATCGGTACCGGGTGAACGTGCTGGTGAGCAATGCCGACACACGAGGGGCCCCGGTCGTCTTCGAGACCAACCCGACCTACTACAACCTTTTCGGCAGCGTGGAGTACAAGGGCGAATTCGGGTTGATGACCACCGATTTCACCATGATCAAGGCGGGAGCTCTGCACCGGGCCAACGGCGGGTACCTGATCGTGCAGGCCGCCGACGTGCTCGCCAACCCCTTCGCCTGGACGTCGCTGAAACGGGCGCTGAAGACCTCGGAGGTCCGTGTCGAGAACATGGGCCAGCAGATACGCACCATCCCCACGGCCACGCTGAAGCCCGAACCCATGCCCCTGGACGTAAAGGTGGTGATGATCGGCAGCCCGCTTCTGTACCTGCTACTGCACCACCTGGACGAGGATTTCCGCAAGCTGTTCAAGATCAAGGCCGACTTCGACTTGGAGACCGACCACACCCCCGAGCGCGTGCTGGCCTACGCGGCCTTCGTGGGATCGGTGTGCCGCCAGGGAAACCTCCTGCACTTCGAGCGGGAGGCGGTGGCCAAGGTGGTGGAGTACGCCTGCCGGCTGGCGGAAGATCGGCACAAGCTGTCCACCCGCTTCAACGAGATCGCCGAGCTGGTGTACGAGGCCAGTGCCGTCGCGGAGATGGAAGAAGCGGCCCTGGTCGCGGCAACCCACGTGGAGACCGCCCTGCGGGACAAGATCGACCGCTCCAACCGCCTTGAGCAGAAGTTCCAGGAACTCATCGCCCGGGGTACCCTGCTGGTGGACACGAACGGAGAGGTGATCGGCCAGGTCAACGGCGTGGCGGTAGTCGACGTGGGGGACTATCGTTTCGGCAAGCCCTCCCGCATCACCGCCACGGTCGGGTTGGGACGGGCGGGGGTGGTCAACATCGACCGTGAATCCCGCCTCTCCGGACGCATTCACAGCAAGGGTGTTCTTGCACTGAGCGGATACCTCCTGGGCAAGTTCGGCCAGAGCCAGCCGCTGGCGCTTTCCGCCTCCATCGGCTTTGAACAGGTGTACGAGGAGGTTGAAGGTGATTCCGCTTCCAGCGCCGAGCTGTGCGCCCTGCTCTCGGCCATCGGCCGGATCCCGCTGCGGCAGGACCTGGCCCTGACGGGATCGGTGAACCAGCGCGGGCAGATCCAGCCCGTCGGCGGGGTCAACGAAAAGATCGAGGGCTTTTACCAGGCCTGCAAGTCCCAGGGGCTTACCGGCAGTCAGGGGGTGATCATCCCCGCCCGCAACCTCGGCAACCTCATGCTGCGCCCGGAGGTGGTCGAAGCCGTCCGCCAGGGCAAGTTCGCCGTCTACGCGGTGGAAACCATCGGACAGGCAATGGAACTCCTGTCCGGCCTGCCTTTCGGCGAGGAAACGGCCGATGGCTATCGCCCGGGAACCGTCTGCCATCGCGTGGAGACGGGCCTGCGCGAGTTGGCGAGGCGGATGGTCAGCTTCGGTCGCGAGGCGGCCGGTCAGCCCGAGATCGAGCACCGCACACCGCCCGCAGCCCGCCCGCGGGAACCCGGCGAGCCGGATATGCCGCCGGGACCCGAGCGGGGCGGCCCCGACACCGACGAGCCGGATCCGGAGTGAGACACGCCTGTCTCCTGAGGGGTTAGCCCCGCAAAGCCCACATTGGCTGTCATACCTGGGGTTTTGATGCGCTTTGGCCTGCCAATATCACCCTGGGATACACGGTCCGGGTCGAGGAAATCTACCCGCAGAAGGAGGTGACTACCCGTGGCGAGAGGTCAGCAGACTAACCGGGCCCTGGTCCCGGGGGCCGAAAGGGCTCTGGATGCGCTCAAGTACGAGGTAGCCAGGGACCTTGGCGTGTCGCCGCCTCCTGACGGTTACTGGGGTGATATTCCGTCCCGTCAGAACGGTGCGGTGGGAGGACACATGGTACGCCGGATGATCCAGATCGCCGAGCAGAGCCTGGCGGGCGCTGCCGGCGGGATGGTCGGGCCCGGCGGCCAGTTCCGTGGAGGCGCGGCCAGCCCGGCGGGAGCCGCCGGAGGTGGCACCGTCCAGCGCCGTCCGTAGCCGGACCGAAGTCGCACGCTTTCAGAGAGCAGCCCCCCGCTGCTCTCTCTCATTTGTTGCGCGGGCGTCATAGCTTGAACTCCACGAAGTCCGAGGTGCAGGGATTACCCCTGGCGACCAGCAGCGCGCCGGCACCAAGATCGATGATCACGCCGGCGATGGTGGCCGTGCCCTCGGGGTCGTCCGCGTGCTTGCATACCGAGCCCGGGTAGTTGGCGTGATCCGAAAGCACCTGCTTCAAGTGCTCGACGGTGATGTGGCCCCGCTGCGCATCCAGCAGGCGGCCTACCCGGTTGAGCCGAAGCCGCGAGTTGAGGAGATCTTCCTCTTCCAACGCCTCAAGGTCGGGATCCACGAAGTGATTGGTGTGTACGAGCGGCCGCGCGCCCGCATATTGAATGGCATGTCGGCGACCGGATACCTCGAGGTTATAGATCTCGCCGTGGCCGTCAGCCAGCAGGTGGTTTTGGCCGCTGGCGCGCTCCGGCCGCAGGCACCGGCGCATGGCGTCCTCCAAAGTGGTGGCCTCCATCACGTCGCGGTAGGCAAGGAGCTTGGGGACTCCGAACTTGGTGTCCCCCGGGTACAGGGCGTTGCCCACCTGCGCGATCCCGGCGTCGTTGAACCCCTGGTGGAGCAGGGCACCGGAGTAGGTGAAGGCCAGGAAGGACGGGGCGTCGACCGGCCGGCCCTTCACCACGTACGACTCCTCAACATGCTGCGGGGTCATATCCTCGTTATGCCCAAGCAGCACCTGGCCGCCGGCGGTGGCTTCGGGGGGCACCGCCAGGCTGGTGCATGCGCGGCGGGTCCGGCGATCGAGCTCCTCCTCGGCGTTCAGGCAAAACAGGACCTCGAAGGGCAATGCCGATCCCTCGGCCATCCCTCTCAGCTCTTCCAGACAGCGCGGAACCACCCGCTCGGCGTAGCGCAGGTAGACAGCCATCAGCCGTTGCCCGGAACATAGAAATCTGTTCCGGACACCCGTCCGTTGCCGGGCGGGG
>DYFO01000062.1 GCA_020725145.1 Symbiobacterium thermophilum
CGATCAGCATCAGCAGCGGATGCACGAACGTCCACAGGAAGCCCAGGAAGGAACCTTTGTAACGCGCCCGAAGCTCGCGGGCGGTCAGATTGCGCAGCATCTCGCGGTAGCGGTAGAGTTCGGTCAGTTCCTGCCACACCGTCTTCACGTTGTCTCGCTCCCCGCCGCTGCCGGCGTCGCCACGCCCGCCCGGTGGAGCAAGGCGGCCATCTGTCGCTCCCAGGTGTACCTGTCGATGAGACGCGCCCAGGCGGCGTCGGCAAGGCGGCGGCGGAGGTCCTGCTCCTCCAGCAGGCACCGAAGCGTGCCGGCCAGGGCCCCCGCGTCGCCGGGGGCGAAGTAGGCGGCCGCCTCTCCCCAGATCTGGCGGAGGTTGGGCAACTCGGGTATGACCATGGGCACGCGCCGGGCGGCGTAGTCGAAAAGCTTCATGGGCGAGCCGGTCGGCAGGGTACCTGGAAGCACTGCCACCTGAAAGTCGTCGATCATGGCGAGGGCAGTCTTCCGGTCCACCGGGCCCGTGAAGCGCACCGCGGTTCCGAGGCCCAAATCCGTCGCCAGCTTGAACGCACGGGTGTACTCGACTCCCATCCCGACGATGGTGCAGGTGACGGGCACCGCCGCCGACCGCAGCCTGGCCACCGCCTGCAGGAGCAGGTCCACCCGGTGCCAGCGCGCAAGGCTTCCGCAAAAACCGACAACCCGGGACGCGGCATCTTCCGTCCTTGAGTCCACTACTTCGTCCAAGAGTACGCCGTTGTGCACAAAGACCATCTTCTCGGGCGGTACACCCAGGGTCCGGTAGTGCTCGTGGCTAAGCTCGGATCCCACCGCCACCGCCGTGGCCTTCCGTCCCGCCCAGCGCACGACCGTTCGGTGTAGACCCCGGAAGAGGCCCTCCTTCCCGAAGGCCCGTTCGGCGGCGAACGGCGCGTCGAGATGGACCACCAGCGGGGTCCGGAGCCACCGTGACAGCAGCAGCCCCGCCGGTCCGTACGGTGTCATCCGCTCCAGGATCAGTTGGGGCCGCAACCTCAGCCCCACGCCCAGCGCGCGGACGGCCACCGCTAGGTTCAAGCCCAGTTCCAGGAGGTCCCGCAACCACCAGGGCAGCGCCCTGAGCGAGCGCCGGGACTGGTGGCCGATCCCTGCGAACTGGTAGGGCCGCAGCTCATGGCCGCCTACCAGGGCGACGTGGCATCCGATCCGCCTCAAGGCCCGGCTCATCGCCTGGATCTGCACGGCGTCGCCGCCCCGGCCGACCACCGTGTAGATGAAGAGGACTCTCGGGCTGTTACCCGCCACCGGGTTCGCTCCCCCGCGTCAGCATGTTTGCCGGCCTAGAAACTGCCGATAAATGGGCTCGAGGGCCTGCTCGGCCCGGCACAGCTCCAAGGTCTGCGCCCGTTCCCGGGCACGGTTGCCGAGCCTGCAGCGTACCCCCGCGTCACCCAGTACGGTCAGCAGTGCGGCGCCCATGGCCGCCGCCTCACCGGGTGCCACCAGCATCCCTGTTTCCCCGTGACTGACCAGATCCCTGTTTCCGCGCACGTCCGTCGCCACGACCGGTCGCCCCGCCGCCATGGCCTCCATCACCACCCGCGGCAGCCCTTCGCGGCGGGAGGCGGTCACCAACACGTCCGTCAGGTGTAGCAGGCGCCGAAGATCCTTGCGAAACCCGCAGAACACGACGTTCGAAGACAGGCCGAGGCGGCGGGCCAATCGCTCCAGCCTCCGTCGCTGGCTGCCCTCACCCACGACCAGTAGCCAGGCGTGTGGCAGTTGGTCAAGCACCAGCCGCCAGGCCCGCAGCACCTGCCCGACATTCTTGGTGGGCGAAAGCTCCCCGGCCACGATGGCCACGGGGGCCTCCGGCGGAACCCCGAGGGCGGCCAGCTCACGCGCGCGCGCACCGGGGTCGGGCCCGTCCTCCAGCGGAACCCCGACTCCCGGCACCAGGTACACCCGGCCCCGTACCGGAAGCCGGAGCGCGCGCTCGTGGTCCTCCCGGTTCATCACGAAAAGCCCGTCCGTCCAGCGCGCCAGCCACCACTCCACGGGGTAGTAAAGCAGCCAGTTCACAAGGGGCGCCCCGCGGTAGAAGTGGAAACCGTGCGCCGTGTACAGCACCGCGGGCACCCCCGCGAGCCGGGCCGCCACCCTTCCCAGGCAGGCTGCCACCGGGGTGTGCACGTGCACCAGCCGGTAACCTTGTCCCTTCATCAGTCGCACGAGCTTACCCAGGGCCCAGAGGTTCTCCGGCCGCCAGGGACTGCGGCGAATGGGCAGCGGCCAGACCTTCACCCCCGCGGCGGCCAGCTCCTCGCCTTCGCCGGCGGGATCGCAGGCAGCGTGCACCTCGCATCCCATGTCCTGCAGAAGCCGCACGAAGGGCAGGTGGAAAGCCAGGAGATGGCGGGCAACGCTGGCCACGAAAAGCACCCGGGGAGCGCTCACGGCTTGCACCCTTCCCGGATGACGCGGGCGGGCACCCCCACCGCCGTGACCCCCGGGGGCAGGTGGTCGATCACCACGGCGCCTGCGCCCAGCACCACGTCCGACCCGATGGTGATGCCGCTGATCACGCTCGCCCCCATCCCGACGAAGACCCGCTCGCCCAGGGTGACCGCGCCTGCAAGGTGAACGCCCGGCATCAGGCTTGAGCCGTCGCCGATCACCGTGTCGTGTCCCACCGTGCACCCGGGGCTGAGCAGAACATGCCTGCCCACCCAGATGTCCACGGTGAGCACCACACCGGGCATCACCACGCTGCCCTCGCCGACGCTGACGGACGGTGACAGCGCCACCCCGGGGTGGACCAGCGTGGCCAAAGCCACTGCCCTTGCCTCGAGGCGCTCGATGGCTCGGCGCCTGGCCCGGGGATCGCCGATCGCCAGGACGGCATGGGTTCCCGCGGGGAGCGGCGACCCCAGGTCCCCCAGCACCGGCACCCCGCCCGCTGAGCTGCCGTGGCGACGGGGGTCGTCGTCAAGGAAACCCAGAAGGTCCCAACGGCGCCTGGCGGCGTTGATCTCGCCGACCAGCCACGCCACCTCGCGGCCCAGGCCTCCCGCCCCGCAGATCACCAGCGGTCTGACCTTCTCAGAGATCGGGCGTCACCCCCGTCCTGCCGTACAGCTTCTCACGCGTGGCGAACAGCACCTCCGGCACGGTGCGCGCCACGATGACAAGGTCAAGCCACAGGCTCCAGTGGTCCACGTACCATACATCGAGCTCGATGCGCTCCGGCCAGGAAAGTCGGTTGCGCCCGTTGACCTGGGCCCATCCGGTGATGCCCGGCAGAACTTCCAACCGGCGCCGTTGCCTCGCAGTGTACCGCGCCACCTGAGAGGGGGGAGCAGGGCGGGGCCCCACCAGGCTCATCTCCCCCCGCAGCACGTTGATCAGCTGCGGCAGCTCGTCCAGGGCGAACCTCCGGAGGAGCCTTCCAACCGGGGTCAGGCGGGGATCGTCGTACGCCACCCGCAGCCCCAGACCCGAGGCCTGAGCGCCGACCACCATGGTGCGGAACTTGAGCATCTGGAACGGCCTGCCGTGCCTTCCGGCGCGTTCCTGCCGGTAGAGCACGGGGCCGGGCGAGCTTGACTTGATGGCCAGAGCGAAGAGCGCGCAAAGCGGCAAAAGAAGCAGCAGGGCGAGCCCGGCCAGGGCCACGTCTATCACCCGCTTGGCTACCCGCAAGCGGCGATCGCCTCCTCGAGCACTCCCGTCACCGTGTCCACCTCTTCCGGCGTGAGCCGGCCGTGAAACGGCAGGGCCAGGCAGGTCCGGCCCGCCCTTTCGGTCACCGGCAGCTCTCCCTCGCGGTGGCCGAAACGTTCGCGAAAGAAAGGCTGCAGGTGGATGGGGTGGAAGTACGGCCGGGTGGGGATGCCGCGATCGGCGAGGTGCCGCCGCACGGCGTCGCGGTCGATCGCCGGGTCCAGGCGCACGACGTACACGAACCAGCTCATCCTTACCCCGGGGGCCACCGGGGGGACCGTCACACCCCCGACCCCCGCGAGCCTCCGGGAGTAAAGCTCCGCCACCCGGTCCCGCTTCCCGAGCAGCTCCCCTATCCTTCGCAGTTGCCCCACTCCCACCGCCGCGCTGAGCTCGTCCATGCGGTAGTTGTAGCCCAGGCGTTCGTGCAGCAGCCACTCGCCGCCTTCCCCCCTGCCCTGGTTGCGGAGGCTACGGCAAAGCCGGGCGAGGCAGGCGTCACCGGTGACCACCATTCCCCCCTCGCCGGTGGTGATCTGCTTGTTGGGGAAGAAGGCGAAGACGGCCGCGGTAGCCAGCGAGGGGTGCCCCAGCCTGACCCCTCCGAGCTCCGCCCCCAGCGCCTCGCAGGCGTCGTCGATGAGGTGCAGGCCGTGGGCCCGGGCGATGTCTCCTAGCCGGTCCAGCCGGCAGGGGTGACCGAAGACGTCGACCGTCAGGATGGCGCGGGTGCGGGGGGTGATGGCCGCTTCGACCGCGTCGGGGTCAAGGCAGAGGTACTCGGGCTCGATGTCGGCGAAAACCGGCCGGGCACCCTCGTAAAGCAGCACGTTGCTCGAGGCCACGAAACTGAAGCTCGAGGTCACCACCTCGTCGCCGGGACCGATGCCCAAGGCCCGCACCAAGGTGTGTAACCCTGCGGTGCCGCTGGAGACAGCCACCGCGTGCGGCGACCCCACGTAGGCGGCCAAGTCCCGCTCGAACTCGACCGTCATCTGACCCATGCTCAGAAAATCCGAGCGCAACACCCGGTTGACCAGCTCGATCTCCAGCTCCCCGATGTCGGGGCGTGCCATGGCGATCATGCCATCCCCACCAGGTTGAAAAGACACTCGCGGAGCGCACAGCAGTCGCCTTCGTCCACCAGCCTTCTCAGCTCCTCCAATCCCTTCGAGAGCTCGGCCCAGGGCGGCACGCGCTGGGGGGCGACGAAAATGCGGTCGTGGGTGGTGGCGCACAGCTCTTCCTGCGCGGTGAAGAGCTCCTCGTGCACCTTCTCCCCCGGACGCAGGCCCACGATCTGGATGGGGATGTCGCGGCCCGGTTCCTTGCCGGCGAGGCGGATGACGTTCTCCGCCAGTTCGAGGATGCGCATGGGCGTCCCCATGTCCAAAAGCAGCACCTGACCCCCGCGTCCGATGGCCGCCGCCTGCACGAGCAGCTGGCACGCCTCCTCGACGGTCATGAAGTAACGCGTGGCCTCGGGGTCGGTGACCGTCACCGGTCCCCCCCTGGCCACCTGCCGCTGGAAAATGGGGAGGACGCTTCCGCGGCTGCCCAGGACGTTGCCGAAGCGCACGGCCACGAAGGTGGTGGTGCCGAGCGCGTTGAGGCTCTGCACGATCATCTCCCCGAGGCGCTTGGTCGCCCCCATCACGCTGGACGGCCGCACCGCCTTGTCGGAAGAGACGTAGACGAACCCGCTGACCCCGGTCTCGAGCGCCGCCAGCGCCACGTTGCAGGTACCGAAAACGTTGTTCTTGACACCCTCCTCGGGGTGAAGCTCCAGCATGGGCACGTGCTTGTGGGCGGCGGCGTGAAACACGAGGTCGGGGCCTAGACGACCGAAGACCCGGTCCACCTTGCTCCGGTCCCGGATGTCGCACAGCACTACCTCGCGCGGCGAGTCGGGGTACTCGAGGTCGAGGTCGGTCGCCACCTCGTGCAGCTGGTTCTCCTCGTTGCCCAGGAGGACCAGCAGCCGGGGACGGAAGCGGGTCACCTGACGGCAGAGCTCGGAGCCGATGGAACCGCCCGCGCCGGTCACCAGCACGACGCGATCCCGGAGGTAGCCGGTGGCCTGCTCGAGGTCGATGGTGGCCGGCTCCCTTCCCAGCAGGTCTTCCGGTCGCGCCTCGCGCAGCCGGGACAGGTCAACCTGCCCGTCGAGCAGTTCGTACATGCCGGGGAGGATGAGGACGCGGGCACGGGTGCGGGTGCACAGGCGCAACCACTCGCTCACGGCCTGCCGGCTGGCGGAGGGAATGGCGACGATGATCTGGTCCACCCGCCGGGCGGCGACCACCTCGACAAGGCTCGACCGGTCGGCCAGCACCGGCAGCCCGGCGATCACCATACCCCGCTTGCGGAGGTCGTCGTCGGCAAAGCCGACGGGCACCGCTCCGAGCTCGGGGTGTCGCCGCAGTTCCCGCACCACCAACCTGCCCGCCTCCCCGGCGCCTACAACCAGCACGCGGTTACCCTGCCGCGACCGGAACCAGGGCTCGCCCGAACCGGCCAGCTTCACCACCAGCCGCACTCCCCCCGTGGTGAAGAGGGTGATCAGGGCCGCGAGCAGAAGGGCGCTGCGGGGGTAGCTCAGGCGGTAGACTTCATACACCGCCACCCATACCAGCGCGGTCGCACAGGCCTGACCGGCGACCAGCCACAACATGTCGCGGGCGTCGGCGTAGCGCCACAGGCGCCGGTAGTGGCCCATCGCCACGAAAACCGCAAGATGTATGAGGTTGACGGGCACAAGCAGCCGCCACCAGGCCGCGAGGAACGGCGGTGGCACCGCCCCCTCGAAGCGGATCCACAGCCCCAGCGCCCAGGCCAGGTTGATCGCCAGAAGGTCGATGGCCCCCAGGAGCAAGGGGAGCATCCATCGCGCGTTACGCATGCCGTCCTCCCGGGGCTATCTCTTACCTCTCCACCTTCTCGGGCAGTAGCAGGGTTCGCAGTTGCATGAGCTCCTCCGCCAGCTCGGGAGCCTCCATGCGCAAGAGCACGAGCAGCTCCGCGCCTGCCGGTTCTCCCAGTGCCTCCAGGGCGACCGCCACCCACAGCGCCGCCTCGCCGCTGTAGGCCGGATGCACGGCCAAGAGGCGATCGAGCGCCTCCTCGAACTCCCCCCTGATGGCGTACGCCTGTCCCGCCGACAGGTAAAGCGCGGGGTCGGGCACCTGCAGGCGCCAGTGCTCGGGGACGAACGCGGGCACCCCCGCCGCCCTGTCCGCGAGCTCCCGCTCCAGCTCCAGGATCCTCGCCGCGTGCACCTCGGCCGCCGCCCGGTTTCCAAGGCCCAGCTCCCGCAGCCCGGCCAGAATCCGGGCCTGCGCCAGGTTGCCGTAGAACACGGCGGCGTTGGGGTAGAGTTCGGTCGAGCGCTCCAGGTGGGCAAGCCCTTCGGCCAGCTTGCCGCGCCGCAGGGCGAAAAGCCCGTACTCGTGATGGTAGACGCCGTTGTAGGGCTCCAGCCGGAGCGCCGCCTGCAGCTGCTCGCCGGCCTGCTCGAGCAGTGCTGCGTCACGTCTGAGGTAGCCGAGCTGCTCGTAACAGGTGGCCAGGTCCACGGCAAAGCTGGCGGTGAGCGGATCTGCGGACCGCGCCCGCTCGAACGCCACCCTTGCCTCCTGATAGCGTTCCTTGCGCAGGAAGTCGATCGCGGCCTGGGCGCTACGGTGGCCCGCCCACAACATGCCCGACACCACCAGGATCACCAAGGCCAGCCCGAGTGCCGGGCCAGAGGCCCACCCGGGAATGGAACGCGCCCGGTGCCGAGGGCTGCCGAGCGAGCGCACCGCTCCGAACAGGGCAAAGGCGAGCAACCCCACCGCCGGCAGCGCCATGCCGAAATCGATCAGGCTGTGCAATCCCACGGCCAGCAGCGCCGCCGTCAGGGCGATCGCCTCCGCCCGCGCCGGCCCGCGCGCGGCCCGCCAGACCGCACCCAGCAGCCCGCCAAAGCAGACAAGCAGCGCCAGCAGCCCCACCGCCCCGGTGTCGATGAAGTGTTCCAGCAGGAAGTTGTGGGCGTGCGCACTGTCGTACGGGTACTCCTGGTACATCCGGTACAGCGCGTTCCAGCCGCCTCCGCCCGCCCCCAGCAGCGGGCGGTCGAGCGCAATGCGGATGCCGTCCCTGGCGTACACCAGGCGCTGCAACACGTTGAATGCGGCAGGAAGCCCGCCCAAGCGCGCCGTCGTCGCCGCAACGACCTGCCGGCCCGCCGGTGTCAGCACTGCCACCACCGAGACCGCCGCCGCCAGCGCCAGGGCCGGCAGCGCCAGGCCCGGGTGGGCGGTGAGCAAGCGGTCGATCGCCGCCGCCAGCAGGACGGCAGCCGCACAGCCTGCCAGCACCCAGGCCACCGCCGGGGTGGAAAGTCCCCGCTCGACCGCCCGGGCGGCCAGTAACCCCGCCGCGCCGCCTGAGCCAAGCACCGCCAGCCCACGCGCCGCGCAGGCGGCGCGGCGGCCGGCCGGCTGCCCCAGCCAGAACACGCCCAGCACCAGGGGCAGCACCAACCAGGCACCGCGGGACTGGGTCAGCACGATGGCGGCGGTCAGCAGCGACGCCGCCACGGGGTAGCCGTGCCGTCCCCACGCCCGACCTGCGGCTTCCCGCCGGAACAGGGCCAGCACCAGCACCGCCGAGAGGTAGGCGGCGGTGGTGTTGGGGTACTGCAAGGTGGAGGCGAGCCGCTCGTAGATCACCGCTCCGGGAAAAGCAACCAAGCCGGCGAGGGCGCCCAGGCCCACGGCGGCCACGACCACCCCCGCGGCGACAAGGGCGTCCATGAGCAACGCCCGGCGGCGGCCATCTGCCTGCCGGGCCACCAGCCAGAAGATCGCGAGGTAGGACCAGAACTTCAGCGTCTCGCCGACCGCGGCGCGG
>DYFO01000063.1 GCA_020725145.1 Symbiobacterium thermophilum
GACTTGAGGACTTCGACTACCAGCTGCCACCGGAGCTGATCGCCCAGTCTCCCGCGGAGCCGCGAGACCGGGCGCGGCTTATGGTGCTTTCCCGCGACGGTGGGCGGCTGGAACACGCCGTGTTCCGTGACCTGCCCGACTATCTTGACCCCGCCGATTGTCTGGTACTTAACGACACGCGGGTCGTACCGGCGCGCCTGTTCGGCCGCCTCCCCGGGGGCGGCCGGGTTGAGGTACTGGTGGTCAACCGCGTCGGCCCGGGTTGCTGGGAGGCACTGGTCCGGCCCGGCAGACGGGTCCGTCCCGGAGCGGTCTTGCGCTTTCCCGGCGACGGGGAAGAAGCCCTGGAAGCGACGGTGCTTGACCGCACCCCCGAAGGCGGACGGCTGCTGACTTTTGGCAACGATCGTACGGTCGTCGATTGGCTGAACCGCTACGGCAGGCTGCCGCTTCCGCCTTACATCCATACCGCTCCCGCCGATCCCGAGCGCTATCAGACCGTGTTCGCGCGAGTGCGGGGATCGGTAGCGGCGCCCACGGCGGGCTTGCACTTCACCGAGGAGCTTTTGGACCGTCTGCGTCACAAGGGGGTTACGGTGACCCACATTACCCTGCACGTCGGCCCCGGCACCTTCCTGCCGATGCGCACCGCCGATCCGCGTGACCACCGTGTGCCGCCGGAGCGTTACCGGGTGCCCGAGGCGGCCGCGCAGGCGATCGCCGCCGCCCGTAGCCGGGTCGGCAAAGTGGTGGCCGTCGGCACCACCGTGGTGCGTGCGCTGGAGACGGCGGCGGCCGCGGACGGTACGGTGCGGGCGGGAGCGGGAAGCACCGACCTTGTCATCCGGCCCGGCTACCGGTTTCGAGTGGTGGAAGGGCTGATCACCAACTTCCATCTGCCGCGCTCCACGTTGATGATGCTGGTGGGGGCTTTCATGGGCGATCACGAACGGTTGCGCAGGGCCTATGCCACGGCGGTGGCCGAACGCTACCGTTTTTACAGCTTCGGTGACGCCATGCTGATCCTGTGAGGTGCCCTGTGGGCGCGGTGCGCTTTGAACTCTTGACAGGTTCACCGGAAGGCCCGCGCCGGGGACGTTTGCTGACCCGGCGCGGCGTCGTCGAGACTCCGCTTTTCATGCCGGTGGGCACCCAGGGCACCGTGAAGACGCTGACGCCCGAGGAGGTCCTGGGCCTGGGGGCCGAGATGATCCTGGTCAACGCCTACCACCTGTACCTGCGCCCAGGATGCGAAATCCTGCGTGCGGCGGGAGGGATCCAGTCCTTCATGGGCTGGCCCGGCCCCGTCCTCAGCGACAGTGGAGGATACCAGGTGTTCAGCCTGGCGGCGCGATGCTCCGTGGACGAAGCGGGAGTCACCTTTCGATCGCATATCGACGGGTCGGAGCACTTCTTCTCGCCCGAACGCGTGATGCGGGTGCAAGAGGACATCGGGGCGGACATCATCATGCCGCTTGACGTGTGTACTCCGTACCCCTGCGACCGCGAGGCAGCGGCAAGGGCCGTGGCGCTGACCGAAGACTGGGCGTCAAGATCGCTTGCGACCCGGCCGGCCCCCGAACGGCAGGCCCTGTTCGCCATCGTTCAGGGGAGCACCTACCCCGATCTCCGCCGCCGGGCGGCGCGGGCACTGGTGCAGCGGGACTTCCCCGGCTACGCGCTTGGGGGGCTGTCGGTGGGGGAGCCACGGCCGCTCCTTTACTCCCTGCTAGAGGTCACCGTGCCCGAGCTGCCTGCCGACCGACCGCGCTACCTGATGGGGGTTGGCGCTCCCGACGACCTCGTGGAAGCGGTGAGCAGAGGTGTGGATATGTTCGATTCCGTCTTCCCCACCAGACTGGGACGCCATGGCACCGTGCTGACCCGTGACGGGCCCCTTTCGCTGCGGGGAGCGCGGTTTCGCCAGGACATGCGGCCCATCGCCGCCGACTGCCCTTGCTATGCCTGTAGGACCTTTACCCGAGCCTACATCCGGCACCTGCTGATCGCCGGTGAGGTACTCGGGATCCGGCTGACCACGTTGCACAACTTGACTTTCACCCTCACCCTGGTAAGGGAGATGGGCCAGGCGATCGCCGAGGGCCGCTTCGCGGGCTGGCGTGAGGAAATGCTGGCACGTTACCGGGAGGGTCGGGTGGAAAACTGAAGGAGACCCGGGTATGTACCCGACCAGGCTGGCGATCATAGGCTGCGGAGCCGTGGGCTCCACCGTGGCGAGGGCGGTCCGCGAAGGCCGGGCGGGTGACTGGCACACCGTGGCGGTCTTGGATAGGCCGGCCCCCGCGCGCGCCGAGGCGTTGGCCGAAGCCCTGGGGCTGCAGGTAGCGGGCTCGCTGGAGGCACTGATCGCCGCTTCGCCTCAGGTGGTGGTGGAGGCGGCCTCGGTGGGGGCGGTGGGCGAGTACCTGATTCCGTTGCTCGAGGCCGGTTGCGACGTGGTGGTGCTCAGCACCGGAGGCCTGGTCGAGCCGGGACTGCGCACCCGTGCCGAGGCCGTCGCGCGAAGGGTGGGTAGGCGTATCTTCGCCGCTTCGGGGGCGCTGGGAGGTCTTGACCTCGTGGCTGCTGCCAACCTGGCTCCGCCACTTAGCGTCACGCTGACCACGCGCAAGCCACCTCGAGCGCTGGGGGGCAAGCTGGAGGGGTTCGCGGGGAGCGCGGCCCAAGCCGTTGCCGTTTTCCCCCAAAACCTCAACGTGGCGGCAACGCTGGCGCTGGCGGCCCAAGACCCGGGCGCTGTGGAAGTGCGGGTGGAAGCCGACCCTTCCCTCCGCGTGAACACGCACCGTGTCGCGCTTGACGGACCTTTCGGTTCGGCCAGGCTCGAGGTAAGCTGCCTGCCCTTGCCCGACAACCCCAGGACCAGCTGGCTGGCGGCCCTGAGCGTGCTGGCCGTCCTGCGCCGTCTGCAATCTCCGCTGTGGGTGGGGTGAACCGAAAGGTGAAGGGAATGGCCCTCGTCTGCCGAATCCTGTCGACAGTGGAACGTGGGAGGTGTAGGGGACTTGAACGACGCAGGGACCGGATCGAGCCTGGTGTTCTTCTTGCTGCTTGCCGTCATGTTCGCGGCCATGTACTTCCTGGTCTGGAGGCCTCAGGCCAGGCAGCAAAAACAGCGCCGGGAGATGTTGGCCGGGTTGAAGAAGGGTGACCGGGTGGTGACCATTGGCGGTATTCGGGGCGTGATCACGGGCCTGAAGGAGGACACGGTCACCGTACGGGTGGCCGACAAGGTAGAGCTGGAGCTCGACCGTTCGGGCATCGGATACCTTCGGGGCAAGGGAGAAGGCGCTTGAGAAAGCCGCCGGGCTGTTGTATATTGCATGGGGGAAGAGATCAATGACCGACCAGCTAACGTCCCGGCAAGCGCGGGTGTCGCTTGCCGGGCAGCCCGACCCGGTCGTCGTCCGCGAAGCATGGTGCAAGGGCTGCGACATCTGCGTGGAGTTCTGTCCCCGGGGAGTGTTGAGCCGGGAGGACCAGGGCCCGGTTCGCGTCAGCAACCCCTCCGCCTGCACTCACTGCCGAATGTGTGAGCTTCTTTGCCCGGATTTCGCCATCACCGTGCGGGAAGGTGGACCAGTTGCCTCACGAACCAGGGGTAAGACTGATGCAGGGGAACGAGGCGTGCGCTGAAGGTGCGCTTGCGGCAGGCCTCGATTTCTTCGCCGGCTACCCCATAACCCCATCTACCGAAGTGGCGGAGTTCCTCGCCGAACGCCTCCCGAGGACGGGAGGCACCTTTATCCAGATGGAGGACGAGATCGCCAGCATGGCCGCGGTGGTCGGGGCCTCGCTGGCCGGGGCGCGGGCCATGACGGCCACCAGCGGTCCCGGTTTCTCGCTCAAGCAGGAGAACCTGGGTTTTGCCGCGCTGGTGGAGGCACCCTGCGTGGTGGTCAACGTCCAGAGACAGGGACCCAGCACCGGCCTACCCACCTCTCCCTCCCAGGGAGACATCATGCAGGCCCGCTGGGGAACACATGGCGACCATCCGGCCGTGGTGCTCGCTCCCTGGTCGGTTCACGAGTGCTTTGACCTGACGGTCACCGCTTTCAACCTGGCGGAGCGCTTGCGCATACCGGTGATCCTGCTGACCGACGAGGTCATCGGGCACATGCGGGAGAAGGTGACCTTGCCCGATCCGAGCAGCATCAGACGCGAGAGCCGTCCGCGCATCCCGCCGCGCACGCCCGGGGCGCTTCCGTACGAGGACCGCCATTCGGACGTCCCGCCGATGGCGGTTTTCGGCGACGGCAACCGCGCGCACGTCACCGGTCTTCTGCACGACCGCCGCGGTTATCCCATCGGGCCCGGGCCGGAGGCTGCCGCCCTGATCCGGCGGTTGCAGGCCAAGGTGGATGCAAGACGCTCCGAACTGGCGATGGTTCACGGGGAGATGCTGGACGATGCGGAGGTAGTGGTGGTAGCCGTTGGCTGCGTCGCGCGATCCGCGCTGCGGGCGGTCCGTCTGGCCAGACAGGAGGGTATCGCCGCCGGTTTCCTGCGTCCCATCACCGTCTGGCCGTTCCCCGAGGAGCGGCTGGCCCGGCTGGCCGAAGAGGTTCGGGGCTTCGTGGTGCCCGAGATGAACCTCGGCCAGCTGGTGTACGAGGTCGAGCGGGCGGTCCGGGGCAGGGCTGCCGTTCGCGCCTACAGCCGGGTGGACGGCAATCTCATCACTCCCGAAGAGGTCCTCGGGGCGTTGCGGGAGGTGGCCAGACCTTGAGCACCCCCCTGGCCGAGAAATACCTTCGTGTGGACCGGCTGCCCCATATCTGGTGCCGCGGCTGCGGACACGGCACCGTTCTGGGAGCGTTGATGCGGGCTTTGGATGAGGTAGAGGCGGACATGGACCGCACGGTGGTGGTCTCGGGGATCGGTTGCGCTTCCCGGGCGGCCGGCTACTTCAACTGTGATGGCCTGCATACCACCCATGGGCGGGCGCTGGCCTTCGCGACCGGGGTCAAGCTGGCCAGACCGGAGCTACGCGTGGTGGTCATCACCGGCGACGGCGATCTTGCGGCCATCGGCGGCAACCACTTCATCCATGCCGCCCGCAGGAACATCGAGATGACCTGCATCTGCTTCAACAACCACGTGTACGGCATGACCAGCGGTCAGCACTCCCCTACCAGCCCACGTCTCAGCCTGGCGCCTACCGCGCCTTACGGCCATATCGAGCGCGATTTCGATCTGTGCGAGCTGGCCCGGGTGGCCGGGGCCAGTTACGTCGCGCGGGCCGCCACCTACCAGGCGCGGAGCATGGCCAGGCTGATCGCGCGGGCTTTGCGGCAGCAGGGCTTTGCCTTCGTTGAGGCCATCACGCAGTGTCCGACCTACTACGGCCGCCGCAACCGGCTGGGTTCCGCCGCCGACATGCTCAGGTGGCAAAAGGAGCACACGGTGGATGTGGCACGGGCCAGGCAACTCGACCCCGCGGAGCTCGAAGGCAAGATCGTCGTGGGCGAACTCCACCGCGCCGACTGGCCGGAGTACACCCGCGCGTATGCCGAGCTGGTGGCCAGGGTTCGGGAGGAGGGGACATCGTGAGCCGGTTGGAGGTGAGGCTCAGCGGCGAGGGTGGCCAGGGGATCATCCTTGGAGGGATCATCCTGGCCGAGGCGGCCGCCGTGTACGGAGGGCTCAACGCCGTCCAGACGCAGTCGTACGGGCCGGAGTCGCGGGGCGGGGCCAGTCGCTGTGAGGTGGTGCTCAGCCGGGAGGAGATCGATTATCCGAAGGTCATCCTTCCCGAGGTGGTGCTGGTGATGAACCGCGAGGCCTGTGTCCGCTACGCCCACCAGGTACGGCCGGGAGGCACGGTGGTGGTGGACTCCACTTTCGTCGATGCCGTGCCCGAGACCCCGGGAAGGGTGTACCGGGTTCCCATAACCCGGCTGGCCCGCGAGCATTTCGGACGCGACATCGTCGCCAACATCATCGCCCTCGGGGTGTTGGCGGGGCTCACCGGGTTGGTCGACCGTACCTCGCTGGAGCAGGCGGTGGCCAACCGGGTTCCCCCTGCCACCCGCGAGGCCAACCTCAAGGCACTGGATGTGGGGTACCGGGCTGTCGCGGAGCTTTTGTCCGCGGCGGCTTCCGATAGCTGAAAGGGCGCCGGGAGCGCCCACAAGGCCAGACGGCCCAAGCGTCAGTCTAGCTCCCGCCAAAGCCCACCGGGCCCCTGAGGCGCGGTGGGGAACTGGCGGGAGCGATGCCCCGGCAAGCGCTGGGGAGCACGCCCGGGCAGGTTGGTGACTCGCCGTCCTGGTACTACCGACGAGGAGGTAAGGGGTTTTCATGACAGGGAAGGCGACGCCGGTGACCGAGGAGACCCTCAATCCCTTTCACATCTGTCAGCGGCAGCTGCTGGAGGCCTGCCAGGCGCTGGGACTGGAGCCGGGCGTGTACGAGATCCTCAAGCAACCGATGAAGGTGATGGAGGTCGCCGTGCCGGTGATCATGGACGACGGCCGCGTCAAGACCTTCATCGGCTGGCGATCCCAGCACAACGATGCCCTTGGTCCCTTCAAGGGAGGCCTGCGCTTCCACCCGGACGTCACCATGGACGAGGTGAAGGCCCTGTCCATGTGGATGACGTTCAAGTGCGCGGTGTTGGGTCTTCCTTACGGCGGCGGCAAGGGCGCCGTGCGGTGTGACCCCCGCCAGATGTCGCGCCGTGAGCTGGAAAGGCTCAGCCGCGGGTTCATTCAGCGGGTGTCGGAGATCGTGGGTCCGGACAAGGACATCCCCGCTCCCGACGTCTACACCAACCCGCAGATCATGGCCTGGATGGTGGACGAGTTCAGTCGCGTCCGCGAGCACAACTGCTTCGGGCTGATGACCGGCAAGCCGCTGGTGCTGGGTGGGTCCGCCGGCCGCAGCGAGGCCACCGGCCGTGGGTGTGTGTACACCTGCCTTGAAGCCATGAAGCGCCTGGGCATCGCGGTCGAGGGAGCACGGGTGGTGGTCCAGGGATTCGGCAACGCCGGCAGCGTGGCCGCCCGGCTGATGCACGAGCGCGGTGCGCGCATCATCGCGCTCAACGATTCCAGCGGTGGCATCCTGAACGCGCAAGGGCTCGACCCCGTCGCGGTTTTGGCGCACAAGGCGCGGACGGGATCGGTGGTGGGCTTCCCGGGCGCGCAGGCCATCTCCAACGACGACCTTCTCCAGCTCGAGTGCGACGTGCTTATCCCCGCCGCGCTGGAGAACCAGATCACCGCGCGCATCGCCGCCGGAGTGAAAGCCCGCATCATCGGCGAAGCGGCCAACGGTCCCACCACTCCCGAGGCAGACGAGATCCTCCTGCAGCGCGGAGTGCTGGTGCTGCCCGACATCCTGGCCAGCGCCGGCGGGGTGACCGTTTCGTACTTCGAGTGGGTTCAGAACCAGAGCGGCTACTACTGGCCCGAGGAAGAGGTCAACCAGCGGCTGGAGGTCTGGATGGTCCGCGCCTTCAACGGTGTGTACCGCATGTACCAGGAGCAGAAGGTACCCATGCGGCAGGCCGCCTTCATGCTGTCGGTGAAGCGGGTGGCGGAGGCCATGCGCGTACGCGGCTGGCTGGGCTAGGGCTGCAAGATGGATGGGCGGGCGTTCCGCATCGGAGGCCCGCCCATGCTACTTTACCGAGCCGCCCGGCTCGCACCCGCTGCTTACGGGTTGAGCCGCTCCACCCTGGGCTTCAGACCCGCGCGCTCGAACAGGTCCAGGTAGTCCGCGGACGTCAGCTCCTCGGGTCGTTTCCCCGACAAGGCCACCAGCATGGCCTCGATGACGTTGGTGGCGAAAGATCTGCCTTCCATCTCCGGGCTGGTGGTGATCAGCCAGCTCACGCCCCTGGCCTTGAGCTCCGCCGCATCCTGGGAGGTTACGGTGTTGGTGAAGACGATCTTGCCCGGCAGCCGGTCGGGGAGGAAGCGGTGGATGAAGTGCCAGTCGCCGTTGATGAGCTCCGCCCAGTCGTAGACCTCGCGGAACTTGGCCTTCGAACCGCGCTGTGCCTCTCCCGTCGGATAGAGCATGGAGATGGGCAG
>DYFO01000005.1 GCA_020725145.1 Symbiobacterium thermophilum
CGGGACCGGGTGGTTGGCCGACGCTCTGTCGGTGCTCGTCAGGTGATTCGGTCTCACAGGTAGTTCCGGCGAAAGCCCGAAGAAAAATCAGCGGCGCTGGTAATCCTCCGTGACATTGGTGACAGTTTGAAGTACAATGAGAGCTGGAACGTAACTCCGAGTTACCTCCACCGGGTGAGAGGGGAGAGCAATTATGACTTACCGGGAGGTAGGCCGGCGCATCCGGGAGGTACGAGAACGCCTGGGGCTGACTCAGGACGCTGTGGCCCGGCACCTGGGAGTCACCCGTCCGGTTGTGTCCAACATCGAACGAGGGAAGCGCCCGCTCACGCTGGAGGAACTGGACAAGCTGGCTGACCTGTTTGGGTACTCCCCAGGCCACTTCCTCCAGGGAGAACCGGAAGACGCCGTGGCCGTCATTTTCCGAGCTCGAGAACTGGACGAAGAGGACCTGGGCAAGCTGTCCTGGCTGCACGGGTTCCTGCGGGATTTCTGGGAGATCCGGAACCGGAAGAGGGTGTGACCGTGTCCGGAAGTAGCCTCGTCTCCCAGATGGCCCGCGACGCCCGTCGGCGCCTGGGGTTGTCCGAAGATATTCCGATCCGGGACCTGTTCCGCCTCCTGGACCAGAAGGGGCTTCGGGTCATCCGCTACCCGTTTGGCTTCCGCAAGGCGTCTGCCCTGCTGGCCAGGTACCAGGGTGAGCATTTCATCGTCGTGGACTCCACCCGGAGCTTGGGGCACCAGGTGTTCTCTGTGGCCCACGAGTATGGTCACTTCCTCCTGCACCGGGACCGGCTGGCGTTCGTCTGTGACCCGTCCTACCCCGACATCGGGTCTGCGGAAGTCGAGCGCTGGGCCAACCGTTTCGCAGCCGAGTTCCTGATGCCCCGGGCGGCGCTGGAACGCTGGCTGGTCGAACATGGGCTTGCAAATGACCGGGTGTCGCTCTTTGACGCTGTGCGGCTGCAGCAGGCCATCGGGGTCAGCTGCGAGGCCATAGTGTACCGGCTGGCGGAGCTGGGCCTCATCACCCCGGACCAGCGGCTGGCCTGGGTCCAGGAGTCGCCGGTGCGGCTGGCCCGGAAGTTGGGCCTGCAGACCGACCTTTACCTTCCGGATAACGCCATCCAGGTGCCCGAAGAGTACCAAGTCCTGTGGGTGGAAGCCTACGAGACTGGGCAGGTGACCTTCGCCAGGCTGCAGGCCGCCCTGAAGCGGATTGGGGTGGGCGCCGGCAACCTCGACCTGCAGCACCCGGTGAGGGTCGAGGATGTTACCTAAACCTGTCGCCTGCGATACCAGTCTCCTGTCGTACTTTGTCCACGGAGGCATCTTCCACATCCTACAGGTGCTCTTCGCGGGTCGGCTATATGTGCCGCCTACGGTTGCCGCAGAGGCAGGGCGGACTCCCGTGGTGTGGGAGGCCGTTGCCGGCGCCCTGCGTGATGGGTGGCTACTCCGCGCCCACCTGTCGCCCGAGGAGTTGGCTGCAGCTGTGCGGGTTCGCCAGAACTATGGGCTGGACGATGGGGAGGCGGAGGCCGTCGCCCTGGCCGCCAGGCGTGGAATGGTTCTGATTGGCGACGAGAGGCCGGGACGCGCGGCTGCAACCAGCCTGGGCGTCCTGGTGACCGGCAGCATGGGTGTTCTCTACAAAGCGGTTGAGACTGGGGCACTCACGGTGGACGAGGCGGACACAGCTATTTCGCGGATGCGGTCGGCCAGGCAGTGGTTGCCTGTGCAGCGGTACCAGGACGTGAAGGCGTTCGTGGACGCCAACCCGCTGCGGGCGGACTGGCTTAAGAACTTGTAAGCGACAGAGGATCAGAGAGTTCTCAAACGGACGGGGCGCTCCCCCGTCCGTTCTTGCTGACTTCCACGGCCAGTCAAACCAGGAGGAGGAACACGGTGTGAAGTTGCTGCAACCTTGCGGGCTCCGTCTGACCGAGACCAGCACCGTCCGCCTGGCCCTGGGGGGACCGCGAACTCCAGTACGGGGGTCCGCTGGGACTCCCCGTCGCTAGCCGCTGGGTCTCCGCGCGGGTCGGGTGGTCCGACCGATGGGGCTGGTACGCTGCCTACTGCCAGCAACTTGAGGACGGCGGTGCCCTTTGGGATCTGTGCAGCCGGGGCAGCGCCAAGGCAACTCACTCCCCGCAAGGGGAGAGGCGGGTATCCCCAAGCGGGTCGGGGCCCGAAGGCCTCGGCCCTTCTTGTGCATCCATCTGGAAAGGGAGCGGTGCTCCTCTCCACGGCCCAAGCCGGCGGATTGCGCGCCCCGTGATCGGTTGATTTCGCCGTGCGTTTGTGGCTGCTGGCGTCTATGCTATACTATCTTCGGTGAGCATCCAGAATGCCCAGATACCACCAACCGCGCCTATACCGAACCGCTGAAGCCGCGGTGATGCTGGGCGTCCACAAGGACACCCTGCGCCGGTGGGAGAAGAAAGGAAAGATCAGGGCCGTCTGGTTAGGCCGGGAGCGCCGCTTTTCGGAGGACGAGATCCGGTGCCCCCTGGGCGAGTCCAATCCGGACGTCGCGGTGCTTTACGCCCGCGTGTCGGGACACGACCAGAAGGCGGACCTTCAGAGGCAGGTGGAAGCGCTAAAGGAAGCAACCGGTTCCCGGTTTTCTGAGACGGTGGTACTGACCGACGTCGGTTCCGGCCTTTCCAGCGATCGCAGGGGCCTGCGGAAGGCTTTGCGGATGGCCCGGGAGAGGAAGATACGGGCCGTGGCGGTCACCCACCCCGACCGCCTGACGCGGTTCGGCTTGGAGTACCTGAAGGAATACCTCAATAGCTTTGGCTCAAGGTGCTGGTGCTCAACCGGGAAGCGGACAGAAGCCCCCAACAAGAGCTAGTGGAAGACCTGCTGACCATAGTCCCTTCCTTCGTCGGCAAGCTGTACGGCCACAGGTCGCACAAGGTAAGAAAGCCGAAGGCGGAAGTGAAGGGGGCGCTCGAACGCCTTGGTACTGACGACGGGCATAAGACTTCCGGGTGAGTTTGTCGGGCCGTTGACGAACCTCGTCGCGCTTGGCTTGCAGTTCAAGGAGCAGGTCCTGGTGCGCTATCGGTCCCCTGAGGGGTTGGAAAAGGTCGCGGCCCCCTCCGGCCAAATCTGGAAGCTCCTTGACGGAGAGGTCTCCCGCCCGCAGGTCCTCTACGGATGTTGTAGCGGAGGCGCAAGTCTCTGGCGAGAGCCGGGGAGAGGTAGCGGTGGTTCCCCTCAAAACCCCCCGGCTCTAGCCGTGGGGAGGTTCAGCTCTACCACGACCTTCGGCTACGTCAGCAGCGTAACCGCAGCGAACATCGGCTTCCTGGTCAACCTCTTGAACATGCATAGTTGTGCCTAGCTAAATCTAGCGTGGGAGGAACGGTGAGAAGTGAGCGAGATCAAGCGGTCTATCCTGGAGGCGATCGGGTGTACTCCCCTGGTCGAGCTGCAGAGGGTTCGACCTTCCGGCAGTCGCATCCTGGTCAAGATGGAAGCGCTCAACCCGGGAGGAAGCGTCAAGTGCCGGCCCGCGTATGCCATGATCCGCGCCGCCGAGGCCCAGGGCCTGCTCCGACCGGGTTCGGTGATCGTCGAGGCCACCAGCGGCAACCAGGGCATCGCGCTGTCCATGGTCGGTGCCGCACTGGGCTACCGGGTGAGGATCGTGATGCCGGCCAACATGAGCCAGGAGCGCCAGGCGATCATCCGGGCTTACGGCGCGGATCTTGTGCTCACCGATCCGGGAGCGGACATCGGGGAGGCCATCCGCAATGCCCTGGCTGCCGTCGAGCAGATGGCCCAAGAGGATCCCCGCGTGTTCGTGGCAGGGCAGTTCAACAACCCGGCCAACCCCCGTTCCCACTACGAGACCACCGGCTCGGAGATCGTCGAGCAGGTAGGCGAGCAGGGTCCGGTCCACGCTTTCGTGTCCGGCATCGGCACCGGCGGCACCATCACCGGTGTGGGCAGGCTTCTGAAAAAGACCTACCCAGGTTGTCTGGTGGTGGCCGCCGAACCCGAGAAAGCTCCGTTGATCTCCGGGGGCCAGGTCGGCCATCACCTGCAGCAAGGGATCGGGGACGGCATCATGCCCTCCATACTCGATCCCGACCTCGTCGACGAGACGGTGCTGGTCAGCGACGAGGACGCGGTGGCCACCGCGGCGCGTCTGGCCCGCGAGGAAGGGCTTTTCGTCGGCGTCTCCTCCGGAACCAATGTGTACGCCGCGCTCCGGGTGGCCGAGCGAATGGGCCCCGGCAAGACGGTGGTCACGCTATGTCCCGACACCGGGGAGCGGTACCTGAGCATGGGGGTGCTGGGGTAGGCTAAAGGAGGCGGCACCGCAAAGGGCAGTGATGGGGCCGAGCCAGGCGGAGCGCAGTTTGAAACCCTGACTCCTGCCGGTCTTGGCCGGAGGCGGCCCGGGCACAGGTCAAGACGCACCCGGGGCTGCGATCACAGCGGGAGCAACCGGTTATGAACGCCGGTCCCCAGGTCGGTGAGAGACCGGCCCTCCGGCCAACAGGTTTATGGGGAGCCAGGGCATGACCCTCGCCATCTTCGGCCGCGCCGCCGGCAACGTACCGGCAGACACCTGGCGGTAGGGCCGGGTGTTCGATCCCGCCGCTCCGCTCGGCACCGGGTTGACAGCTCCCGCGTCGTCTGCTAAGGTATTGGCAAGAAGAGCCGCTGGCCTTTAAGCTAGTCCCGCGAGGCTAGCAAGGGGTGAGGGAAAAGTGACACGATCGCGAGGGCTTCTTGCTAGCGAGCAAGAGGCCCTCTTTCTGTGAGGTCAGGAGGGACGCACCCGTGGGGGTTAAGGAAAAGGCCAGGATCATGGATGCCGAGGCGATCCGTCGGGCGCTCTCCCGCATCGCCCACGAGATCATCGAGCGCAACCGGGGCATCAAGGACCTGCTCGTCGTGGGCATCCGCAGGCGGGGGGTACCGCTGGCCCAGCGGCTGTGCGACCGCATCGCGGAGATCGAAGGCGCGCGGCCGGCAATGGGCATCCTGGACATCACCCTGTACCGTGATGACCTGACCACGCGCAGCGAGCAGCCGGTAGTCCACCGCACGGAGATCCCGGTTGACGTCAAGGGCAAGAAGGTAGTGCTGGTGGACGACGTGCTTTACACCGGAAGAACCATTCGGGCGGCACTGGACGCGCTGATGGACCTGGGCAGGCCGGAGCTCATCCAGCTGGCGGTACTGGTGGACCGGGGTCACCGCGAGCTGCCCATCAGGGCCGACTTCGTGGGCAAGAACGTGCCGACCTCGCGGAAGGAAATGGTGGAGCTCAGGCTCAACGAGGTGGACGGCACCGAGGACATGGTGTTGATCGTCGAAAAGGACTGACGGGTGGTAATCCTCAAGTGGCAGACCCTTTAATCCGGCCCTGCGAGGCCGGCAAGGGCAAGACGCGACAGGGCGCTCGGAGCGACCTCCCTACTCCCGTTGATGGGAGCGGGGAGGTTTTCTTGTCGGCGCCCATGACAGGTCGGGGGGTTGCAGCATGCGACTGAAAAGCAAGCACGTGCTGGGTCTGCGCGAGATGGAGGCCGAGGAGATCAACCTCGTGCTGGACACGGCCGACTCCATGAAGGAGATCATCGGCCGCGAGATCAAGAAAGTTCCCACCCTTCGGGGGAGGACGCTGGTCACGCTGTTTTACGAGCCCAGCACGCGGACCAGGACATCCTTCGAGCTTGCCGGCAAGTACATGAGCGCGGACACCGTGAACATCGCCACCACCACCTCGGCGGTGGTCAAGGGAGAGACGCTCAAGGACACCGCCCGCACCCTGGAGATGATGGGGACCGACGTGCTGGTCATGCGCCACCCCATCTCGGGGTCCTGCCACCTCCTTGCCCGCACGGTGAGCTGCTCGGTGATCAACGCCGGCGACGGCATGCACGAGCATCCCTCCCAGGGCCTGCTCGACCTTTACACCATCAGGCAGAAGAAAGGGAAGATCGCCGGGCTGCGGGTGGCCATCGTGGGCGACATCCTGCACAGCAGGGTGGCCCGCTCCAACCTCTGGGGTCTCACCAAGCTGGGAGCGGAGGTGGTAGTGACCGGGCCGAGCACCCTGCTACCGCCGGCGGCGCAGGAGCTCGGCGTACGGGCCACCAGCCGGGTCGAGGAGGCCCTGGAGGGGGCGGATGTGGTGAACGTGCTGCGGTTGCAGCTGGAACGGCAGAAGGGGGGCCTCTTCCCCTCCATCCGCGAGTACTCGCGGATGTTCGGGGTCAACCGTGAGCGGCTGGCCCTGGCCAAACCGGACGTGCTGCTGATGCATCCCGGGCCCATGAACCGGGGAGTGGAGCTAAGCTCGGAGGTGGCCGACTCGGTGTACTCCAGCATCAACGAACAGGTGACCAACGGGGTGGCGGTGCGCATGGCCCTCCTGTACCTGCTGCTGGGAGGAGGTGAGGCGGCGTGAGGCTGCTCATCAGCGGAGGCAGGATCCTCGACCCCCAACGGGGAGTGGACGGCGAAGGAGACCTTCTGGTCGACGGCGACCGCATCGGCGAGGGAACCCGGGCGGACAGGGTGATCGACGCCCGGGGCCTGCTGGTAGTTCCCGGTCTCATCGATCTGCACACGCATCTGCGCGAACCCGGTTTTGAGTACAAGGAGGATCTGGTGTCGGGAACGCACGCCGCCGCACGAGGCGGCTTCACCACCGTGGTGGCCATGGCCAACACCAGCCCGGTCTCGGACTGCCGGGCGACGGTGGAATGGGTCATCGGGGCGGCGCGCGCGCGGGCCGTGGTGAACGTGCTACCGGTGGGGGCGGTCTCCAAGGGGCAAAAAGGCGAGGAGCTGGCCGAGATCGGCGACATGGCGGCGGCCGGGGCTGTCGCCTTCTCCGACGACGGCAAACCGGTGACGAACGGCGAGCTGATGCGGTGCGCGCTGCAGTATGCGGCCATGTGGGGGAGGCCGGTGATCACCCACTGCGAGGACCGTCAACTGGCAGGGGAGGGGGTCATGCATCTGGGCTACTGGTCAACGGTGCTGGGGCTGCGGGGTATCCCGGCGGCAGCCGAAGCCGCCATGGTGGCCCGCGACATCATGCTGGCCGAGCTGACCGGCGGCCGGCTGCACCTGGCCCACCTGTCCACCGCGCGCAGCGTCGAGCTGGTGCGCGAGGCCAAGGCCAGGGGCCTGGCGGTGACGGCCGAGGTGACCCCGCACCACCTCTTGCTGACCGATGAGGCGGTGGCCACCTCGGGCTTCGATACCGACACCAAGGTCAACCCTCCCCTCCGTACCCCGGCGGATGTGGCGGCGCTGCTCGAGGGGCTGCGCGACGGCACCATCGACGCCATCGCCACCGACCACGCTCCTCACCACCAGGACGACAAGGATGTGGAGTACAACTACGCGGCCTCCGGCATCTCCGGCCTGGAGACGGCCCTGGCGCTGGTGCTCGACCGTCTGGTGGGACAAGGTCTGCTTGAACTGGGCCAGGCGGTGCGTGCCCTTACCGCGGGACCTGCCCGGGTGCTGGGGCTGGACCGGGGGACGCTGGCCCCCGGCGCTCCTGCCGACGTCACCGTCATCGACCCCTCCCGGGAGTGGACGGTGGAGCCCGCTCTGTTCGCCTCGCGCGGACGCAACACGCCCTTCAAGGGCTGGAAACTGCGGGGGCAGGCGGTGCTGACCTTGGTTGGAGGCAGAATCGTTCACGAGGCGATTGCATGATCATACGAAAGCAGGTATAATGTTGCCTCAAAAGGCTGGCTGGGAGGTCGATAGCGTGGTGACCGGCTGGCTCGTGCTGGAAGACGGTACCCGGTTCGAGGGACGGCTTTTCGGCGCAGGCCAAGAGGCAAGCGGAGAGGTGGTCTGCAACACCGGGGTCACGGGGTACCAGGAGGCGCTCACCGATCCGGCCTGCTGCGGCCAGATCGTGGTGCTGAGCTACCCCGTGATCGGCAACCTGGGGGCGAGCCTTCGCAGTTGCGAATCTCCCCGACCCTACCTGAAGGGGCTGGTGGTCAGGCAACTCGCCGACCACCGTGACGACGGGCCCGGCGAGCTGGAGTGGTATCTGCGCGGGCACGGGGTGGTGGGTCTGGAGGAGGTCGACACCCGGGCTCTGGTCAGGCACCTGCGGGAGCGCGGCAGCCTGCGGGGCGTGATCTCCACCTCGCCACAGGCTTCCGTCGGGCCGGGGGTGGAAGGCCCACGGGTGGCCGAGGTCACCACGCCCTGGCCCTACCGCATCTACGGCGACGGTCCCCGCGTGGTGGTGGTGGACTGCGGGTTGCGGCTGAGCACGCTGCGGGCCCTGGTCGACCGTTACGACTGCGATGTGACGGTGGTACCGGCCACCACCGGCGCTGCCGACATCCTGGACTTCCGTCCCGACGGGGTGCTGATCTCCAGCGGGCCGGGCCAGGCCGCCGACCTGCCGGGACTGGTGGAGACGGTCAGGAGTCTTCTGGGCAGGGTTCCCCTGTTCGGTATCGGCCTGGGACATCAACTGCTGGGGCTGGCGCTGGGAGTCGGCACCCGCAGGCTGAAGTTCGGACACCGGGGCATGAACCACCCCGTGCGCGAGCTGGCAAGCGGCCGCATCCTGATAACCGCCCAGAACCACGGCTTTGCGCTGGAGGAAGAAGGCGTGGCCGAGGCCGGGCTTGAGGTTACCCACCGGAGCTGTCACGACGGCACGGTGGAGGGGACCTGCCATCCGGGACTGCCGGTCTTCGGGGTCGACTTCCACCCCCAGTCTCCCCCGGGCCCCGCCGATGCCGCGCCGGCTTTTGAGCGTTTTTGGAAACTCATCCAGTCATAGGAGGAATGCACACTGCCGCTCAAACCGTTCCTGCGCACGGTAATGGTCTTCGGTTCCGGTCCCATCATCATCGGGCAGGCGGCGGAGTTCGACTACGCCGGCAGCCAGGCCTGCCGGACGTTGCGCGAGGAAGGGCTGCGGGTGGTCCTGCTCAACTCCAATCCCGCCACCATCATGACCGACGTCGAGCTGGCCGATCGGGTCTATCTGGAACCCCTGAGCTTTGAGATGGCCCGGGAGGTGCTCCGCCGGGAACGCCCCGAGGGCCTGCTTCCCACACTTGGGGGACAGGTAGGGCTCAACCTGGCGGTCGAGCTGGCCCAGGCGGGTGTGCTGGACGAGCTGGGGGTGGAGCTGCTGGGTACCCCGGTCGCGGCCATCCGGCAGGCCGAGGACCGTGAGGAATTTCGGAAGCTGCTCGTGAAGCTGGGTGAGCCCTGTCCCCGCAGCACGGCGGTGCGCTCGATAGGGGAAGCGGCCGATTTCGCGCGGGAGGCCGGTTTCCCGCTGGTCATCCGCCCCGCATTCACGCTGGGCGGTACCGGCAGCGGCGTCGCCCGGGACATGGGCGAACTGACCGTGGTGGTCGGCCGCGGGCTGTCCCAGAGTCCCGTGGGTCAGTGCCTGGTAGAGGAGTACCTGGAGGGCTGGAAGGAGATCGAGTTCGAGGTCATCCGCGACGGCCGCGACAACTGCGTGGCGGTGTGCGGTATGGAGAATCTCGATCCCATGGGCATCCACACCGGGGACAGCGTGGTGGTCGCCCCCTGCCAGACGCTGTCCGACTGGCAGTATCAGGCGCTGCGGGCGGCGGCCTTCCGCATCGTCCGTGGCCTGGGCCTGGAAGGCGGGTGCAACGTCCAGTTTGCGGTGCGCGATGGCGAGTACCGAGTCATCGAGGTCAACCCCCGGGTGAGCCGCTCCAGCGCCCTGGCCTCCAAGGCCACCGGTTACCCCATCGCCGCGGTGGCCACGCGCATTGCCCTTGGGTACGCGCTGGACGAGATCGCGGGGTCGGTCACCGGCTCGGGCGCCGGCTTCGAACCGGTCCTCGACTACGTGGTGGTGAAGATCCCCCGCTGGCCCTTCGACAAGTTCGCGGGGGCCGACCGGCGACTGGGTACGCAGATGAAGGCCACCGGCGAGGTCATGGGCATCGACCGCACCTTCGAGGGTGCGCTGCTGAAGGCAGTACGCTCGTTGGAGCTTGAGGGGCCCGGGCTCTTCCGGCCGGAACTTTCGGCATGGACGGACGAGGAGCTACGCGAGGTCCTCTGCCGGCCCGACGATCGGCGGCTGTTCGCGCTGGCCGAGGCCTGCCGCCGGCGGTGGCCCGGCGACGGGTTGGCCGCCCTTACCGGCATCGACCCGCACTTCATCCGGCGTCTTCAAGTGCTGGCCCGGCTGGCCCGTGAGGTGTCCACGGGGAGGCCGCTGCAGGACGCCGATCTCTTGCGCCGGGCCAAGCGGGCGGGCTTCTCAGACCGTGAGCTCGGGTTCCTTGCCGGCGTGGACGCCGAACGCGTGGAAGAAGCGCGGCTGGCCCTGGGTCTACGTCCCGTCTACAAGGTCGTGGACAGTTTCGCAGGCGAGTTCGAGGCGGGGGCTCCCTTCTACTACTCCACGTACGAGGCCGAGGACGAACTGCCGGCACCGGGAGGTCCCAGCGTGCTGGTGGTGGGTTCGGGACCCATCCGTATCGGCCAGGGCATAGAGTTCGACTACTGCTCGGTTCACGCCGCCTGGGCATTGCGGGAGGCCGGCGTGCGCTCGCTGGTGATCAACAACAACCCCGAGACGGTCTCCACCGACTATCTCACGTCCGATCAGCTGTTCTTCGAGCCGGTCACCCGCGAGGAGGTGCTGGAGCTGGTCAGGCGCCAGTCCCCGCGGGGAGTGCTGGTTCAGTTCGGCGGCCAGACCGCCATCAACCTGGCTCCCGAACTGGCCCGGGCAGGGGTAAGCGTGCTGGGCACCGACCCTGCGGGTATCGACCTCGCGGAGGATCGCGAGCGCTTCGAGGAGCTGCTGGGCCGCTTGGGGTTGGCCCGTCCCCCGGGCCGGGCCGTCCGCTCGCCGGCCGCGGCCGCGCGGGCGGCGGCGGAACTCGGCTATCCGGTGGTGGTGCGACCTTCTTACGTGCTGGGGGGCCGCGCCATGCAGGTGGTGCACGACGCGGCCGACCTCCGGGCCATCCTGGAGCAGGTGGACTGGCGCCGGCCGGTGCTGGTGGACCGCTTCGTCTGGGGCCGCGAGGTGGAGGTCGACGCGATCGCCGACGGCGAACAGGTGCTGGTGCTGGGCATCCTGGAACATGTGGAGGGCACCGGCGTGCATTCGGGCGATTCCATCTCCGTCTACCCGCCCCAGGGGCTTGACGCCCCCATACGGGGGCGTCTGGTGGAGATCACCACCGGGCTGGCGCTTGCCCTCGGCATCCGTGGCCTGGTTAACGTGCAGTACGTGCTGGCCGGCGGCGAGGTGCTGGTGCTGGAGGCCAACCCCCGCGCCAGCCGCACCGTACCCCTGCTGAGCAAGGTGACGGGGGTCGCGGCGGTACGGGCGGCCACCCGGGTGGCGCTGGGCCAGACGCTCAAGTCCATGGGGCTGCCGCACGGGCTTTGGCCGGAGCCTCCGTACGTGGCGGTGAAGGTTCCGGTATTCTCCTGGATCAAGCTGCCGGGGGTCGACAGCGGGCTGGGGCCGGAGATGAAATCGACCGGCGAGGCGCTGGGACTGGACTTCAGCTTTGAGGGCGCACTTGCCCGGGGAATGGAGGCCGCCGGATGGCGGCTGCCGCGTCCGGGAGGAACGGTGGCCTTCAGCGTGGCCGATCGTGACAAGCCGGAGGCACTGGGGCTCGCCCGGGAGTATGCGGAGGCAGGTTTCGGGCTTGCCGCCACCGGCGGCACCGCCGCCGTGCTGCGGGCCGCGGGCCTGGAGGTGCGCCAATACCGCAAGCTGAGCGAGGGCTCTCCCAACCTCGTGGAAGGACTGGAGCAGGGCGAACTGGAACTGGTGGTGAACACGTTGACCCGTGGCAGGCAACCGTGGTCGGACGGGTTCCGGATCCGCCGGGCCGCGGTGGAGCGAGGCCTGCCTTGCTTCACCTCGCTGGATACCGCCCGGGCGGTCCTCGCGGCCGTGCGCGGGCGTGATCAGGGCCACCGCGAGCCCCGGGCGCTCCAGGATTACCTCGGGAGGTTCGCAGCGGCTACGTAGCCTCCCATAGGGTACTGGAAGTACATGAAGCGTTATGCGGTCCCGGTGCACGAGGCGGCGGCGCTGTTGCTGGGTCGCCGGGCCATGGGCTACCGGGAGCGCATCACCAAGGAGCTCAACGTGCTGGCCGCGCGAATCAGGAGCAACCTGACCCAAAAGGTCAGTCCCGATAGACCAAAGGAAGGAAAGTGGATGACCCGCGGGGTTCGGGCCCTCTTGGAGCGGCTGGAGCGGAAGATGCCTGTCCACAACGGGCTTGCGCCGTGGCAAAAGACACGGTTCCATTCCGTCTGGCGCGACTTCAAGCTTTTGGCCCTGGCCTTGCGGTGACTCCGTTTGGCCGGTGTCGGACAAACCGGTAGGCGTCCTAACAGGACGCGGGAGGTGGGGCTGGCCCTCCGCCAGAAGAAACCCTTCCGGCGCAGTCCTCCCGTCCGGGTGGGACTCCCGGGCCGAGGCCCCCGGTCGCCCTGCTCCCTCGGAGGAGCAAATCAAGTATCCGAAAGGAGGCGAAGGCCTGGTCGGGGGGCCGGTCTATCCGGGGAGAAGATTCGGGTAGATTTCTTGAACCAGGTAGGGCGACGTGGAGCTGGTAGGGGCAAGCGTCCTGACCCACGAAGCGCTGGGAGCCGGCTACCACCGTCTTGTGCTGGCCGCTCCCGAGGTGGCTCTGCAATGCCGGCCCGGGCAGTTCGTGCACGTCCGGGTGAGCGAGGACCGCTACCCGCTGCTGCGGCGGCCTTTCAGCGTGGCCCGCCGCGGTGACGGCACCATCACCCTCCTGTACCGGGTAGTTGGAAAGGGGACCGCCCTGCTGGCGGGTCTTCGCCCGGGCGGATGTCTCGACCTGCTGGGACCTCTGGGCAGCGGCTTTGAGCTTCTGCCCGGCCGCCGGGCGGTACTGGTGGCGGGAGGGGCGGGAATCGCCCCGCTTCTGTTTCTGGCCCAGCTGGCTTGGGAAACCGGACACCCGGTGCGTGCCGTGGTGGGGGCGGCCCAGGCGGCGGAACTTGTCGGCACCGCCGACCTCGGGGAGCTCGGCGTGCCGGCGGCGTACGCCACCGACGACGGCAGCCTCGGTCACCACGGCCCGGTCACCGACCTGCTGGAGGGATCGCTGGCCGGCGAGGCGCTGTACGCCTGCGGTCCGCCTGCCATGCTGCGCAAGGTGCAAACGCTGGCGCGTGAGCAGGCAGTGCCCGGCCAGCTGTCGCTGGAGGCAAGCATGGCCTGCGGGGTGGGCGCCTGCCGGGGATGTGCCTGCCGGGCCCACGGGGGCTACCGCATGGTGTGTACCGATGGTCCCGTCTTCGACCTGGAAGAGGTGGTACTGGATGGCTAGTCGCCTGGCCACCAGCCTGGCCGGCATCCCCCTGCGAAACCCGGTGCTCGCCGCCTCGGGCACCTTCGGATACGGCCGCGAGTACGCCGGGCTGGTGCCGCCGGCCTGCCTCGGAGCGGTGATAACCAAGGGCACCTCGCTGGAACCATGGCCCGGCAACCCTCCTCCCCGCACGGTGGAGACGGTCGCGGGCATGCTCAACGCCATCGGTCTTGAGAACCCCGGGCTTGCACACCTGGTGGAGGAGGACCTGCCGTGGCTCCAAAGCCAGGGGGCCACGGTCATCGTGAACGTGGTGGGGCGCTGTGTAGACGAATACGTCGAGATGGCCGCAGCGCTGGACCGCCGCCGTGAGGTGGCGGGGCTGGAACTGAACATCTCGTGCCCCAACGTGGACAAGGGCGGCATGGCCTTCGGTTCGCACCCCGAGACGGCCTACGCCCTGGTACGGGCAGTTCGCAGGCGTACGCGACTGCCGCTTTTGGTCAAGCTATCCCCCAATGTGACCGACATCGTCCGCGTAGCCGAACGCGTGCGCGACGCCGGCGCCGACGGCCTGTCGGCCATTAACACGCTGGTGGGGATGGCCATCGACCTCGACAGCCGCCGCCCGGTGCTGGGCAACGTCACCGGGGGGTTGTCGGGTCCGGCGATCAAGCCCGTGGCGCTGGCCGCCGTCTGGCGGCTGGCGGCGGTGGGGTTGCCGGTCCTGGGCATGGGAGGCATCTGGGACTGGCGCGATGCCGCCGAGTTCCTGATGGCGGGGGCCGCCGCGGTAGCGGTTGGCACCGCGACTTTCGCCCGTCCCCGGGCCATGCTGGAGATCGTGGCAGGACTGGAGGAGTACCTCGAATGCAGGGGCCTCAAGAACGTGTCGGAACTGGTGGGGGAGGCCAACCCGACCTTCCGCGCGAGCGGCTGATCGTCGCCCTGGACATTCCCGATCTCGGGCGGGCGTCCGCGTTGGTTCGGATGCTCTCGCCCCTGGTCAAATGGTTCAAGGTGGGCATGGAGCTTTACTGCGCGGCCGGCCCGGCGGCGCCCGAGGCGGTGGCCCGCGCGGGCGGGCGGGTGTTCCTTGACCTCAAGCTGCACGACATCCCCGCCACCGTACTGGGTGCGGGGCGGGTGGTGGCCTCGCTTCCCGGCGTGGGCCTGTGGAACGTGCACGCGTCGGGAGGCGAGGAGATGCTGGCGGCCGCGGTGCGGGCCAACCGCGAGGTGGGACAGGCACGGGTATTGGGGGTGACCGTGCTGACCAGCCTTGACGCCGAGGCGCTGCGCCGACAGGGCATCACCCGCTCGCCGACCGAACAGGTGGTGGCCCTGGCCCGGCTGAGCCAGGCGGCCGGCCTGGACGGGGTGGTGGCCTCGCCCCGCGAGGTGGCGGCGGTACGCCGGGCGTGTGGCCCCGACTTCCTGGTGGTGACGCCGGGGGTGCGACCGGCGGGGGCCGACGCCGGCGATCAGCGGCGGGTAGCCACTCCGACCGAGGCGATGCGGGCGGGGGCGGACTACCTGGTGGTGGGGAGGCCCATCACCGGGGCACCGGACCCGGTGGCCGCCGCGCGGAGCGTGCTTGACGAGATGGAGGAGGTCTGCCGGTGAACCCTGAAGCTGTGCGCACGCTGCTCGCCGAGGCGGGAGCCATCATGGAAGGCCACTTCCTGCTGACGTCCGGCCGCCACAGCCGGTACTTCGTGCAGTGCTCGCAGGTGCTGCAGTATCCCGACCACACCGCCGCGCTGACCGCCGCACTGGCCGAACGTCTGCAGCCCGTCATGGAGCTCAGGCCCACCACGGTGGTCGGCCCCGCGCTGGGAGGCATCGTCCTGGCCTACGAGATGGCCCGCACCCTGCGGGCCCGCGCCCTGTACGCGGAGAAGACTCCCGGCGGTATGGTCTTCCGCCGGGGGTTCCGGCTGCGGCCGGCGGAGACGGTCCTCGTGGTGGAGGACGTGGTCACCACGGGGGGATCGGTCAACGCGGTGATCGAAGCCGTTCGTGACGCCGGGGCCTGGGTGGCAGGCGTGGGCGCGCTGGTGGATCGCAGCGGTGGCGACGTCGGCTTCCGCGTACCCTTCGCCTCCCTGCTGCGGCTGCCCATGGAGGACTGGGATCCCAGGCTGTGCCCCCTCTGCCACGCGGGCATCGCGCTGGTGCGCCCCAAGGGCTGAGGTCCGGATCTGCCGGGACAGTCACCCTCCCCCGCAGAGGACATAAGATGTGCTGAACTCCGGGTGGAGGGGACCTCCCATGTCGGTCAAGGTCAGGCGAGTCTTCGCTGGGGCGAACACCGCGCGCGGCTTTCACTCGCTGCATGCCCAAGCCCTGGGCAGCCGGGTGCTGCGTCTTTACATCCTGAAAGGCGGGCCCGGGGTCGGCAAGTCTACTTTCATGCTCCGCACCGGTGAGGAACTGGCCGCCAGGGGGTATGCGGTGGAATACTACTGCTGTTCCTCGGACAACGCCTCGCTGGACGGTCTTGTGCTGCCGGCCGCGGGTGTGGCCCTGCTCGACGGCACCGCCCCTCACGTCGTGGACCCACGTCATCCCGGGGCGGTGGACAGCATCGTCAACCTTGGAGACTACTGGGACCCAGAACCCCTGCGTGCCTGCCGGTACGAGATCGAGATGCTCACGCGGGAGATCGCCCGGCTCTTCGCCGCCGCCTACCGGTGTCTTGCAGGGGCCCTCACCCAGCTCGAGCAGTGGGAGGCCATCCATCAGGAAACGGGAGCGCTCGACACGGTCCGGCTGAACAGCCTGGCCCGTGAACTGGTGGGGGAGGCGGTGGGTGAGGCCGTCCCGTGTCAGCGCCTGCCCCGGCAGCGCCACCTCTTCGCCTCTGCCATCGGTCCCGACGGTTGTGTCAGCCACCTGGACACGGTGGTGGCCGGTTTCCCCCGGCGGTTGGTGCTGAAGGGACCGCCAGGGACCGGCAAGAACACGCTGGTGCGCCGGGTGGTCGCCGAGGCCACCGCCCGGGGGTACGATGTGGAAGTGTTCCGCTGCGCGTTCGACCCCCACAAGTACGATCACGTCCTCGTGCCCGCACTGGGGGTGGCGCTGCTCAACGCCTCCGACCCCCACGGTTACCGGCCCGCCCCCGGCGACCGTGTACTCGACACCACCGGGGCGTTGCGGCCGGGAGTGCTTGAGGCTTACATCGGTGAGGTCGCCCGCGCCCGCACCCTGTACTCGGAGCTCATGGACCAGGGCATCTGGTACATCCGGATGGCCAAACAAGTCCACGACGAACTCGAAAGCTACTACATATCGAGCACGGACTTCGAAGCCGTGGAGGCCCGGCGTTGCCGGGTCCGGGACGAGATCCTGGAGCTTGGGGCCGGTGTGGCGGAACCCGAGGGACGGGCGGTGTCAGACTGACCGGCAACCTGCCGGGCGGTCAGCCGACCGCGTCGCGCCGGAGGACCGCCGTGGATGGAGCCCCAGACCTTCAAAGGCTCGCCCACGTCCAGCTCGATCACCTCGATGCCGGCGTCCCGGTACAGCAGGGCCGTTTCCATCGACCCGCTCGCCATCAGCACCACGCCGGGAGCCAGGGCCAGGAACTTGACCGGCATGGTGGCCCGCAACAGAGGAGCCTTGGCCCCAAGGAGCCGGCATGACACGCACAGGCCTTGCCCTCCCCGTCTCTCCCTACGACCCATGGCACAGGACCCCTGGTTGCGGGTGTTCTGGAAAGTGGCGGCCGCAAGACCTCCTCGGGTCACGCGGCCGGAAACGCAGGACGGGGAAGAAAACCTCCCCGAGGCACGGGAAGGTTGCGGACGGTCGGGAAGTTGCCACACCCGGGCGCCTTTGCCCCCTTGGTCCCGGTCCGCTACGGATCCGAGCCTCAGGTTCTTGCGCCTTGGTGCTATAACAATTGTAGCACCAAACGTGGCGGGATACGGAATGCGCTGAGCCGTCCCCGGGCTGGAGGTCAGATCTTTCGCAATAGAGCCACGATTGCAGGAATGTTCACTTGCGCGGCAAATCATTCCGTAGCGTAGTTGCGAGGAGGTGGTACGACCAGTCATGCGTCCGGGACCGGTCGGGCAGGACGGAAGTCAAAAAAGCGACTGGGAGGTGAACAGACGTGAATTCGGTGTTCGCCTTTGTCCTGGCGGTGGTAGCCGCCGTGCTCGGTTACTACTGGTACGCCAGGTACTTCGACCAGAAGGTGATCGTGGCCGACCCCAAGCGGGCCACCCCAGCCACCATGTACATGGACGGTGTTGACTTCATCCCGACCAGCCAGCACGTGCTCTTCGGCTACCAGTTCAAGTCTATCGCCGCGCTGGGGCCGGTGCTGGGCCCCATCATCGCGGTGCAGTGGGGCTGGCTGCCCGCCCTGCTGTGGATCCTGGCGGGGACCTTCTTCATCGGCTGGATCCACGACTACTCCAGCGCCATCATCGGGATGCGCAACCAGGGGGAGACCTTCGGCGCCCTAACCTACAAGCTGATATCTCCGCGCGGGCGCGTGATCCTGCTCAGCTTCATGTACTTTTACCTCTTACTCATCATGGCGGCCTTCGCCTCCATCGTCGCCGGCATGCTGAAGGGGATGTCGAGCGTGCCCTTCGCCATCTTGGTCCTGATGGCGGTAGGCGTGGGCGCCGGCCTGCTGATTTACAGGCGGCGCATGGATCTGATACTGGTAACGGTCGTGATGGTAGCGCTGTCCCTGGTAGCCATCTGGCTCGGCACCATCGTCAAGATCCCCGGCGGCTTCAACCAGTGGGTCATCTTCTGCCTCATCTTCAGCTACATCGGGGCAGTGCTGCCGATCTGGGCCTACACTCAGCCCATCAACTACATCTCCTTCTATCTCGTGACACTCGGCATGCTCGGCGGCTTCCTTGGCATCCTGGTCGGGCGCCCGCAGTTCACCGTACCCGCCTTCACCCAGTTCAACATCGGGCTGGGTCCGCTGTGGCCAATCCTCTTCGTCACCATCGCCTGCGGCGCCATATCGGGCTGGCACAGCCTGGTGTCCAGCGCCGGAACTGCCCGGCAGCTGGAGAAGGAAACCCACGCGCGCTACGTGGCGGGCGGCGCCATGTTCATGGAGATGGCGCTGGCCACCCTCGCCCTGATCATCGCGGCGGCCACCTTTGCCAACTTCTCGGCCTACCGCGAGATGTTTGGCAAGCTCGGAGCGGGCGGGGTGTTCGCTCACGGCCTGAGCGCGCTCATGAGCCGCATCGGGATACCCTCGGAGCTCGGGTCGGCCTACGCGGGGGCCATGCTGGTCATCCTGGCCCTCACCATCATGCAGCTGGTTGTGAGGTTCATGCGCATAGCGATGGCAGAGATCGCCGGTGACGCGGTGCCCATCCTGGGCAACGTCTACGTCGGCGCGCTGATCGCCTGCGTGCTCGCGTTCATTCTGACCGTTACCGGCACCTGGAGCTATATCTGGGTGCTGTTCGGCGGGTCGAACCAGCTGATGGCAGGGCTGGCGCTGATGCTGGTCACCATCTGGCTGGCCCGAGAGGGCAAGAACTGGCGGTTCACCTTCTTCCCGATGGTCTTCATGATGGTGACCACCATTGCCGCTCTTGGCATAACCGTCTACCGGGTCGTGGGCAACGTGGGCAAGTTGCAGGCGGGCACGCTGGCGCCGCCTGCCGGGCAGACGCTGAGCATGGCCATCGGCGGTAACGTCATCACCGCTTTGATCGGTGCCTTCCTGATCGTCGCCGCGCTGATCCTGGCCTACGACGGCCTGCAGGCCTGGAACGCCGCCTGCGGCAAGCCTGCGCAGGCCGGCACGGCGGCCACGCCGGGCGACGATTGAGGCACGCGCTCCGAGCACGGGTCCGGGCTGGTCCCCCGGCTCCCGGCGAGCGCACCGTGTGGGAGGTGATAACGGATGACCGGCAAGCAAGCCGGCGAACCCCACCGGGACGACAAGGAAAGACCGTCCTCGGGTTCGGGCCTGCTGCAGGCAGTCAGGGAGTTCATCTACGGGATGGCGGCCCACGACATGACCCGCTACGCCCTCAAGACCAGGTCCAGCATGGAGCACCTGTTCATCCTGATCACGATGGGGGACATGCTGGGCGTTCCCATCCTGCCTCCGTACTACTCGATGCGCCTGCTACCCTACGTGGTTCCCCAGGTTGCGACCTGGAAGCGGAGGATGTTGCGCGAGAAGGACCTCATGGACGCCATCTTCTGAGGCAAGGGAAGGGGTGAATGCCGGGTGTCCCTGGTCCGCTTCTTCGACGATCACCCGAACGTGCGCTACATCATGTACGGCGGCAAAGGCGGCCTGGGCAAGACCACCTTCTCCGCCGCCACCGCGTACTACCTAGCCCGCAAGGGGTTTAAGGTTCTCGTCTTCTCGGTGGACCCGCAGGCCTCGCTCAGCGACATCTTCCAGCGCAACATCTTCGGGCAGGGCGAGGTAGAGATCGCCCCCAACCTCTATGCGTGCGAGATCGACGCCGACCGCCGGATACGGGAGTATCAGGATGAGATCCGGCGGAAGATCCTGGATATGTACGGCCTCGACGAGGTTCCCTCCGAGATCGAGGAGTACATGCAGGCAGCAGCGGCCGAGCCCGCAATGGAGGAAAGCGCCATCTTCGACGAGGTTGTGAACATCGTGGTAAAGGGAGGGTACGACTACTACATCTACGATCTCGTCCCCCTGGGCCACGCCCTGTACTACCTCAGCATGGCCTCCGTGTACGACGTGTGGATCGACAAGATCACCGACCTGCGGCAAAAGATGAGGGAGTACGACAGCGTGATGGCCACGCTCAGCCGCCAGAAGGAAGTGCCCGAGGACCAGATCCTCAACGAGCTGCTTTACATCAAGGAGCGTATCAACAAGTCCTCCGCCGTCCTTACCGACCGGGAGCGGACGGCCTTTTTCTTCGTACTGACCCCGGAGCAAATGGTGATCCTCGACACGCAGGCCGCCGCCCGGCTGTTCTCCCGCTTCAAGGTGCCCATCCGGGGCTACATCGTCAACCGCGTGGTGCCCGAAACGCTGTACGATGAGGCCATCCCCGAGTACCTGCGCCACCGCATCGAGATGCAGCGCGGTTTCCTCCGGCAAATCGAACGCGAGTTCGGGGCATCGGTGCTGGCGAACATCCCCGAGTTCGAGCGAGACATCACCGGCATGGAGATGATCGCCAGGATGGCAGAAGCGATGTTCGGGGGGTAATGAATGATGGACGGAGTCGTCGCACATACCCTGGTATCGCCCGAGACCGGTATGGAAGAGGTCTTTGCACAACGGCCCGGCCTGCGCCACGTCTTCTTCGGCGGCAAGGGCGGGGTGGGAAAGACGGTGATGGCCGGCGCCTGTGCGAGCTGGCTGGCCGAGCAGGGAAGGCGGACGCTGCTGGCCTCGACCAACCCCGTCCACTCGCTGACCAGCCTGCTCGACCAGGACGTGTACGGGCGGGCCACGCCGGTGCGGGGGGTGCCAAACCTCTTCGCCTACGAGATAGATACCCGAGAAACCATCGAGCGGTCCAAACGGGACATCAGTGAGAAGATCCGCTGGTTCCTCAAGTACGCCGACATCCCGACCCGGGCCGACGCCTTCGTCGAAGCGGCCACCATGAGCCCTGCCTTCGAGGAGTCGGCGATGTTTGAGAACATGGTAAACATCATCATGGAGGATGCCTACGAGGCCTACGTCTTCGACACCGCGCCTACCGCCAACGCCCGGCGCCTGCTGGGGATGTCCAGGGTCTACTCGCTGTGGGTCAACAAGATGCTCAAGAGCCGCGAGGAAGCCATGGCCATGCGGGCCGCACTGTCTTTCCGCAAGAAGGCTCCCGAAAAGGACCCACTGCTGGAGTACCTCGTGGCCTTCGGCAACCGCATCAAGAACGCCAACGCGCTGCTCACCAACGCCGATACCACCGCCTTCTTCTTCGTCACGCTGCCGGAAGCCCTCCCCATCGCCGTCATCCGTCGCTTCATCGGCTGGTTCCGTGACTTCGGCATCCCGGTGGGAGGGGTGATCGTCAACGGTGTGATCGACCGCTCGCAGCTGACCGCCGATACCTCGGAGTTCGTGCTCAACCGGGTGGCGATGCAGGAACGGTATCTGGCGGAGATCCACGAGACCTTCCCCAACGTGTGCGCCGTGGTGCCCCTGTTCGAAACCGAGGTCCGCGGTGTGGACATGCTCAGGCGGGTGGCGCGGGTGCTGTTTGGGCAGGGGAACTGAAGGAACCCTCGCTGGCGGGAACGCTGCCGCGAACTGAATCAGAAACGGCCTGCACCGAATACACTGTGCAAGGCGACCACCTGAGCAGGTCGTGGAAGGCAGGTCCGGTGGCGTGTCCAGAGGTCATGTGGGCATCCTTACTACCTACCACGTCCACGAGGACGGCACGCGGATCATCTACGGCGGGGCCGAGCGCTACGCGCTGGAATTCACCCGCATGTTGCTGGAGATGGGGTATGATGTAGCCTGGTGGCAAATCGGATCTGGCTGGATCCAGGAGGTTACCCACGGGGTGCCCCTGTACAGCATCCCACTCCAGGAAGCCGCCTACCAGACTTGCCCCGCCCTGAACCAGGCCTTTTTCGAGCAGGCAAGGGGCATCGATTACGCGGTTTACTTCAGCACCCTGCTGGCCTACCCGCAGGCTTTCGAGCGAAGCATAGCTATATCCCACGGGATCTACTGGGATTACCCCACCTGGGAGACGATCGTTCCCACGGAGCGCCACCGGCGAGAGTGGCGACAGAGGTGGTGGATGGCCCTCAACGGACCGCAGCGAGTGGTGTGCTGTGACACCGCAACCATCCGCTTCATCACCGCGACCTGGCCGGGACTGGTGGGCAAACTGGAGTACATCCCCAACTTCGTGGACTTGACCGCGTTCTACCTCCCCGATGAGGACGACGGGGAGCGTGACGAAGTGCGCGTCCTCTTCCCAAGGCGACTCACCTCCGTCCGCGGTGTCAACGAGACCCTTGCGGTGATGGACGAGCTCCTCGAGAAGTTCCCGCAACTCGAATTCTATGTGGTGGGCCGGGGGCACAGCGACCACCAGGAGCGGGATATGCTACGGTGGGCAGCCGCCCGTGCCCGGGCCTACTATTTCTGGCGACCGGCGCACCTCATGCCCAGCGTCTACCGGAACGTCGACATCGTGCTCGTGCCCAGCAAAGCCTCGGAGGGAACCTCTCTGTCCTGCCTTGAAGCGATGGCGTCGGGGCGCGCGGTGATCGCCGGGGGCACCGGAGGTCTCACCGACCTCATCATCGACGGCTACAACGGTTTGCTCCTCCGACCGCTAACCGTGAGCGCCCTGCGCGACTCCCTTGAGCGCCTGGTTAACGACCCGCAGCTACGCCGATCGTTGGGGAGAAGGGCCCGGATGACTGCCGAGGCGTTTGGCCTGGAACGCTGGAAGGTACGCTGGCAGCGCGTGATCGAGCGCGTATTCCACCGGGGAGGATGACGGCTTGGCGTTCGTGGGCATCGCGACTCTAAGACTGCTCGACCCCCGGACGCAGCATGTGCTGGACGCTGACCGCTGGCGTCATGCGACGGAACTGACCCGGCTCCTCCTGGACCTGGGGCACCGCGTGGCCTGGTGGCAGCTGGGGGGAGGGTGGAGGGGTGAACTCCTGCCGGCCGTACCGATCCATGGCGTTCTGCGCGGCGACTGTCAGCTCCTGACCTGGCCACGGGCATGCGAGGATTTCCTCGAGCGAGCCGGTGGGGTGGACGCGGCCATATACTTTGACCTGGTCTTGGCATACCCCCAGGTGCACGAGAGCTCCATCGCCGTAGCTCATGGCATCGACTGCGATGACCCCCTCTTCGAATGCCAATTGCCTACCGCCGAGGAGCGAGACGAGTGGAAGCGGCGGATAGAGATGGCCGTGCGTAACCCGCGCAAGGTAGTGGCAACCGATATTGGGTTCATCCACTGGGCAACTGCTACCTGGCCCGGCCTCCAACACGCCTTTGAGTACATTCCGGGTTTCGCCATACCTTCCTGGGGAGTCGACCGTGCCGACCATCCGCTTACCATCCTGTTTCCGGGGACGCTTGCACCGGAGCATGGTATCAGCGAGACCATCCGGGCCATGGAAGTCCTGCTGGCCCGCCACCCGCACGTGCGGTTCTGGCTGACCGGCCCGGGGACGCCTGCAGTGCTGAAGTACCTCGCGGCGTGGGTCGGGCGATACCCGGGCGCCAGGCTGGACCCGCGTCCCCTGACCGCGGAACTCCTGCGCGAGGTGGACATCGTCCTCTTCCCCGTCAAGAGCGGGCACGGGCCGGCCCTGGCGTGTCTGCAGGCCATGGCTGCAGGCAAAGCGGTGGTGGTCGGCTACGCCGGAGGTCTCACCGGCCTCGTGCTGCAGGAGCACACCGGCCTCATCGTGCGGCAGACGGCGGACGACCTGGTGGAAGCCGTGGAGGAACTGCTGGCCAACCACCCGCTGCGGGAGTCCCTGGGACGCAATGCTCAGGAGGCGGTGGCAAACGGGTTCGCACTGGAGCAATGGCGTAAGCGATGGACCCGGCTGATCGCGCAGGTGTTCGGTTGGGAGGGTGAGTTCCCATGCCCCGGCTAACTGCCATGATGCCCGTGCGCAACGAGGCCCAACGCTACCTGTACGAGGTCCTGACCAACCTGTCGACCTACGTTGATGCCATCGTGGTGCTGGACGACGCGTCAGACGACTCCACTGCGGAGATCTGCCGGTCGTTCCCCGGCGTGGTCCTGTCACGGACCTCGGAGCCCCTCTTCTTGGTTGACGAGAGCGCTCTGCGACAGGCGCTCTGGGAGCGCACCGTTGAGACAAGGCCGGATTGGGTGCTGGCCATCGACGCTGACGAGTTGTTCGAAGAACGCATGCGGCATGAGGCTTTGTCTCTGATCGACCAACAGGAATACGACGCCGTGGAGTTTCGTGTCTTCGACTTCTGGGGAGACCGAGCGCACTACAGAGTCGATGGAGCCTGGGACCCCTGGCGGAAGCGCGTTCGCATGTTATTCCGCTACCGCCCGGGCCAGACCTACTCCTGGCCACGGCAACGCTTGCACTGCGGGCGGATCCCGCTGGAAATCCGGAGATCGGCAAGGGTGTATCAGTCAGACCTGCGGGTCAAGCACCTCGGATGGCTCCGCCCCGAGGACATCCGGCGCAAGTACGAGCAGTACCGGCGGATAGGGACAGGTCTGGACCCTCACCTGGAAAGCGTGCTGGATGACCCCAGCAAGGTCGGGCTTGAAGAGTGGATCCCGGCCAAGTCCGTGCCGTTTTAGAAGGGAGATGCCGGCCACGATCCTGCGGTGTCCGGCGTGTGGAGCCGGAGAGGACGTCTCTGCACTGCGAGGCAACTGGTGGGCAACCTGCAACCGCTGCGGTCACGTGGTCCGCCTCGTCCGAACCCATCAGTCACCACCGTCCGAGCGGCATTCGCTCCGGTGCCCACAGTGCGGGTACCACGAGGACGCAGTAGAACTGCCTGCAAGAGGGGTCCTGGTGACCTGTCCGACCTGCAGCTACCGATGGCCGGTGTGACCGTCAGCCGTTTACGAAACAACCAGTGGCCACTTGACTCAGCACCACGTCGTCGACCACCAGAAAGTTGCGCCGGATGCGTCCGCGGAGCTTCAGAAAGCGCACGCGGGCGCCCACTGCCTCCTCGGGTGGCTGGTTGGTAACCAGGTGGTAGGTGGTCCAGGCGCCCCGCGAGCCGTTCCCGATGGCCCACCGTCGAATGAAGGCCCGCGCGGCGGTCCCCAGCACCCGGCCCTCCCGATCCAGCCAGGAGACGGTCACGACGACGGATGCGGGGCTCCTCCACCGCCCGGCGACGTGAAAGACCAGTTGGAAAAACTGCGGGAAAGCCTCCTGGGGGATGGGGATATCCTGCTCCAGGCTGGCCCGCCGCCGGTTGCGCAGCCGGGTCCCCAGGCCTGCCGCTCGCCTCCCCGCGTGCGGCTCTCTACCCCTGACGATCCCGCCGTTGCAGATCGTCCAGTTTGCCAGACGGGCTTCGAAACCACCGTTGACAACCAGGTTCCCCACGCACCTGGTGGGTCTTGCGGCAAAGGCCAGCACGTTTCCGACGTTGACCGCTGTGGCGGTGAAGTGAGAGGCCATGAGTTCACCACCCCCGACCGCCCGGCGGGGAGAGGCAGGAGCCGGCGCGGACGACCGGCTCCTGCCGCTTGTCAGGCGCTGGTTGAGACGGCGACGAACACGAAGTCGCTGACAATCCCCTTACCCAGCAGGGTTGGCCCCGTACGGTCGACCGGGCCGTACACCGAGATCTTCACATCGCTGACGCTGGTCGCGTCGAAGTTGTGTATGGAGATGTCGACCAGATCCATGAAGCGTCCGCCGAACACCGCCGTATCGGCCAGGGCCTCGTCGTCGCTGGACACGAAGACGCTCACCGCCAGGGCATTGGCCAGCAAAGAGGCCAACCGGTCATCGACGCCGGGGGAAGGCCCCCAGTCGGCCGTGAGGAACACCCCGGCACTGACGTCACCGTTGTTGACTACTGCAACGGTGCCCGCCGCCACCTCGCCGACCTCGAACACCTTGGTGATGATGGCGGTGTCGGGGTTGATGGAGATGCTGAGGTTGTAGGTTTCCAACGTGTTGGCCTGGTTGGTTTGGCTGAAGGTGAATGCCACCTGCATACCCTCCTCTCGTACCTGGTCTTGTTTCGGTAACAGGCTATGTGAAAATCCTGAAGCGAAACGGTTCCCATCGTCCTATCTTTTCTCCTTGTTCCGTCTCAGGTTGATTAACTGACTTTCGCTTGACCTGAAGGGAGAAGGTTCAAGGACAGGAAGAACGGGCGCCTGAAGATGACCGCCATCCGCGCCCTTGCTTTGCTCTCGAGTAATGGCGATTGACGGCCATTGTAGAACGGTCTGGCCGGAGCGAAGTGCCCAACCCGAGGGACCGACGGTGTCGGACTGACCGATAACCGGCGGGGCGGTTAGCCGACGGCGTCGCGCCGGAGGACCGCCGTGAGGCAATGGATGGAGCCCCAGCCCTTCAAAAGCTCGCCCACGTCCAGCTCGATCACCTCGATGCCGGCCTCCCGGTACAGCCGGGCCGTCTCCGTCGACCCGCCCGCCATGAGCACAAGACCGGGGGCCAGCGCCACGAAGTTCACCGGCATGGTGGTACGGTGCTCGCGCACGTTGGGCACCTCGATGATGCGAAATCCCCTGGACAGAAGAGCCTCGGCCACCACGAAAGGCGTCTGCCAGGGGAAGCACACTGCGGTCCGTGAGTCGACGATGTTGAACAGACCGTCCAGGTGACCCGAGCCATAGGGCACCTGGACGTAGATGACGTCCTCACAACCCATGGCCCGCAGCTCACGCTCGACCTGAGCGCAGCCCTCGCGGTTGCTGCGGTTGCCCAGGCCCAGGAAGGCGGTCCGCCGGTTCACCCACATGAGGTCCGCTCCTTCGAAGGTTCCGCACCCGTTGACCGTTCGCAGGATGGGGACGCCCAAACGGGCCAGGGTTTCGGCGACGTACCGCTCCTCTCCCCGTCTCACCGCCAGGGCCGGCCGCGCCACGATGGCTCCCTCGGGGGTCATGGCGCATAGATCGCGGCAGAACATGGCGTTGGGACGATCGGCCGCCATGCGCTCGACGTAGTGCACGGTGACACCGTGTTCGCGGTAGGTTTCCGCCAGCCGGTCGTGCTGCTCCCGCGCCTTTGCGGGATCGGGGAGCTCGCGGAAGCGGACGGCGGCCGCGTCGGCAAGCCCGTCGAGCTCGGGCCCGGGACGGTGAAGTAGCACCGCCCGAAGCCGGCCGTACTCCGAGTCCACCCCCCAATCGCCCCAGAGCCGCGGCATGTCTTCGGCGAAGGGGGTCGGATCGGCAAACCATCTCTCTCCCACGCTGCGCAGGGGATCTTGCGGGTACCCGGCACCGTCCATGGCAGGGTCCTCCCGTGTGCAAGGTTACCGGGCGTTTCTCCGCGGGAGGTGGTCACGCCTGCTTGTGAATCCAAGGCCAGATCTGCAGGATCCACGCCGGTCGGCCAGCGAAGAACTCCCGCAAGGAGGGAGTTCATGGTCGGGCTCGCCGACATCCGGGAAGCCGCCCGCCGCATCGCGGCCGAGGTGCATCGTACCCGCCTTGACCATTCCGAGACGTTCAGCCGCCGCACCGGCCTCCAGGTCTACCTCAAGCCCGAGAACCTTCAGAAGACGGGATCTTTCAAGATCCGCGGGGCCACCAACCACATCCTCCGGCTGGATTCCCGCCGGGCCCGATGTGGCGTGGTCACCGCCTCTTCGGGCAACCACGGCCAGGCGGTAGCTCGGGCCGCCTCGCGCTCCGGCTATCCTGCCCTGGTGGTGATGCCGGAGAACGCCTCGCCGGTCAAGGTTGCGGCGGCCCGTGGCTACGGGGCGGAGGTCCTGCTTCACGGCACCACGTCCGCGGAGCGGACCGCTCGCGCGCGAGAACTGGCCGCGGAGCGGGGGCTCACCTTCATCCACGCCTTCGACGACCCCTGGGTGGTCGCCGGCCAGGGCACGGTCGGCCTTGAGATCCTCGAGGATCTGCCCGACGTGGACGCCGTCTTGGTGCCGGTGGGCGGAGGGGGACTGCTGGCCGGGGTGGCCACCGCCGTTCGGGAGAGCCGTCCCCGCGTCCGCGTGTTCGGCGTGGAACCTGCGGAGGCCAACAGCCTACAGCGCTCGCTGCAGGCGGGAGCTATCACCGCGCTTGCCTGCCCCCACAGCATCGCCGACGGTCTTTTGCCCACACAGCCTGGGGAGCTCGGCTTTCATGCCGCCCGCCGCTACCTCGAGGATGTGCTGCTGGTCGACGACCGCGAGATCGCGGAGGCGGTCGTCGCCTTGCTCGCCCGGGCCAGGATGGTGGTGGAACCCTCCGGGGCGGCCACCGTGGCCGCGCTGCTGGCCGGTCGGGTACCCATGCGGAGCGGCCGCGTGGTGGCCATCCTCAGCGGCGGTAACGTGGAGCTCACAAAGCTTATACAGCTTGTGAAGGAAGGATAACCGTGCTCAGCCGCGCCGGGGCCGGCCGGCGGAGAATGTTCAGTGCAAGTCGTGGCCAGCTTGGCAAGACCCTCTTCTTCCCGGTTAGCGGACCGGCACCTCTGTGGCAGGATTTCCCGTCTCGTGGCAGAACCTGGCTATCACAGCGTCGACGCCCCATCGGGAGTGATGCCCATGAGTTCGTGCTTGCCGGGCCCGGGCGGACACCCGGCGACTTCGAGCGGCGTGCGGATTCGCCTCATGCTCACCGCGTTCTCGCTCGTCCTTTTGCTCCTGCCGGCCGTCGCGGCGGGCTCGGGCGGGCCGCCGGACGGTTTCCGCGAGTGGCAGGTCCGGGGGGTGCGCCTTTTGTTCAAGACTCCCGGGGCGGCCACGCAGGGCGCCATCTTCGCGGTCATGCGTGTTGGCGCCGCCGAGCAGCGCGCCGACGAGACGCACTTGGCCCACGTCGCCGAGCACATGGTATTTCGCAACCCCCTTGGCGACGGCCGCTCGCTGGGCCAGGTGCTATCAGAGTGGGGTGGGACCTACAACGGCTGGACCGGGCCCTATCACACCCAGTTCGAGATCGTCGTTCCCGACGAGCGGATCCCGGAGGCGCTCGGCAAGCTCGTGGAGGCCCTTTTCGTCACCGTGGTGGACGAGCAGGCGTTCGGGAAGGAGATGAGCGATCGCCTCGAGCGCGAGCTCCGGTACATGACCACTACCCCGCTCGCGGCGTCCTTGAATGCCTTTCGCCAGCAGCTTTTCCGTGGCACACCGTACGAGGAGCGGCTCTTCGAGGTTCCGGTGACCGCGGTGACCGCAGCCGGCGTAGCCGCTTTCATGGCCCGCGAGTACTCGCCGGAGCGGCTCGTCGTCACCGTGGTGGCCGAGGTCGAGGAGGCGGCGCTCGTGGAGGCGCTGACCGCGGCGCTGGCCACCGTGCCCTCGGGCAAGTCGCCCACCCAACGCCAGATATCGCTCGCGCCGCCGCCTTTCGAGCGCCTGAGCTTGCGCGCTCTCGATCGTCCCCTCATTATGGTCGGCCTGGGCTTTGACGGCATCGAAGACGAGGAGGACGCCTGTCTGCTGACGGTGGCCTTTGGCCTGGTGCTGTCGCGGGTCGTGCCGCCGCCGGGATTCGGGCTTGAGCCGCAGCTGTCCGGCCCCATCCCGCTCGAGGGCGCGCGTTACCTGGCGGCCACCTTTGTGGCGGACCGTCGGCCGGCGGCCGCGGACCCGGAGCGAGCGGCCAGGGAGGCGCTGCGGGCGGTTCGGGATGCGGCGGAGAGCTTGGCGGCCACGGGTCCGCACGAGGGCGAGCTGATGCCGCTTTTGCAGGCGCGTGAGCACCGACCCGCCTTGCCGTCGGGGGTGCCGCCCAGCCTGGTCGAGGCCTTACTGGCGGGCATGACGCAGCTGCCGGGGCAATATTTCCTTCCCCCGGACTTTCTCGCGGGCCTCGAGCTTCCCGAGATGTCTACGCGCATAGCCGAGACCCTGCGGAGCTACCTGCCCGAGGCGAAGCCTACGGTGCTGGTGGTCACGGGCACCGGCGGTTCGCTTGCCGTCCCCTTTGTGGCGGCGGGGGTTCTGACGCTGGGAGCAGTGCTCCTCGGGCTCTGGTCGGGCCGGGGCAAACGCGCTCGTCGGACGGAGATGAGGTGATGTCGGCCGCGAGAGGGCGGAAGCTGCGCGTGGTGGGCCTGGTAGGAAGCCCGCGACGGCGGGGGAACACCCGGTACCTGGTGAGCAGGGCGCTGGAGGGTGCGGCGGAGGTGGGTGATCCTGGGCTCCCCCATCTACTTCGAGACCGTCACCGCCCAGGTCAAGCTGGCGGTCAACTCGCGCGGGCCGCGCGTGAGCCGAAGTAGACGGCGGCTCGGCGTGGCAGACTAGCCCCGGTAGACATCCTGGCCGGGGAGGCGGAGGAACGTGACCCAGGTACGCTGCACGGTGGACAACTGCCACTACTGGGCCGAGGGCGGAGGCTGCCGCGCGTCGTCCATCCTCATCACCAGCGACGCCGCGGGGGCAACCCAGCCGCACGGCATCGACGCCCCGGTGGCGGGCACGCTGGAGCCAACTCCCACTCAGACCTGCATGGAGACCTGCTGCAAGACGTTCCATCGCAGGGGGGCGTCCAAGCGGCATGCCGACGACGTGAGCATGGAGGGCTAGGAGGGGTCGTCGGCGCGCTCGCGCAGGGCGCCCACCACCTCTTCCGAAGGGGTCACGTAGAGTGTGCGATGACCCTGGTAGATGACCTTGCCCGGTGGGAGCCCCGACGGTTTGCGGACGTGACGGCGCTCGACGTAGTCCACGGGGACCTGACCGGAGCGCCGCGCACGGCTGTGGTAGGCGGCGATCTGGGCGGCCTCACGCAGACTGGCAGGCGGGATCGGCTGCCCGGCCGTCTTGAGGATGACGTGCGAGCCCGGTATCTTCTGCGCGTGCAGCCAAAGATCCGCCGGTGAGGAGTGAAGGATCAGGAGCTCCTCGTTCTCCCGATCGTTGCGGCCCGCCAACACGAGCAGGCCGTCGCTGGTGCGGTAGCGTGCGAAAGGCCGGCGGGGAGGGCGGGACCGGACACCCGGCGAAGGGGTTTCCACGCGGTAGCCGCGTTCCCTCAGTTCCCGGGCGAGCGCGGCGGGCTCGGCTCCGGCCTCGAGGGCCTGGAGCCTTGAACCGAGATAGGCGCGTTCCTCTTGCACTTCCGCAAGTCGCCGGCTTAACGCCCGTACCGTCCGGCGGGCGCGGCTGTAGCGTTCGAAGTAGCGGCGGGCGTTCTCCGCCGGGGTGAGCCGCAAGTCCAGGGGCACGGTTACCAGGGGATGCTCGGGGTCAAGGTGGTCGGGGAGGGTAACCTCCGAGAGCTTCTCGGGCAGGCGATAGAGGTTGGCGGTCAAAAGCTCTCCCCACCGGCGCAAGCCCTCCTCGCTACGGGCGGCCTCGAGCTCCCGCCCCATCTCGCCTGCCAGGTCGTCCAGGCGGGACAGCCGGCGCCGGATCGCCGTGGCGACCACCTCCCGGGCTTGCTGGGCGGCCTCACGGCGGGCAAGGTGACCGTACACGTGGTCGAGGAGTTCCCCGGTGGTCGCGAAACGGCGCCGGATGCCCGGTCCTGCAAGCGGGAACACCCAGTACTCGAGGGGTTGGCCGTCGGGGCCTTCGAGGAGGTTGGGGCGAAAGTTGCCGGCCCTGAGGTCTCGGTCCAGCCGATGCAGCGCGGCCACCACGGCGGCGGCCCGGGCGCGATCGAGCTCCGGCGCCGGCTGCTCGGGGTCAAGGCCGCAGTGGAGCAGCACCTGTCTTGCCAGCGTGGGTCCGGCTCCCCGCACCGCGCCGAGCAGCACCTGCCAGAGCGTCAGGTCCGCACGTACCGCCTCGAGCAGATGAGACGGCTCGAGTTCCGCGGGAGGCCGGCCGCGGGCAGCGGGGGGAGGAAGGTAGGGGAGCCCGGGCAGGATCTGGCGGTGACGGCTCTGCGTGGCACCTACCCGCTTGATGGCGTCGAGGATCCTTCCCTCCGTTCCCACGAGGATGATGTTGCTGTGACGCCCCATCACCTCCGTCACCAGGAGGTTCGCGGCGGGCCGGCCGAGGTCGTCGCGGGCGGCGAACCGAAGCCCGAGTACCCGCTCCCCTGTCTCCTGTTCCACCTCGAGCAATCGACGGCCTTCGAGATGACGTCGTAGCAACATGCAGAAGGGAGGCGGGGCGGGCGGGCGCTGGGGCATGATCGCCGTGAGGTGGGCGCGGGCGTGATCCGGCGACGCCGACAGAAGCAGCCGGCCACGGGCGCCGCGGCTGGACAGAAGGAGCACCACTTCAAGGCGGGCGGTCTGGTAGATCCGCTCCACCCTGCCACCGCGGAACGCCTCAAGCTCCCGGACGACGGCTGCCATGGTGGCCGCGTCGTACCCCACGCCGCTTCCCCATCCTTTCCGCGTCACGCGGACCCTGCTATAATCTACACGTGAACGTCGTGCTGAAGATCGGCCGGCTGCGGGACCGTCTGGTACGGCAGCGAGCCTTCCTCGGGCTCCTGCTCGGCGTCAACCTGGTGGGCGCCGCCTACGGCTTTGCCTGGTACGCGAGCCAGCTGCGGACTACCGCCGTGTGGCTTTGGCCCTTTACCGCCGACAGCCCCATGAGCCTATTCTTCTTTGCCCTGGCGCTGGTCTCCTGGCTGTGGGGAAGGCGTTGGCCGGTGATGGAAGCACTGGGATACCTGGGGCTGCTCAAGTACGGCTTCTGGACCATGCTGGTGGTCGGTGCCTGGTGGCTCCGCGGCGAGCCCTTCCTGTGGATCGACCTTTTCCTCTTCATCTCCCACGGTCTGATGGCGCTGCAGGCGCTGGTGCTGGTAGGCAGTCTGCCCGTGCGTGCGCCGGCGCTGGGGGCGGCCTTCCTCTGGTACCTGCTCAACGATTACCTCGATTACCTGCACCCGGGAACACCCACGATGGAGCTTCTGCCCGAGGGCTGGCTCATTCGGGCCATCAGCCTGGCGTCCACCCCGGTTTTCGCGATGGTGCTCGGGGTGCTGGGGGACAGGGCGGACCGCGGTCGAGTCAAACTGCCATCTACCGGCGCATTTGACGCCAACCCGCCTGATCTGGTATCATGATCTCGACAAGCGAATAGGGTTAAGCGATCGTGTCTGACCCGGTCCCCTGAACGCTGAGTCTCGTAGTAGAGCGGGGGAACCAGTAGTGGGGCGAGTCCCGGGCAGCCGCCCGGGTAGGGTCACCTCTCGACCCGAGCCCGTCAGCTAACCTCGTAAGCGTGGAAGAGGGGCGGATCGGAGCAGAAAGAGTTGGCTCAAGTTACGTTTTCGCCATTCTTTCCGGCCCGAGGCCTCCTCGGGCCGGGTTTTTTTGCAGGAAAGGCGGTGTGGCGGATGACCGTCCTGTACATGTCCCGGCACCTGACCAGGTTCCGCCGGGAGCTACGTTTCGCCGTGCTGGGTGCCGGCCACGGCGGGCAGGCCCTGGCGGGCTATCTCGCCCGGCGTGGGTTCCCGGTGCGCCTTTACAACCGAACGCCCGACAAGCTCGCGGCCATACGTGAGCGCGGCGGTATCGCGCTCGAAGGGCAGTTTGAGGGCTTTGGCCGGCTGGATGCCGCCACCTCCGACCTGGCGGAGGCTCTGGATGGTGCGCGTGTGGTGATGGTGGTCATCCCCGCCTCGGGACACCGCTCTCTGGCACGGGCGCTGGCCCCCCACCTTGCCCCCGGTCAGGTGGTGGTGCTCAATCCCGGCAGAACGGGAGGAGCGCTCGAGGTCTATCGTATCTTCCGGGACGCCGGGGTCGATGCCGGCGTGACGGTGGCCGAGGCGCAGACCTTCATCTTCGCCAGTCGCGCGCTTGGCGAGGGTCGTGTGCGCATTTTCCAGTGCAAGCGCAGGGTTCCGGTGGCCGCCATCCCCGCGGCGCGCACCCGCGTGGTAGTGCGGCTGATGCGGCGTGCGCTACCGGAGTTCGTGCCCGCGGCTCACGTCCTGGAGACGAGTCTTGACAACATCGGGGCGATCTTCCACCCCGGCCCCACCCTGCTCAACGCGGCCCGCATCGAGAGCGGTCGGCCCTTCGATTACTACCACGAGGGCATCACCCCCGCGGTCGCGAGGCTCCTGGAGGCAATGGACGCCGAGCGCATGGCGGTCGCACAGGCCCTCGGGGTGCGGGCCATTTCCGCCCGGGAGTGGCTGGGCGTGGCCTACGGGGCCGAGGGTGCCGACCTGCACGCGGCCATCTCTACCTGCTCGGCCTATGCCGGCCTGAGGTCTCCCCCTGACCTCGACAGCCGATACCTGCACGAGGACGTGCCGGCCAGCCTGGTTCCCATAGCCGCCCTGGGCAGACTCACGGGAGTGACCACCACGGCCATCAACGCCGTCGTGGATCTCGCCTGCCTGGTGACCGGCGTCGACTTCCGTGCAAACGGCAGAACGCTGGAGCGGATGGGTCTTGAGGGGATGAGCGTCAGGGAGCTGTGGCAGTACGTACTGGGGGGAGACGAGGCGCTTGCCCGACGCGAAGTGGCGTTCGGCAGACTCGCCGAACCGGCTCATTCTGGGGGCGGCTCTGGGTGATTGCGTTCACGTTGCAGGGCTGCTCGGTTTTCTGAGGGTGGCAGAAGGCGAGGGCTGGCGGACGCGGTTTCTCGGTCCGGCGGTGCCCGTATCGCGGCTGGTTGACGCCATAGCCCGGGAGCGTCCCGACCTGGTGGCCGTGAGCTACCGCTTGACCGACGCGGCGGCCGCCCGCCTGTTCGGCGAGCTAGACCGGGAACTGGAGCAAAGGAACCTGAAGGGCGCGCGCATGGTCTTTGGCGGCACCGCTCCCGTCTGCCGCCGGGCGGAGGCCAGCGGCCTGTTCGAAGCCTGCTTCGGGCCGGCCGCCGGGCTCGACGCGGTGCTGGCCTATCTCAGGGGCGTGGGGCCGGAGTCAAGACCGGAGATTTATCCCGAGACGCTGCTCGGGCGACTCGAGGTTGCGCGACCCTTCCCGCTCATCCGCCACCACTTCGGCCAGCCCACGCTGGAGGCAACCGTCGCCGGCATCGAGCAACTGGCACAGGCTCGGGTGCTGGACATCATCTCTTTGGGGCCCGACCAGAACGCCCAGCGCTGCTTCTTCCGCCCCGAAGAGATGGACCCCGCTCAGGACGGCGCCGGGGGGGTGCCGGTGCGCCGACCTGAGGATTTCGTCCGCCTGTATGAGGCTTCGCGCCGGGGGAACTTCCCGCTGATGCGCTGCTACAGCGGGACACGGGATATCCTGAAGCTGGCGGAGGTGTTGCTCGGCACCATCCGCAACGCCTGGGCGGCGGTGCCTCTTTGCTGGTACAACGAGCTGGACGGTCGGAGCGACCGGCCGCTCCGGGAAGCCATCGCCGAGAACCTCTCGGTGGTGAGGTGGCACGCCGCGCGTGGCGTTCCGGTGGAGATCAACGAGGCCCATCACTGGAGCCTGCGGGAAGCCCACGACACCATCGCGGTAGTCATGGCGTACCTGGCCGCGTACAACGCGAAGGCGGCCGGAGTGCGCCACTACGTGGCGCAGTACATGTTCAACACCCCTGCGGGCACCGCTTTCACCATGGACTTGGGCAAGATGCTGGCCAAGGTGGAGATGATCGAGCGACTGCACGACGGGCGGTTTAGCACGCTGCGTCAGGTAAGGACCGGTCTTGCCAGCATGCCCGCCGATTACGCACGCGCCAAGGGGCAACTTGGCTCCTCCACCATGCTGCAGATGGCGCTTGCGCCCCACATCGTCCACGTGGTGGGTTTCAGCGAGGCCGACCACGCCGCCACCCCGGACGACATCGTGCAGAGCGCTGGACTGGTGCGGCAGGTCATCGGCAACTGCCTGGCCGGCAGCCCCGACATGAAACGCGATCCCGCGGTGCTGGCGCGCCGCGACGAGCTTCTGGAGGAGGCCGGCGTGCTGCTGGAGGCGATCCGCGAACTGGCGCCGACCGGCACGCCCGACCCCTTCACCGACCCGTCCACCCTGGACCGGGCCATATGCACCGGTCTACTGGACGCGCCCCACCTGCGGGGACATCACGTGGCCCGGGGGACGCTCAAGACCCGCATCATCGACGGCGCGTGCCGGGCGGTCGACCCTGCCACGGGCCGGCCCATCTCGGAGCGGGAACGGGTGCGGCGGGTGCTGGCGCAGGCCTGAGGCTTGGAGCAGGGAACCGGCAGGGAAAGGTCAAAGTAACAGATCTCCCGCTCAGGGGGGCAACTTTTTTTTTGGAGGCGCCAGAGGTGGAGCTGGGTTCGGGCCCCGTACCGCAACCGACGATCTCCCTGGGCGTGGCCAGGCGTCGTCAGGTGCTGGCACTGGCCGTGCCGGCCATCGGCGAGATGGTGCTGCACATGTTCATCTGGATCGTGGACACCGCCATGGTCGGACGACTGGGCGCGGCGGCGCTGAGCGCGGTAGGGCTCGGAGGCCACGTCTACTTCACCCTCGCGTTCGTGGTGGGAGCGGTGGGGGTAGGGGTCACCGCCATGGCCGCACGCAGCGTCGGGGCCGGGGATCGCCGCGAGGCCGCCCGGGTGGCGCGGCAAGGCCTCGTCCTGGCGGTCTTCCTGGGCCTGGGCCTGGGCCTGCTGGTGGCAGGTCTTGCCGGACCGCTTTACCGCTTCACCGGTCTTGGTCCCGAGTCCGCCGCCCTGGGTCTTACCTACCTGCGGACCCTGTCGGTGGGGGCGGTGCTCCTGCTGGTCAGCGTAGTGGCCAACGCCGCGGTGAGGGCGACCGGCAACACCCGTGTGCCGCTGCTGGCCGCCCTCGCCGGCAATCTGGTGAACGGCGTGGGCGATTACCTTCTGATCTTCGGGGTCCTGGGATTGCCCCGCCTCGGCGTGCGGGGAGCTGCGATGGCGGCGGTGCTCGGCCAGGGGGTCACGGCGGCCGTGTCCCTGTCCTACCTTTTGAGCTCGCGGACCGGACTTGACCTGGCGACGGCCGGCGGCCGGTTGGTGGACACGGGGTTGCTCCGACGCCTGGCCCGTCTCAGCCTGCCCGCCGCCGCCGAGACGGCTATCCTGGACGGCGGACGCGTCGTGTGCCAGCTGGTAGTCAGCGTCCTGGGGACGGGCGCCTTCGCCGCCCATCAGGTGGCGGTGGCCGCCGAGTCGCTGTCTTTCATGCCCGGGTACGGCTTCGCCATCGCCGCCGGCATCCTGGCCGGACAGAGCCTGGGGGCGGGATTGCCCCGCGAGGTGCGTGCCTTCACGCGGGAGGCAACCCGGCAGGCGATGGCGATCATGGGCGGGATGGGGCTTTTGTTCCTGGTATGGGCTCCGGGGTTGATCCGCCTGTTCACCACCGAGCCCGCGGTGGTGGCGCTGGGCGCGGTGTGCCTGCGCATCGCGGCCTTCGCGCAGCCGGCCATCGCCTATGCCGAAACTCACATCGGTGCCCTGCGAGGGGCGGGCGACACCCGCACCCCCATGTGGGCGAGCGCGGTGGGTATCTGGCTATTCCGCGTGCCGGCCACTTACCTGGCCGTCGGCGTTCTCGGTCTGGATTTGCGCGCGGCATGGGTTATAATGGTTCTCGAGTGGTGGATGCGATCGGTCCTGGTGGGGACCGCCTTCGCCCGCGGTCGCTGGCAGGAGCTCGAGGTCTGACGGGGGGTGCCGGTGTGCGCCTGGCCTTCACCAAGATGCACGGGGTCGGCAACGATTATCTGTTCGTCGATCTGACCGGGGGACGGCCGATGCCCCCCGACCTGCCCGGTCTGGCGCGGGCCATGAGTCACCGCCGCCTCGGGGTGGGCGCGGACGGACTCATCCTGGTGCTCCCCTCCACCGCTGCCGACCTGCACATGCGGGTCTTCAACGCCGACGGCAGTGAGGCCGAGATGTGCGGCAACGGCGTGCGGTGCCTCGCCCGGCTGGCCTGGGACAGGGGGCTGGCGCCGCTCGGTCCGCTGACCGTCGAGACGGCCGCCGGAAAGATCAAGGCGGAGCCCGTGCTGGAAGGCAACCGGCTGGTGGCGGTACGGGTCGACCTCGGCGAGCCCCGGCTGGCCCGCCGCGACATACCGTTGGCGGGGAGCGAGGAAGACCGCCCGGACGAGCCGGTGATCGCCCGGTCGCTGAGCGTGGAAGGGAGGACCCTGGGCTTCACCGCCGTGTCCATGGGCAACCCTCACTGCGTGATCGCGGTGGACAACGTCGGCGCCGTGGACCTGGAGGAACTGGGGCCGCAGGTTGAACGCCATCCCTGGTTCCCTCGCCGCACCAACGTGGAATTCGTCCAGGTCATCGACCGTTCGCGGCTGCGCATGCGGGTTTGGGAACGGGGCTCAGGGGTTACCAGCGGCAGCGGCACCGGCGCGGCGGCGGCGCTCGTGGCGTGCGTGCTGGAACGAAGGTGCGACCGCCGGGCCCGTGTGCTGATGGACGGCGGCGAGCTTGAAGTGGAATGGGCCGCCGACGGGCGCATCTGGCAGGCCGGCCCGGCGGTGGAGGTGTTTCAGGGGGAGTTTCCCCTGCCGGAAGGAGGGAGCGGTCCTTGAGACCGGCTGCGCGCGTGACCGGACTGCCTCCGTATCTCTTTGCCGAACTGGATCGCCTGCGCGAGGAAGCCCGGGCCAGAGGGGTGGACGTGATCGACCTGGGGACGGGAGATCCCGATCTGCCGACCCCCGTACCGGTGATCGAACGGCTGTGCCTGGAGGCCCGTGACCCGGCCAACCACCGTTACCCCGCATACCGTGGATCGGGCCGTTTTCGCGAGGCGGTGGCCGCGTACTACCGGCGACGCTTCCGCGTGGAGCTCGATCCCGACCGCGAGGTGCTGGCGGTGATAGGGTCCAAGGAAGGGATCGCCCACCTCATCTGGGCACTGGTGGACCCCGGGGACTACGTGCTGGTGCCCGACCCCGCCTACCCCGTTTACCACACGCAGACCCTGCTTGCCGGGGGGATTCCTTTCGCACTGCCCTTGCGGCGCGACCACGGATACTTCCCCGATCTGACGGCCGTACCCGACGCGGTCCGTGAGCGTGCCAAGCTCATGTTTTTGAACTACCCAAACAACCCCACGGCCGGTGTGGCCACTCAAGAGCAACTGGCGGAGGCGGTGAAGTTCGTGCGCCGGCACGACATCCTCCTCTGCCATGATGCCGCATACGTGGAGATGACCTACGACGGGGTGGTAGCACCCAGCGTGCTGGAGATTCCGGGAGCCCGCGAGGTGGCCATCGAGCTTTATTCGCTGTCCAAACCTTTCAACATGACCGGATGGCGCATCGGGGCGGCGGTCGGAAACGCCTCGGCGCTCGGTATTCTTGGCAGGTTGAAGGGCCACACCGATTCCGGGCAGTTCACCGCGGTGCAGCACGCGGCGGTAGAGGCACTCACCTGGAAGGGGGCGGCCGCCTTCCTACAGGAGATGAACGCGATCTACGCACGGCGTCGGGACCTGGTGGTGGGCCGCCTGGCCTCTTTCGGATGGGATTTCGACCTTCCCCGGGGCACTTTCTACGTCTGGGCACGGCCGCCCGGGGGCCTGCCCGTCGGCGAGTTTGCCTCGAGATTGCTGGAGGATGCCGGAGTCCTGGTCGCTCCGGGGCCTGCTTACGGTCGGGGTGGCGAGGGGTACGTGCGCCTGGCACTGTGCGTGGCCGACGCGCGGCTGACGCAGGCCATGGACCGCATCGCCGCTTGGCAGGCCCGAGGGGACTTGCGGTTTTGATGTGGCCAAAGAGGAATCCGCCGCAGCTTGGGCGAACTACCTGGCAAAACTGGCATGCCGTGCCAGGTCCTGCCACGTCCGGAGGTGGCCGATGCCGCGGAGCATGACCGGTTACGGCCGGGGCGAGCACACCGCGAGCGGTCACCGGGCGGTGGTCGAGGTCCGGTCGGTCAACCACCGTCATGCGGAGTTCAGTATCCGGCTGACGCGGGGTTACATGGCGCTGGAGGAACGGCTGCGGGCCGTCCTGCCGGACCGGGTAGCCCGGGGCAGGGTCGACGTGAGCGTGACGGTGGAAGCGCTGCAGGGGCAGCACCGCGAGGTCCGAGTTGATCCGGAGCTGGCCGCAGGTTATCTGCACGCGCTGTTGGAGCTGGGTAGGCGACTGAAGATGAGGGTGAGGCCCCGATTGGAGACACTCATCGCCTTGCCCGAGGTGATCGCGGTGACCGACGCCCGGCCCGACCCCGAAGCCGCCTGGCCGGCGGTGCAGGACGCCCTCGCGGAGGCATTGGATGCGCTGGTCCGGATGCGCGAGCGCGAGGGAGAGCGCCTGTACCGGGACCTTGCACATAGGCTGGGCCACCTGGGGCAACTTATGGAGGAAGTTGGCGCCAGGGCGCCGCTGGCCCAGGAGGAGTACCGGCAGCGGGTGGCCGAGCGCATCGCCGAGATGGCCGGCCGCGTCGAGCTCGAACCGTCCCGGATCGCCGGCGAGGTTGCCGTGCTCGTGGAAAGGGGCAGCATCGCCGAGGAGCTCGTTCGTGTGGGCAGCCACCTGACGGAGGCGCGGGAGGCGCTGTCACGGGACGGCCCGGTGGGACGAAGGCTGGAGTTCATCGTCCAGGAGCTTGGTCGCGAGTTGAACACGGCGGCCGCCAAGACCACCGATGTGCGCATTGGAAAGCTCCTGCTGGACGCCCGTGAGGAACTGGACAAGATCAGGGAACAGGTACAGAACCTGGAGTGAAGGGAAGGAGGTGACGGTGGATGGCGCTGCCGGTTCTCACCATTGAACAGAGGCGCCAGGCTCTGGAGAAGGCCCAGGCCATGCGGAGCAAGCGCAAGGGGATTCGTCAGAAGCTCAAGAAGGGGAAGCTCGCGCTCAGAGACGTACTTGACAGTCGGGACGATGAGGTTATGGCCAAGATGCGTGTGGCCTACCTCCTGGCTTCCCTGCCGCGCGTGGGCAAGACCACGGCGAGGAAGATCATGGAGGAGATCGGTATCGACGACTCCCGTCGGGTGCAGGGTCTGGGCAAGCGGCAACGCGAGGCCTTGCTCGAGCGGCTGGGAGCCAAACGGTAGGCGACCCGGGAGGTGCTGGCCATGGACCTCAGGCTCATCAACATCGGCTTTGGCAACATCGTCTCGGCCAACCGCATCGTGGCTATCGTCAGCCCCGAATCCGCGCCCATCAAGCGGGTCATCCAAGAAGCCCGCGACCAGGGGACGCTGATCGACGCCACCTACGGCCGCAGAACGCGGGCGGTCATCATTACCGACAGCGACCACGTGATCCTTTCGGCGGTACAGCCTGAGACGGTGGCCGGCAGGCTCGCGGCCAGAGAAGCGTCGGGAGAGCAGGGCGGCTGAAGGAGGGAACCGCATGACCAGGAAACCCTTCCTGGTTGTCGTCTCGGGGCCTTCCGGAGCGGGCAAGACGACCATCATCCGAGAATTGCTTGAGCGCTTGCCGGGCCTGGCTTTCTCGGTTTCTGCCACTACCAGGCCTCCCCGGCCGGGCGAGGATGCCGGTAAGGACTATTACTTCTTGACTGCGTCCGAGTTCCAGCAGAAAATAGAGGCGGGAGAATTCCTGGAGTCCGCCGAGGTTTACGGGCACCGTTACGGTACGCTGCGTCGCCAGGTCGAGGACCTCTTGGCCGCAGGACAGGACGTGGTGCTGGACATCGACGTTCAGGGTGCGATGCAGGTAAGGTCGGCAGGGCTCGACGCCGTTTTCGTGTTCGTTATGCCACCCAGCCTTGGCCATGCCAGGGAGCGCATGGACCGCCGAGGAACCGAGGATGCGCTTTCCCGGGAAAGACGTCTGCGGCAGGCGCCGGTTGAGGTCGCGGCCCTGGCAGGTTACGATTACCTGATCTGCAACGACCGAAAGGAGGAAGCGGTCGGTACCCTGGCGGCCATCATCCGCGCGGAACGGTGCCGCGTCTCCAGGCTGGGGCTACTCGGCACTGGGGCTGCTTCGTCGAAGGCCGGCGGATCCGCCAACGGAGGGGATCGCTGTCCGCATGATGAAGCCATCGCTGGAGGAACTGATGCAGGGGATCGACAGCAAGTACACCCTGGTCGTGGCCGCCGCCAAACGGGCGCGGCAGCTGATGATGGGTTACGCCAGGCTTGTGGAGTGCGATTCGGATAAGCCGGTGACGGTGGCCCTGGAGGAGATCCGGACCGGCAAGATCCGGTGGGAAGGAAGCAAGACGGGTTCCAGGGCGTGAGCCGTAGAGGGCGGGGGCTGCCTTGAAGCGGCCCCTGCCTTTCGCTTGCCCCGGGGGAGAGCGGTCGAGATGGCTTCCTCGAAAGCCGAGTACGCCGAGGTAGCGGTGGACGCGCTGACCGGTCCTGCAGCCGGCGCCCTGCACTACCGCATACCCGATTCGCTGCGGGACCGCGCGGTTGCCGGGGCGAGGGTGAGGGTGCCGTTTCGGCGGGGCCACAGCGAGGGGTACCTGATCGGCTTCCCCGCCGTACCCGCGGTGGAGGAGCTGCGGGAGATCGCCGCCGTCATCGAAGACGTCCCGCCCATCCCTGCCGACCTCTTGGAGCTCGGCAGGTGGATCGCCGGGCGTTATGCCTGCGCGCTGGCCGAAGCCTTCCGGGTACTTGGGCCTGCCGCCGCGCGGAGCCGGCCCCGCGTGAAGGTGAGCCTTGTCGGCGAGGTTCCGCCCCGCAGTGGAAGGTCGGGACTGGTGCTGTTATTCCTCCGCCAGGGTCCGGCCGACCTCGATCGGCTCTCGGAACTGGTGGGGTCGCGTGCCGGTGCCCTGGCGGTGGTGCGTCGTCTGGAGCGTGCAGGCCTGGTGACGGTGGAAACCGATTTCCGGCCCCATCGGCGGCGTCGCCGACGCCTGCTGCGGGTGGTCGCCGGCGAGGCGGAAGAGGGTGAGACACCCGCCGGCAGGCGCGCCCTGGCGGCGGTCAGGGAGCTCGCATCTCCGGACGGTCCCACCATCGCCGAGGTGACGGCCCGTGCCGCCGTGAGCGCGACGGTGGTAGCCCGGTTGATCCGCGAGGGCAAGATCCGGATGGAGGAGGAGTCAGGTGCCCGGCATCGTCCCGTGCCCGGTCCGGCACCCGGCTTCGCGGTGACGCTGCTTTGCGGCCGCGAGCGGCTTTGGGCCTATCGGGCGGCGATCGCCGGCTGCCTGCGCAGCGGAAGGCAGGCGCTGGTGCTGGTTCCTGAGATCGCGTACGCCACGGCGATGGCCACGGCGCTGGGCGGCGACGGGGATCGGCGTGTGGTGGTGCTGCACAGCGAGCTGTCAGACGGTGCGCGCTTGGAGGCGTGGCGTGCCTGCCGCGAGGCCGACCTTGTGGTGGGAACGCGTTCGGCGGTGTTTGCCCCGGTTTCCCACTTGGGTCTGGTGGTGGTGGACGACGAGCACGACGAGGCCTACAAGGAGCTGGAGAGCCCGCGTTATCACGCCCGGGACGTCGCGCTGGAACGGGCCCGCGCCGCAGGGGCGGCCGTGCTGCTGGGAAGCGCCACCCCGTCGCTGGAGAGCTTCCACCGTTTCGAACGTTTGCGTACTGCCGGGAGGGCGGTGGCCCGGGCCAGCCTGGTTGACCTGAGGTCGGAGCTGAAGGCCGGCAACCGCAGCCTGTTCGGCCGCGAACTGCGCGAGCGAGCGGGCCGGGTGCTGGCCGCCGGCGGGAAGTTCGTCCTTTTTTTGAACCGACGAGGCTATGCAGGCTTTGTGCTGTGTCGCGAGTGTGGTTGGGTGGCGCGCTGCCCAGGTTGTGAGCTGCCTTTCAGCGTTCACATGGGAGGACGGGAGTTGCGCTGTCACCACTGCGGTGCCGGCATCCCGGCACCGGCAGGCTGCCCGCGCTGCCGGTCGCGTGCGGTAAGGCCTTTCGGTGCGGGAACCGAGCGCGTGCAGGCGGAGGCCCGGGCCGCCTTCCCCGGGGTGCTGGTGGAACGGCTGGACTCCGACGTGGCGCCCGACCGGCGGCGTCAGCTGGAGATCCTCGACCGCTTCGCCCGGGAAGGTCCGGCGGTCCTCGTGGGCACACAGCTCGTCCTGCACGCGCTCGACCACGTTGCGCTGCTGGGAGTGGTCACGGCCGACATCTCGCTGCATTTTCCGGATTTCCGTGCTGCCGAGCGCACCTACCAGTTACTGGAGGCCCTCCGCGGCCGCCTGCAGGCCGGCGCGCACCTCGTGGTGCAGAGCTACACGCCGGACCACTACGCATTGGCGGCGGTGGCCAGGGACGAACCCGAGCACTTTTACCGGGAGGAACTGGCCGTGCGTGAGCGCATGCGCTACCCCCCGTTCGGCTCCCTGGGGCGCTTGCTGGTGGTGGGACACCCCGGAGTGGCCGAGCAGGCCGCCCGTGAGCTGGCGGCCCGCCTTCGCGAGCCGGCCGCCCGGCACGGGGTGACGGTGACCGGTCCGGCTCCCCCGCTGGTTCCCCGGGTGGGCGGTCGGGAGCGCTGGCAGCTGGTGCTGAGGGGCCGGGAAGCCCAGCAGGTGGCCGAGGTCATCCGCGCGGGACTGGGCGGCGTGTCGACGCGGGCCGGACTGAGCGTGAGCGTTGACGTCGAACCTCTGGACCTGACCTGATCTGGAAGGAGCGTTGCCATGTTCGAGTTGCGGCAGGTCGGAGACCGGGAGCTGAGGCGCCCCGCACAGCCGGTGCGGCGGGTGAACCGGTCGGTACGCGCCGCGCTGGACATCATGACGGAGGCCATGGCAAAGGCCGGTGGTGTGGGGCTGGCAGGCCCCCAGCTGGGTATGGACCGCCGCCTGGTGGTGCTGGAGGTGAACGCGGAGCGCCTGGAGCTCTGCAACCCGGAGATCGTCCGCGCCGAGGGAATGGCAGCCGACTGGGAGGGCTGCCTCAGTGTGCCCGGACTTGCCGGCCTGGTGCCACGGTACGAAAAGGTGACGGTCAGGGCGCTTGACGCGCGCGGGCGCCGGACCTGGATCGAAGCCGACGGCTTGCTGGCGCGAGCCCTGCAACACGAGATCGACCACCTCGACGGCATCCTCTTCCTGGATCGAGCGGAGTCCTTCCGGTATGGAGAAGACTGCACCGAGGAGGGGCAACCGCCGGCTCCGCGGCGGGGAGGACCTGCCGGTCCGACTTTACCGGTACCGCGGGGACGGCTCCGTCTGGTCTTCATGGGTACCCCGGCCTTCGCGCTGCCTGCCCTGAGCATGCTGATCGAGGGCAACTACCATGTGGTAGCGGTGGTTACCCAGCCCGACCGGCCCGCCGGCCGGGGCAGACACGTCACGCCACCTCCGGTCAAGGCGTACGCGGCCGGTCGGGGAATACCCTTGCTGCAACCCACGGGTTCCGGCTGCGGCGATCTCGGCCGCGCGCTGGAGGGCTTTGCCCCCGACCTCGTGGTGACCGTGGCCTTCGGACGGCTGCTCCCGCCGGAGGTGCTTGCGCTGCCGCCGCTGGGCTGCGTGAACCTGCACGCCTCGCTGCTGCCCCGCCACCGCGGGGCCGCCCCCATCCCCTGGGCGATCGTGGAAGGCGACACGCTGACCGGTGTAAGCACTTTCTACATGGATGAGGGCCTGGACACCGGCGACGTCGTGCTGCGCCGGGCGACACCCATCCGCCAGGACGACACCGCAGGTGTGCTGCACGATCGCCTGGCCCTCCAGGGAGCGGGGCTGCTCGAAGAAACCGTGCGCCTGTGCGCGCGGGGAGTGGTGCCCCGCCTGCCCCAGTGCGACGCGGAGGCGACGGTTGCACGCCGCCTTACCCCGGCCGATGAGAAGCTGTGCTGGGAGCGCCCGGCGACGGTGCTGGAGAGGTGGGTACGGGCGCTGGCGCCGAGCCCCGGCGCATACACTACCCATCGCGGGCGGCGCCTCAAGGTCCGGCGGGCCCGCGTCGCCCAGCGCGCGGGCTGCCCCGGCGAGGTCCTTGCGGTAGAGCCGGACGGAGTGACGGTGGCCGCAGGCGAGGGCAGCCTGATCCTCGAGGAGGTGCAGCCGGAGGGCGGGCGGGCCATGGCGGCGGTCGAGTACGCCCGGGGGCGGTGCCTGGAACCCGGCGAAACCCTGGGCGGTTAGACCTCGGGAGGTGAGATGAAGTGTTCCTCATGGATGAAGGTTTCTTCCTGTTCGTGATCCCCGCGCTGGTGTTCGCGATGTACGCGCAGGCCAGGGTCTCGGCGGCATACGCCAAGGCCTCGCGGCTGCTCGCACGCAGCCGCCTGACGGGTGCCCAGCTGGCGCGTCGCCTGCTCGACGAGCTGGGCCTGGTCGGCGTGACGGTCCAGCGCGTAGACCACCACCTCGGAGATCATTACGACCCCGTCCGGCGGGCGGTGCGGCTGTCGCCGGCGGTCCACGACCGACCGTCGCTCGCCGCCCTGGGCATCGCCGCCCACGAGGTGGGACACGCCCTGCAGCATCATTGCGGCTACGCTCCTCTGGCGGTCAGGCAGAGCTTTTTGCCGGTGGCCCGGCTGGGATCGGGTGCGGCCTGGCCGCTTTTCCTGGTGGGCCTGCTGATGGGAGCGGACACCGGGGTCTTGCTGATGAATCTGGCCATCGTGCTCTTCGGCGGGGCCGTGCTCTTCCACCTCGTGACGCTGCCCGTGGAGTACAACGCCAGCTCACGCGCCATGACGGTGCTCCTGGATCGGGGGTACCTCGGGCGGGACGAGGTGTCCACCACCCGGGAGGTGCTCAATGCCGCCGCCCTGACCTACCTGGCGGCAGCGGCCGCCGCCCTGGCCAACCTGGCGCGGATGCTCTTGCTCAGGCAGCGCAGAAGCTGATGGGCATCGGCCCGCGGGAGCTCGCCCTGCAGATCCTGCAGGCCGTCGAGCGCGGGGGCGCGTACTCGGGCCTGGCGCTGGACCATGCGCTTGAGCGCCACCGTCCCAGCGCCGCCGATCGCCGACTGATCACCGAGCTGGTATACGGGACCACGCGGACGCGCAACACCCTGGACTGGGCGCTCGGCGCGCACCTGCGACGTCCTCTGGAGACGTTGCCTGGGCCCATCCGGAACGCGCTGCGCTTGGGTGCCTATCAGCTCCTGTACCTGGACCGCATCCCCGCGCCGGCCGCCTGTGACGAGGCGGTGAAACTGGCCCGGCGTTACGGCCACCGCGGCACCGCCGGACTGGTCAACGCGGTGCTGAGACGGCTCGCGGAGCAGGGCATGCCTCCGCTGCCCGACCCCGATGCCGAACCCGCGGCCTACCTTTCGCTGGCCCATCATCATCCTCTTTGGCTGGTCGAAAGGTGGCTGGTCCGCCTCGGGCGGCCCGAGACCGAGGCGCTGTGCCGGGCCGGCAACGTCGTACCTCCCACCACGGTGCGGGTGAACGTGCTGAGGACCGATCCGCGGCGCCTTCGCGAGGAACTCGGGGCCGCCGGGGTAACCGCGCGGCCGGGCGAGCTGGCCCCCGAGGCGCTGCTGCTCGACGAGCACCCGCCCCTGCGAGCTCTTGAGTCCTTTCGCCGGGGCCTATTCACGGTACAGGATGAAAGCTCGATGCTGGCCGCCCATACCCTCGCGCCGCGTCCGGGCGACCGCGTGGTCGACGCCTGCAGTGCTCCCGGGGGCAAGGCCACGCATCTGGCGGAGCTGATGGGAGACCGCGGCGAGGTGCTGGCGGTGGACGTAAGTCCCGGTCGGCTGCGGCTGGTGGAAGAGACCTCCAATCGCCTGGGGCATAGATGCATCCGTACCCTGGCGGCGGATGCGCGCGACCTTGGGCGTATCCTGTCCGCCCGGGCGGATGCAGTGCTCGTCGATGCGCCCTGTTCGGGGCTGGGGACCATCCGCCGCCGTCCCGACCTGCGCTGGTCGAAGCGGCCGGAGGACCTTCCGGTGCTGTCCGCGCTGCAGCGGGCGATCCTGGTGGGAGCCGCCGGGTGCCTGAAGCCGGGAGGAGTCCTGGTGTACTCGACCTGCTCCACCGAGCCGGAAGAGAACGCCGCGGTGGTCGAAGCTTTTCTGCATGCCAACCCCGGCTTCGAGCTTGAAGATCCCGTGGCATTCTGGCCCCGGACCGCCCGTGAGCGCGTGGCCGCGCGCCGGCAAGCTTCCGGATCGCGCCAAGATGGCCCGGTCCAGCTCTGGCCTCATCTTGACGGTACCGACGGCTTCTTCATCGCCCGTCTGCGCAGGAAGGATACCTGAATGGATCTCAGAGGTCTTTCCCGCGAAGAGATGACGGAACTGGTGGTGTCGCTGGGGGAGCCGGCCTACCGGGCCAGACAGATCATGGCCTGGATCTACCGGCGCGGCATCGCCGATCCCGGGCGCATGACCGACCTGCCGGTTCCCCTGCGCGATCGATTGGCCCTGCTGGCCTGCCCTTGCGAGGCGGTGCTCCAACGCCGGCAGTCGGCGGACGGCACGCTGAAGCTCTTGCTGGCATGCCCCGACGGCGTGGCGTTCGAGTGCGTCCGGTTGCGGTACGGCTACGGGTATACCGCCTGCGTTTCCTCGCAGGCCGGCTGTGCGGGGGGCTGTGCTTTCTGCCGGTCGGGAGAGGGGGGACTTGAGCGCAACCTCACCGCCGGCGAGATGGTGGGCCAGGTGCTCGCCCTGAACGCCGCCGGCGGCCGGCCCATCACCCGGGTGGTACTTATGGGGGGAGGCGAGCCCCTGGCCAATTACGCCGAGGTCCTGCGCTTTTTGCGCCTGGCCACCTCCTCGGACGGTTTGGGTCTCAGTCCACGCCGCATCACCGTGTCGACCTCGGGCGTGGTGCCGGGGATAAGGCGGCTTGCGGGCGAGGGTCTGCCCGTAACCCTGTCGGTGTCGCTGCATGCGGCCGACGACCGACTCCGCGACCGCCTGGTGCCGGTGAACCGGCGCTGGCCCCTGGCCGAGTTGCTCGCGGCCTGCCGGGATTGGGCCCGCCTCACCGGTCGCCGCGTCAGCGCCGAGTACGTGCTCATCGGCGGTGTGAACGACCGCCCGGAGGACGCGGCGCGACTGGCCCGCCTGGCCCGGGGCACCTTTGGTCACATCAACCTCATCGCCCTGAACCCGGTTCCGGGTTTTCCCCATCCGCCACCGTCGCGGGAGGCGGTGGCCGCCTTCGCGCGTCAGCTCAGGCGATCGGGGGTGCCGGTCACCGTGAGACGCCCCCTCGGTCGGGATATCGACGGTGCCTGCGGGCAACTCCGGGCAAGCTCGCGGCAGGGACCGGCCGCCGGCGCGACGAACCAGCCTCCGGACCCTGAAGCAGCGCGTCCGGGGGGATGACATGCGGTTCGGGGTGAGGACGGACCGGGGCAAGGTGCGGCGGGTTAACGAAGACACCTACTGCTTCCGTGACTTCCGACCGCGGGTCGAGGCGGTACTGGCCGCGGTAGCCGACGGCATGGGGGGACACCTTGGTGGAGACGTGGCCAGCCGTCTGGCGGTCGAGATCTTGCTGGAAGTGGTAGAGCGCGAACTGGCCCAGGTGGCCGTGGACACGGCGGCCGTCCTGCCGGTGGCCTTTGAGGAGGCGAACCGCCGGGTATTCGCGGCCGCGCGCGGCGACCCCGCTCAGGAGGGGATGGGTACCACGCTGACGGCGTCGCTCTGCCACGGTGACACCGTGGAGATCGGCCACTTGGGCGACAGCCGGGCTTATCTCGTGCGCGGCGGCGCCATCCACCAGCTGACTTCAGACCACACGCTGGTGAACGCCATGGTGAAAAACGGCGAGCTCACCGAGGAGGAGGCCATGCTCCATCCACAGCGCAACCTCCTGACGCGGGCGCTAGGCACCGAGGCGGTGGCGGTGGCCGACTTCAGCCGCCACCGGTTGCAGCCCGGCGATCTGCTGGTGCTGTGCACCGACGGGCTGCACAGCCTGGTGGATCGCCGAGAGATCCTGGCCCTGGTGGTGGACCGTGACCCCCACGAGGCGGCGGACAGGCTGGTCCGGCTGGCGATGCGGCGCGGCGGCTATGACAACGTGACGGTGTTGGTGTACGAACCCCTAGCCGTGCCCGAGGGGGGGCGCGCCCCGTGATCGGCAGGCTGCTGGGCAACCGGTACCGGTTACTCGAGCGCATCGGCGACGGCGGCATGGCAGCCGTCTATCGCGCCGAAGACACACTGCTGGAGCGGAAGGTCGCGGTCAAGATCCTCAAGGCCCAGCTGGTGGCGGACGAGGAGTTCCTCCGGTGCTTCCGGCGCGAGGCACGGGCGGCCGCCAGCCTCTCGCATCCCAACATCGTGAACGTCTACGACGTGGGCGAGGAGGACGACCTCCACTACATCGTGATGGAGTTCGTGGAAGGTCGCACCCTCAAGGATCGTATCCGCGAGCACGGTCGGCTGAGCCCCGGCGCCGCGACCTACGTGGCGGTGCAGATCGCCCGGGCGCTGGAGCACGCCCACGCGGCGGGGCTGGTGCATCGGGACATCAAGCCCCACAACATCCTGCTCTCCGGTGACGGACGCGTCAAGGTGACCGACTTCGGCATCGCCCGGATCACCACCGGCACCACCGTCACCTACGGCGGCGAGGCGATCGTCGGCTCGGTGACCTACTTCTCCCCCGAGCAGGCGAGGGGCGAGCCGGCAACCGCCGCCTCCGACCTGTACTCGCTGGGGGTCGTGCTCTACGAGATGCTGGCGGGGCGCCCACCCTTCACCGGCGAGGGACCGTTTGGAGTTGCCCTCAAGCACCTGCATGAGGTGCCGCCCCCCTTGCACAAGGTCGCGCCGGAGGTGCCGCGCGAACTTGAAGCCATCGTCGAGCAGGCACTGGAGAAGGATCCGGAGCGGCGACCCCGGTCGGCCACGGAGATGCGGCGGTCGCTGGAGGCGATAGCGCGGAAGCTACCCCAGGTACGGCCGGGAGGCGAGGACGATTTCCCGACACTGGTTCCCTCCGCGCTGCGTGACCGTGACAAGGGGGTGGAGGGAGTAGCCAGGAGAAAACCCCCGGCCGGCGGGACCCGGCGCCGGCGCCGGCTGCGCGCTCTGACGGTGTGGCTGTTGGTGCTGGGCCTGGTGGCAGGGGCGGGCTACTGGGGCTTTCGCCGTTTTCTGGAATGGTGGGTGGTGCCTGAGGTCATCGTTCCCAACGTGGTCGGGATCAGCCTCGTGGAAGCGGAGCGGAGGCTTGAGGCTTTTCGTCTGGCAGGCAGGGTGGTAGGAGAGCAGTACCACGAGGAGGCCCCACCGGGCCATGTGCTGCGCCAGCGCCCGGAGGCGGGCGTGTTCGTCCGCGAAGGCCGGGTGATCGAGCTGTGGATCAGCAAGGGCAGGGAGCTGGTGGAGGAGGTCCCCAATGTGGTGGGACTGCCCATCCGCGAGGCCCGCGTGGTGCTCTTGCAGGCAGGGCTGACCGTCGGTCAAGAGCTGTCCGTGCACAGCGAGGAGATCCCCGCCGACCACGTGGTCTCGCAGCGGCCGGCCGCCGGGACGCGCGGCCTGATCCGCGGCACCCCTGTTTACCTCGAGGTCAGCCTGGGCAGGGAGCCCGTGAGTTTCGCGCTGCCCAATTTCGTGGGTGAACCGCTGGAGACGGTGCGGCAGCGGCTGCGGGAGCTCGAGCTGGTTGAGGGAGCGATCATTGAGGAGGAGGGCACCGGAACCCCGGGCACCGTCCTCGGGCAGAATCCCTCCCCCGGGACGGTGGTGGGGACGGGAACGGTGGTCGATCTCGTGGTGCTCAAGGTCCCGGATTACCCTGTCAAGCAGGTGGTGGTCTCCATCAACGTGCCCGCCGAAGGGCCGGCCCGCCGGGATGTCAAGGTGGTGGTGGTCGACCGTGGCGGGCAGCGCACGCGGACGGTGTATCAGCAGGAGGGGGTGGCCGCGGGAAGCCGCCTGCGCACCCTGGTCGACTACGAGGGCGACCGTGCCACCGTCCGCATCCTGCTTGACGGGCGGGTGGTGAGCGAATACGACGTCTACTGAGCGCCGCGGCAGGGTGATCCGGGCCGAGAGCAACCTGTACACGGTGATGGACGCGGGCGAGACCCTGCGTTGTCGGCCGCGTGGACGATTGCGTCGACTGGGGCAGAAGGTTTTGGTGGGGGACGAGGTCCGTTTCACGGTAACGGCTCACGGTGAGGGAGCCATCGAGGAGGTGCTCCCGCGCCGCAACCAGCTGACCCGCCCGCCGGTGACCAACGTCGATCAGGCAGTGGTCGTGCTGTCCGGCCGTGAGCCTGAGGCCTCGCTGCTTACCGTGGATCGGCTGCTGGTGCAGGCCTTGCACGAGGGGCTCGAGGTGCTGCTTTGCCTCAACAAGATCGACCTGTTGGCAAGAGGCGAGGAGGAACGGTGGCTCGGACCCTACCGGGCCGCCGGCTTTCCGAGCTGCGCGACCAGCGCCACCACGGGGGCGGGCCTGGAGTGCATGCAGGCCGCACTACGGGGGCGGGTATCGGTGTTCGCCGGCGAGAGCGGCGTGGGCAAGTCCACGCTGCTGAACGCGCTGGTGCCCGCGCTGTCCCTTCGCACCGGACGTGTGAGCCCCAAGACCGGCAGGGGAAGGCACACCACCCGTCACGTGGAGCTGGTGCCGGTGGCGCCGGACGGTCTGGTGGCCGACACGCCCGGACTGCACGCGGTGGGTACTCCGGACATCGCTCCTGCCGAGCTGGGCTCGTTCTGGCCCGAACTGGCCGCGCTTGCCGCCGGATGCCGTTTCCGGGGTTGCCTGCACCGCGAGGAACCGGGCTGCCGCGTCAAGGAGGCCCTGGCCGTGGGCGCGCTGGATCGCGGGAGGTATCAGCGTTACCTCACCCTGCTACAGGAAGTAGAGCAGGCCTACCGGAGGTACTGAAGATGGACGTGACCATCAGCGCGTCGGTGCTGGCGGCCGACCACGGCGCCTTGGCAGACGCGGCCCGTAGTGCCGCCGCCGCCGGGGCGGACATGATCCACCTCGACGTCATGGACGGCCGCTTCGTTCCCCCCATCACCTTCGGCCAGGAGGCGGTGCGCGCCCTTCGACGCACGGTCGGCCTGCCGCTCGATGTGCACCTGATGATCGTCGAGCCCGAACGGCACATAGCGTCGTTCGCCGCCGCCGGCGCCACCATCATCACCGTACACGCGGAAGCGGCCGTGCACCTACACCGCTTGCTGGCGGACATCCGCGGGGCCGGCTGCCGTGCGGGCGTGGCCCTGAATCCCGCCACGCCGGTGACCGTCCTCGAACACGTGCTGGACCTTGCGGACTTGGTGTTGTTGATGACGGTGAATCCCGGGTACGGGGGTCAGAGTTTCCTGACAGGCTCCGTAGCCAAGCTGGCCCGACTGCAGGACCTGCTACGCGGGCTTCATCCCCGGCCGCTGGTGGGAGTGGACGGAGGTGTGAACCCCCAGACCGCCCCATTGGCCTGTGGCGCCGGCGCGGACCTGCTGGTGGCCGGTACCGCCATCTTCGAGGCGGCCGATCCCGCTACAGCCATCGCCGCCCTGCGTCGCGCACGTCCCGAGCCACGAACCTGACCGGCGCGTCACCAAACCTCCGCCGATTCCATAGGATGGTGATGTCCGGGGAGGGTGAGGGACCGTGGCACGCTGGTGGTTTCAGGACACCCCGGAAGGCGTGCGCAAGCTGCTCGGGGCCATCCTGGGCCTCATAGGGCTGGTGGTACTGTTCCGCGCGCTTCCTCCTGCCTTCTGGCTGGCCCTTGTCGGGCTGGCGTTACTGGTCGTCGGCTGGCTGGTTTACGCTCCCCCGGGAGGTGCGCTGAAGAAGTGAAGATATACGTGATCCGTCTGCCCTTGCCGGTGCGTCGCCTGTTGCGGACCCTGCTGCGACCGTCGGGCAGAAAGTGAAGTGACCGCCTACAGGGCCCGCTTCACCCGGGCGGACCTCAGACACCGCGTACACACGTAGATCCGCCGACGGGTGCCGTCGACCAGCGCCCTGACCCGGTGAAGGTTGGGGTGCCACCGCCGCTTGGTTCGAATGTGGGAGTGGCTGTAACGGAATCCCGTCGCGGCCGTCTTACCGCATACCTCGCAAATGCTGCCCATCTTTGCCGACTCCTTCCCGATGACCGACGCCATTCTAGCACGATCCGCGGTTCGCTGGCAAGGTCGGGGTCGGAGAGCGCTCAAATAGCCTGGGGATCCGGCAACATGATATGGGCAGCACCTGATGGGCGGCATCGGTGTGAAGGAAATCCCCCGTGCAGAACGAAGCAGTTAATCTCCGGTCGGCGGATATCATGGCCGCTCAGGGAGGGTCGATCGTGCCACGCGAAGTCATCAACGAGCTTGGCACCGTGGTCATCTCCGACGAGGTGATCGCTACCATCGCCGGCGTGGCCGCCACCGAATGCTACGGGGTGGTGGGCATGGCTTCGCGGCGGTTGCGCGACGGCCTGGCCGAACTGCTGGGCCGCGAGAACCTGAGCCGCGGCGTGGAGGTCAACGTGGAAGGCAACCAGGTGATCGTCAATCTCAACCTCATCGTAGGTTACGGGACCCGGATCTCCGAGGTCGCGCACAACGTTTGCACGCAGGTCAAGTACCGGGTAGAGGGGGTCACCGGCCTGGAGGTCGTGGCGGTGAACATCAACGTGCAGGGGGTCAGGGTCGCCGATGACCGATAGCGCCGTCTCCGCCGTCCTGGACGGCCGCACCTTCCGGCGCATGATGCTAGCCGCCGCCGCCACGCTCGAGGCGCAGAAGTCCGCCATCGACGCCCTCAACGTCTTCCCCGTCCCCGACGGCGACACCGGTACCAACATGTCCATGACCATGGCTTCGGCGGTGCGGGAGCTCAACAAGGTGACCGCAGACGAGGTGGGCGATCTGGCCCGGGCCGTCGCCCTGGGCTCGCTGATGGGGGCGCGCGGAAACTCGGGCGTGATCCTGTCGCAGCTCTTTCGGGGTTTCTCTCGAGAAGCAGAGCAGAAGGCCACGCTTACCCCCGGCGAGCTGGCCTGGTGCCTGCAGACCGGAGTGGAGACCGCGTACCAGGCGGTGATGAAACCGGTGGAGGGGACGATCCTCACGGTGGCCCGACAGGCAGCGCGTGCTGCGGTGCAGGCCGCCCGCCGCGTCGCCAGCCTTGACGCGGTGCTAGAAGCCGCCTATCGCGAGGCATGCCGGGTGCTGGAGCGCACGCCCGACATGCTCGCGGTGCTCAAGGAGGCCGGCGTTGTGGATGCCGGCGGACAGGGGCTGGTCGCCATCTTCCGCGGCTACCTGGACGCCGTGCGCGGGGTGGACAGGGTGGAGACGGCCCTGGAGCAGCCCCGTGAGTTCGCCATCACCGAGGAGATGGGCGAGCTCACCTACATCTATGACACCGAGGTGCTGCTGCAGGGGACCTCGCTTGCCCTGGACGAATTGCGGGCGGAGCTCGAGCAGTTCGGAGACTCCGTCCTGGTGGTTGGCAGCGAGAGCACGGCCAAGGTTCACATCCACACCAACAACCCGGGTTTGGTCCTGGAGCGGTGCCTGGAGCGCGGCAGCCTGCTCGAAATCGAGATAAAGAACATGAAGGAGCAGCACGAGGCGATAAAGCGCCAGCGCCAGTCGCGTTCCGCCGAACCCGAACCAGAGGACGCTGCCTTCTTCGTTTCGCCCCCGGCCCCCCCGCGCGAGGTGGGAGTGGTGGCCGTGGCCTCGGGCGAGGGCCTGTGTGAGATAATCCGTAGCCTCGGCGCGGAGGTGGTGATCAACGGGGGACAGACCATGAACCCCAGCACCGAGGAGATCGTCCGCGCCCTGGAAGCCACCACCGGGGCACAGGCCATCGTGCTGCCCAACAACGGCAACATCCTGCTGGCCGCCCGCCAGGCGGCGGAGCTGGTCGCCAAGCCCACGCACATCGTGCCGACCCGCAGCGTTCCCCAGGGCGTGGCGGCGCTGCTCGCCATGTCGCCGGCGGCGGATCTCCAGACCAACCTCGAGCGCATGCACCGGGCGATCGAACGCACCGTCTCGGGTGAGATTACCTTCGCGGTGCGGCCGAGCCGTTACCGTGATCTGGTGCTCAACGAGGGAGACGTGATCGGCCTGGTGAACGAGGAGATCCTGGTCGCAGGGGAGGACTGGCGCAAGGTACTGCTGGAATTGCTGGGCCTGACGCTCAAACCCGAACACGAGGTGCTGACCCTGTTCTACGGGCAGGACATCACCGACCGACAAGCCGCCGAGCTCAAGGAGGAATTGACGCGGACATACCCCGACCTGGAAGTGGAGATCCACTCCGGCGGCCAGCCGCTTTACTACATCCTTTTCTCGCTGGAATGAGCTAGCGTTCGAGCCCCAGCGCCTGCAGCAGAAGGGCGGTCGCCCCGGCCGCGATCAGGGGTCCCGTCGGCACTCCCCGCAGCAACGAGGCGCCAAGGATGGAGCCTACCACCAGACCCACCGCGATCTCCGGGTGGGCACGCATTCCCTCCACCCCCAGACGACCCAGGTAGGCCGCCACCGCACCGCTGAGGGCGGCCAGCAGTCCGGGCGGAGCGGTCAGCGTGGACCACAGTCCCTCGAAGCGTATGGTCCCGGCCACGAAGGGAACCATTATGGCCACCACCAGCAGCGTCAACCCCACGCGGACCCCGAAGCGGTCCAGTACGGGATACAGGAAGTCAAGGCCCAGAAGGCGGATGCCCAGGAGGATCAGGGCGGCCGTCCACACCAGGTGGTTTCTGCCCAGCAGGCCCAGGGCCAGTACGACCAGGAGGAAGCCGACCTCGCGGGGCACGCTGCCACCCCCGGTGACATCTATTCGCCAGGGGGTCGCCCCGATGCCCGTCAGGGGAGGGTGATGAAAGACTGCAGACCGAAGGCGATGCCCAGGGCGGCTTTCTCCAGGAACCAGTCCTGGGCCAGCAGGTGCTCCTCGGCGGGGTTGGACAGGAAGGCCAGCTCCACAAGAACTGCGGGCATGCGGGTGGCCCGCAGCACCGCGAACTCGCGCGCGGGATCGTCGGCATATTTGAGTCCTCTGTCCCGACGCCGCGTGGTCACCAGAAGCCACCGCAGCAGGCAATAGGCAAGCGCGGCCGCGGCCTGGCCGCGGGCGTCGACCGGACGGCTGTGCCAGACCTCCAGCCCCTGCGCCCGCGGGTCGGCGTGTGCGTTGGCGTGGATGGAAACGAAAAGGTCCGCCCCCGCCTGGTTGGCGGCCTCCACCCGCCGGCTCAGGCTCACTTCGCCGTCGTCGGCGCGGGTGAGCAGCGTCTCGTGCCGCATGCGGCGGAGGTACAGGTCCACACGCTGGGCTACCTTCAAGACCACCTCCTTCTCGGTGAGGCCGCCGGGGCCCCTTGCCCCGGGGTCGGGGCCGCCGTGCCCGGGATCGATCACCACCCGCATGCTCTTTCACCTCACGGCTGTCGCAGGTTGGTCCTTGCCGACAGGCAGGTCTTCAGCGTGTCGGACCTCAGACCCACCCGAAGAGCCTCCACCGCCAGGCAGTCGGCCGGCTGCACGTTACCCAGATTGACGTTGGGACCCAGGCGCAGGATCAGCTCGGCCTGCTGGTTCTTAAGGGGGGCCTCCCAGATGAGGCACTCGGGCTGCGGCACTCCGGCCAGGATCTGTTCGAGTTCGAGTTCCTTGACCGTTCCGCGCTCGTCGAAGATACCGACGCCCTGGCCCGACTCGCGCGCCTCCACGATAACCTTCCAGGCTCCCGCCGTCAGGTCATCCGCGACCTGGCGGTGGACCTCCGACGGCGACAGCCCCTCCAGCGCGTCTTTCTTGCCCACCTCGGTCAGCACCCGGAAGCCGCGGGCCAGTGCCAGCTCAACCGCCAGCAATCGAAGGCGCGGCTCAAGCTGGATGGTGCCGTCGGAAACCTCCAGGAAGCTGAAACCGGTCCGCCAGGCCCATTCCAGGTAGCCGGGCAGGGCGTTATGGAGTACGGCGATCTCCAGCAAGGTGCCCCCAGGGCACACGTCTACACCGTAGCTACGGATCAGGCGCACCTTCTCCCGCAGCACCGCCTGGGGGTAAAGTGCGGAGGTGCCGAAGCTCACCTTGATCAGGTCGATGTGGTCGGCGGCCACCTCCAGGAGATCGCGTGTGGCGGCCATGCCCAGGCCTTTGTCCAGGACCATGGTGATACCGGTCACCCGTGGCTTGGGAATGCGTCCGGAGATCGGCCAACCGGCCGCCCGCTGCCAGGGCAACCCCGACCACAGCGTGCTCACCACCGGTTCCCCCCCTTGCGATCACGCTGCCAGTGTATTCGTGCTGGCGCGCGTTGGCGACAGCACCGCGAATAAATGTGGTTTAGCTGCGCATTCTATGTGAACAGAAAGTCGAAGGGAGGTGACGCGCAGTGGCTAAGGGAAGCGACCGGACGAACCGGGCGCTGGTGCGTGAAGCGGCCCGGGCCCTGGACGCCTTCAAGTACGAGGTGGCCCGGGATCTCGGCATCGACTACCAGCGCATCCGCGACGGCTACTGGGGAGACCTCTCGTCCCGTGACTGCGGTGCCGTGGGCGGCCACATGGTGCGCCGCATGATCCAGCTGGCGGAGCAGTCCCTCGCGCAGACGGCGGGGAGGCCGGCGGGTGGCGCGCCTCCGCCCGCCCAGCTCTGAGACTCCCCGGGGGGGTCGCAAGACCCCCCCCTTTCCATCACTGCAGGTACTGGAGGATATCGTCCTCGTCGATCCCGGGGTGCAGCGCGAGGTTAAGTCCGCCCGCCAGCACTCTTGAAACCTGACGGACCATGCTGTCGATCTCCTTGGGGGTGACCACGAGGTCGCCCGAGCCGTCTCCCAGCGCCTCACGGATCAGGCGCTGGCGGTCCATCCGGTCCATCTGGGCGACGATCTCGCAGAACCGTAACTCGCCGCGGAAGCGATCGAGCAGTTCATCCACCACGTCGCTTGCGATGGTGGAGGCGTGCACTACCGTCGGCACCCCGATCGCCAGCACCGGCACGCCCAAGGTCTCGGAGGTGATGCCCAGGCGGCGGTTGCCCACTCCCGATCCCGGGTGTATGCCGGTGTCCGAGAGCTGAATGGTGGTCATGATGCGTTCCACGTTGCGGGCGGCCAGGGCGTCGATGGCGATGACCACTTCGGGCCGGACGCGATCCACGATCCCCTTGAGGATCTCGCCGGTCTCAATGCCGGTGAGTCCCAGCACTCCCGGAGCCACCGCGCAGACCGGACGCAACCTGCCCCGAAGCTCCGGGGGAACGTAGTCCTGCAGGTGGCGGGTGATCAGGAGCTGGCCCACCACGCGGGGACCGAGCGAATCCGGAGTGGCGTGCCAGTTGCCAAGGCCGGTTACCAGCGTGACGGCGTTCGCCCGCGGGGGCATGAGCCCACCGAGTTCCTCGGCAAGCGTCTCGCTCACTTCCTGCTGCAGCACCCGGTCGTTGTCTACCAGACCCGGCGCGTCGATGGTGATGTAGCACCCTGGGGGTTTGCCGACCACGGCGGCGGTGGCCGGGCTGGTGACGTCCACCCGGGTTACGGTTACTGCGTTGAGCTTGCGCTCGTCCACTTCAAGGCCGGGGATGGCCCTCGCGTCACGGGCACGGAGGAACTCACTGACTTCGATCGCCAGGTCGGTTCGGGGCATGGCCTGCCCCTCGTACGGTCGGTAGGCCATTTCAGGCTCCATATATGCCAGACGGCGCTCGAGGCTAGGTTAACCCGCGGCACTCGAGCTATGCAGTTTGGCCCTCGGGAGGTAATCGACCCTCTCCGGGGGAAATCTTCAAGACGCCAGCAGCATGCCGGAGGTGAGCACGATGCGGGTCATCGCCGGCGACGCGCGCGGACGCAGGCTTGAGGTTCCTCGCGGCAGGCAGGTGCGACCCACTTCCGATCGGGTGCGCGAGGCCTTGTTCAACATCCTGGCCCCCCGGGTGGTAGGGGCGGCGATGCTGGACCTTTACGCCGGGTCGGGCAGCGTGGGGTTGGAGGCGCTTAGCCGGGGGGCTGCCCGGGTGGTTTTCGTCGAGGCAGATGCCCACGCGGCGGCGGTCATCCGCCGCAACCTCGACCGCATCGGCCAGGTTGCCCGGGCCGAGATCAGGGTGCAGCACGTGCTTGCCGCCGTCCGTCATCTGGGACGCCAGGGCAAACGCTTCGAGATCGTCTTCCTGGACCCGCCGTACGGTCGGGACTTCACGTCCTCAACGCTGAAGGCCATCTCTTCGAGTGGGGTGCTTGCCCCGGGAGGGATGGTCATCGCCGAGCACGGGTACCGGGACGAGGTGCCCGCCCGCGTGGAGGATCTCCAGCTTGTCAGGCAGAACAAGTACGGGGAGGTAGCTCTCAGTTTTTACCAGCAGCTTCCCCTGGAGGGGGCGTGACATGACCACCGCTATCTGCCCGGCCAGCTTTGATCCCGTCACCAACGGACACGTCGACATCATCGAACGCGCCGCCGCCATCTTCGACCGCGTGCTGGCCGTCGTCTTCCACAATGCCGCCAAACGACCGCTTTTCAGCGTGGAGGAGCGGCTGGAGATGTTGCGAGGCGCCGTCAGTCACCTCGGCAACGTGGAGGTCGACCATGCCGACGGGCTCCTCGTGCATTACGCGCGCCGCCGCAATGCGCGGGTCATCGTCAAGGGGCTGCGGGCGGTGACCGACTTCGAGTACGAGTTTCAGATGGCCCTCATGAACAAAAAGCTCGACCCCGGCATCGAGACCTTCTTCATCATGACTTCCAGCGCCCACTCCTACCTGAGTTCCAGCGTGGTCAAGGAGGTGGCACGCTGGGGAGGGTGCGTGCGCGACCTGGTTCCCCGCGGGGTCGAGGAGCGCCTGCGGGCGAAGTTCGTGGGGGCCAACGGCAAACCGCTCAAGGAAGTGCCGCCGCTTAGGGGCCCCGGCGACTGGGAGACGGGCTAGCGTACGCGGAAGCCCGTCACCTTGACCCGCCGGCAAAGGTCAACGAGCAGCCAGCCCGCTGACCCGGTCCGCCAGGATACCGCCTCCCGGTCCCCGGGGCACCAGATTTTGCCGGCTGGCTACCAGGCGCTCCTCAACACGGTTTTGGTTGGCCGTGGGCTGGTCTTGAAGTCAGCAGTCCGACACGACCGGCTCTTCCTCCTGGTAGCCTATGCCTACTGCCTGCTCACGGTACTGGGGACTGGGCCGAGAGGCGGCACCTGCACCGTCAAGTTATGGCTAACACCGAGAAGAAGCGAACTCCGGGCCTCTGGCGGGTCGGTTACTACATCTGAGCTGTTCGCTACTATCTCGAGTGTCTTTTCCGCCAGCCAGTGTTCTGCGGGGGTCCGCCGGGGGTTTGCCTGGGTTCTTCGCCCGAGCCCGGCAAGCTCCTCTACCGCCCTTCTCTGCTTTGAGGCAATTCGTTCCCTGGCTTGCTTGAGCTCGCCCAGGTCAATGATCCCCGCGCTGCAGGCGGCGATGAGCGTGTCGATTCTTTCGCGGCAGGTTGACACAAACGTCTCGAGCTTTGCCGCTTCGCGTTCGAGGTTGCCCGTTCGGGCGGTCCGGGGTTCTTTGTAACCACCGTGTACGCAAGCAAGCCCCGAGTTGGCCTCGTCCTGCAGGCCGTCCGGCGGTGAGAGGTTGCCCTGGTGCCCCGGAGCCGTTTCACCCTTCCCGGTGAGAGCGTCAAGGACTACCAGCGCCGGGCCCAGCTGATGGTGAAGGAGAGTCAAGCCGTGGCGACCGTGGCTGCGTTGACCTGATACCGGGCCGAGCTGAGCGGGGAGGGCGCCCTGGTGGCCCACGTGCTGCCGAGCGGTCCGCTGGCGCGGAAAGTGCGCGCGGGAGAGACCATTGTGGCGCTCGACGGCCGCCCGGTGCGGCTGGCGGCCGACCTGGCGGCGGGGCTGGCGGGACGTTTCCCAGGTACTCCGGTGAGCTTGCGGGTGGAGGACGTCGGCGGCGAGCCGCGCGAGGTCACCGCCGACACCGCTCCCGGCTTCGATCCTGAAGGGGCGCTGGGGGTCAGCCTGGTGACCCGCGGCCCCCGCGTGGACGGCCCCTTCGAGGTGCGGGTACAGGCGGGGGACATCGGCGGGCCGTCGGCCGGTTTGGCCATCGCCCTGGAGATCGTGGACCGCCGGGACCCTGCCGCGCTGGCCGGTGCCCGCCGCGTGGCCGCGACGGGCGCGGGCGGCCGGGTGGGACCGGTGGGGGGGATCGCTTTCAAGGTATGGGCTGCGGACCGCGAGAGCGTCGACCTCCTGCTGGTGCCTGCTGCCAACTACGAGGAGGCCGTGCGTGCGTCAGGGCGGCTGCGTGTGGCGGGGTGACGACGCTGTCCGAGGCGGTGCAAATGCTCCGCTCACTGGCGCCGTAGAGAATCATCCGCTTCGGCAAGGGCGCCCCGCCGCCCGGGTCGGCAGGTTATGGACATGTTTGGCGGAATACTCTACGCAGACAGGGCCGGGTGCGAGTTCGGCCGGGGTCACTTTCAGGTTTGAATGACCAGAGGTCGCTACTGGGCGACCAATCTCAGGGAAGGTGAATGCGCGTGTCTTCGAGAGAGTCGTTTCCTTCGGGGTTGCAGGAGTCGGTGTACAAGGCGGAGATAACCATGCGGCTCTCTGAGTTTGAATTCCCTCCAATGCAGGATGTGCTGCTGGTTGGGAGGAAGGCGCCCATCGGTCCGGAGGCCGCAAAGCGTATGGTGGACGCCCTGTCCCCTGAGCAATATGAGATCGTGCGCACGGATCACCAGTTGTTTGAGGCCGTTGTAGTAAGGAGGACGCTGCTCAAGCAAATCCCTCGGGAGAAGCTCCTGTCCATCATCCTGGAGGAAGGTGGCCGTATCGCCACCGAGAACATGGTGGTGAAAGCCCAGCTAGGCATCGTTATCCAGGTGGGCCGGACGGTGGACCTGTGATGGTCACGGTGGGCGAGATCATGACCGAACGTCTGGTGACGGCGGCCCCGGACTACTCCGTCGCGCGGGCGGCGGCGTTGATGGAGCACTTCCGAATCGGCAGTCTGCCGGTGGTGGAAGAAAGCGGTCGGTTGGTTGGCATCCTGACTTCCCGGGACGTGCGGTGTTCCCACCCTAACAGGCTGCTGGCGGATGCGATGAGTAAGGATGTGGTCACGGTCCCGCCCGACTGCTCGCTTTGGGAGGCGAAGGAGGTCCTGGAACGGCACGGGATCGAACGCGTGGTGGTGGTGGACGAAAGTGGTTGCCCCGCCGGCATACTCACTAAGACCCGGTTGTACGCCGAGCTGGGTCAGCATGTAGATGCCTTGACCGGGCTCAACCGGGCGGACTTCCTCCACCAGAAGGCTTTTGAGCTGCTACAGGAGGGCCGAGAGATCGCGTTCATCTTCCTCGATCTCGACGATTTTCGAGAAATAGACAAACAACACGGGCATGTCTTCGGGGACAAGATCCTCAAACAGGTGGCCCAGGTCCTCAAGGGCGAGGTCGAAGAAGGAATCGACCAGCTGTGTCGCTACGCGGGGGACGAGTTCGCCATTCTAACCGGCAGGCCCATGGGGGACGCCAGGAAGCTGGCCCACCGGGTCGTCACCGCGCTGGCCAGGAATGCCTGGCCTCAGGGTGTGAGGGTGACCGGTTCCGCAGGTGTTGCCGGGGGGCGTCGGGAAGCCACTCGCCCCGAATCCGACGTCAGATCCACGATCAGTACCCTGATCAACATGGCGAGCCTTGCCTCGAGTCAGGCCAAGCGTGAGAAACGCCCTGTGGTGATGGCCGGCTGGGTTGACTTGAGGGAGGCAAGGTAGATCGCCAGGACGCGGCATGGAAAGGGGTCGGCAACTGCTGAATGCTCAATTGAAATCTGGGGGCTTCCCTGGTATATT
>DYFO01000064.1 GCA_020725145.1 Symbiobacterium thermophilum
GCCAGGAACATCTTACCACACCCGTGGCGTCTGTGCAACTATTGAGAGTACACGCTATTTGTTGTAGGATAAGCGGCTTGCTGCGGACGACCCCTCCGGCCGGAGCGCGAGCCCCTCGCTTACCTGCGTGGCAGCAGCACCCTGCGGAATACCTCCCAGTATTCGGGGGGCTCGTACCCCAGCTGCCACATGCCCAGTCCACCTAAATTGTACTTCGCGATCAGCCCGAGCTTCATGGCCAGGCCCTTGGGTTCCGTCACGTAGACCCGATACCAGATACCCCGCTCGGGGTGCAGATAACGATAGGTCAGCTCCGCCGTCACCGGGTCCGGCTCGAGCGGCACTCCCAGCTCCACAGCTCGCGCGATGGCGCTGCGGGCGAAAACGGCCGTGCCCGTACCCCCGGCCTCGGGCCACTGGTAACCGTACGACGGGACTCCCAGCAGCAGCTTGTGCGAGGCGACCTGACTGACGGCGTAGGCCATGACCTGATCCGCCCAGTTCAAGGCACCAACCGGCCCCGGTTGGCTGGTCGAATAATGCTGATCATAGGTCATCACCAGCATGTAGTCCACGGACCGCCCCAGCCCCGCGTAATCGTAGGCCCGGGCCCAGGCCTGGGCGGCCGTGGCAGCGGTGCGGGCGGGCACCGAGGTGGTTACGAGATAGCCCCGTGGGCGCAGTGCCGCCGCCACCTCGGCCACGAAGCCGGTGTAGGCGTCACGGTCGGCGGGATCCACGTTCTCGAAGTTGAGGTCCACCCCCGAGTAACCGCGCTCCATGAGGGCAAGCAGCGACTCGACGGCCTGTCGGCGGGCGGTGGGGCTGTTGAGCAGCTGGCTGTTGACCTGCCGGTTGTGGTTGCCGATCATGGCGAGCACCGGCTTTTGCTTCTCCGCCGCCCAGGCCATGACATCGCGTCGGTCCAGCCCGGCCAGTCTGCCGTCGCCTCCCAGGCTGTACGACACGTAGACCAGGAGGTCGATGCCGTCGCCGTACGCTATCAAGGACTGGTAGGTCGCGTCACCGAAGTGCCGGTAGTACGCCAGCACGATGGCCCGGGGCAGGATGGCGGGCGAGGTCTTGGGGGCGCGTTCGACGGGGTCGAGCTCCTGCACCACGTCCCGGAATCTGACCACCATCTCCGCCGCCTCCGCCCGGGTAACCGGCTCGAAAGGTTCAAAGCGCCCGGGGGATCCCGGTTGCCAGGGTCGCGGCTGGATGATGCCGGTCCGAACGGCGGCGGCGGCTTCGGCCGCCCAGTCCACGGGGATGGTGTCGGCATCGGCAAAAAGGTGGAAGAACCTGGTGTCGGGCTGCACTCCCAGCGGCACCAGGTAGCGGCCGAAGATGAGGGCCATCTCTACCCGACGCAGCTGCCCGCCCGGACGGAAGGTGCCGTCCGGATAGCCCTGGATCAGGCCGGCGGCCACCGCCGCCGCCACCAGCGGCTGCAGGTCGGCGGGGATGGTTCCCAGGTCCTTGAAGGCCAGCTCCACCGCTTCAGGAACGGGCAGTTCCAGGGCCCGGGCCGTCCACACGGCGAAGTCCAGGCGGTTGACCGGCTCGTTGGGCCGGAAACGGCGATCTTCCGTCGGCTCCACAACCCCCGCGTAAAGAAGGGCCCGGATGAACATCTCCGAGTTGTGTCCGCGGACGTCGGTGAAGTCGATGATGACCTGGGCGTGCGTCCCTGTCACGGGCAAGATCAGGCAGGCCGCCAGGACGAGCGCGGCGATCAGGCGTGGGTGGCGCACGGCAACACCTCCGGGGAGTGCTGTCAGGGTTGCCAGTTCTCCCCCGAGGAGCAAAATCCCTGCTTGACTACGTTAAACCTGGATGCGCTGCCAGCGTCCCGCCCGGTAGCGCAGGAACATGAACAGGCCACGGACCGTCAGGTCAAGGCTCATCGCCACCCAGGCCCCGGGAAGCCCCATGGCCAACGGGCCGGTCAGCGCCACCGCCAGCGGTAGCCGTACCAGCCAGATGCCACCTGCGGTAATCGCCAGCGTCCAGCGGGTGTCCCCTGCCCCGCGAAGTGCCCCGGCCATCACCATGCTGGAGGCCAGCGCCGGCTGGACCACCCCGACGATCTTCAGGCATACCGATGCCAGGGCCACCACTTCGGGATCGGCGGTGAACACCGTGACCAGGGGCCGGGCGAACAGGAAGAAGAGCGCCCCCATGAAGGACATGACAGCTGCCGCGTACCCGAGCGTCTGGTAGCCGGCGGCCTGCGCGGTGCGCGGCTTGCGGGCTCCCAGGCCCTGTCCCACCAGGGTGGTAGCCGCCAGGGAGAAGCCGAAGCCCGGAGTATAGGAAATGGACTCCGCGTTGAGGGCCACCCGGTGGGCGGCGTAGGGGATGGTGCCCAGACCTGCCACCACGCGCGCGTAAGCGGTCATCCCCAGCCGCATGAAGAACTGCTCACCCGCGGCGGGGAGGCCAATCCTGAGCAGGCGGCCGAGCTCGGCCGTGCGCCACGTGAGGCAGTCCCGCAGTGAAAGCCGGATCCTCGTCCGTCCTGCCGCCAGCACCCACAGGCCCAGCCCCGCCGCCAACATGCGGGCGGTAAGGGTGGCGATCCCGGCCCCCAGCACCTCCAGCCGAGGAAAGCCCAGGTGCCCGAAGATGAGCAGGAAGGCGGCAACCACGTGGTAGAGGTTGACCACCGCCGCGATGTACAGGGGAGTGCGGGTGTCACCCGCCCCGCGCATGATGGCGTTACCCACCAGCGACAGGGCCAGGAAAGGGACCGACAGACACATCAGCCGGAAGTAGGGAACAGCCAGCGATAAGACGTGCGGCTCCGCCCCCATCAGCACCAGGGCTCCGGATGCGAAACCGGTCACCGTCAGCCCCAGCACCAGCCCGAGGCCCGCACTGGTCAGCATCGCCTGCTGGGCGACGCTGCGGGCGCGTTCGGGCTCGCGCGCCCCCACGTGGCGGGCCACAAGGGCGGTGGTACCCACGTTGAAGGCCGCAAAACTCACCAGGATGAGCATCACCAGCTGGTCGCTGAGGCCCACCGCGGCGATGGCCGCCGCCCCGATGCGGCCCACCATGATGGTGTCCACGATGCCCAGCGCCATCTGCAGGAGTTGCTCGGCCACGGCCGGCCAGGCAAGGTCCATCACCCGCCGCCGAAGAAGACCGCCGGAGAGAGCGCGGGCCAGCCGCCGGCGAAAACCCGGGCGACCGTGAAGGGTACGAACGCGTCGGCAAGAAAAGGGTGAAGACAACGGGCTCACCGGTAGCAGCCCCTTCGCTCGAGCAGACCACTTCTCCTTCCGGCCGGCGCAAAGAGGCCGGGTTGGAGGCTTGAAGGGCCCGGGCGGAGAAACCTTGCGGGGCGTGTCTCGGTTGTAGGTAGCGTGTGGAAAGGAGGCGCCTCTTGATCAAGGTCAGCTCACTGGTCAAACATTTCGGCACCCTCAGGGCGGTGGACGGGGTCAGCTTCACCGCCGAGCCCGGCGAGGTGTTCGGTCTTCTGGGGGAGAACGGGGCCGGCAAGACCACGACCCTGCGCATGCTGTCTACCGTGCTCAGGCCGACTTCCGGCACGGCGTCCGTCAACGGGCACGATCTGGTGACCGCGCCGGAGGAGGTGCGCCGCCAGATCGGCGTGGTCTCGTCGGAGCCGGGCGTGTACGACCGCCTGACACCGCGGGAACACCTTTACTACTTCGGCGAGCTGCATGACCTGCCGCGTCCCGAGATCGCCCGCCGGGCCGAGGAGCTCTTCGGCCTCCTCGGCATGCAGGACATCGCCGACCGGCGCGCGGGGCACCTCTCCAGGGGCATGAAACAGAAGGTGGCGCTTGCGCGCGCGCTGATCACCGACCCTCCGGTGCTGCTCATGGACGAGCCCACTGCGGGGCTGGACGTGACATCGGCACGGGTGGTGGAGGAGTTCATCATCCAGGCCCGTGCGACCGGCAAGACGGTCATCTTCTCCAGTCACATCATGAGCCAGGTTGAGAAGCTGTGCAACCGCGTGGCGGTGATCCACCGCGGCCGCATCGTGGCCCTGGGGACGGTGGCGGAGCTCAAGTCCCGTTCCATGCAGGAAAGATTCGAGGACGTCTTCGTCCGGCTGGTAGGTGAGGGCAGTTGAAGCGCGCCGGCGGTTTCAGGTGGCGGCACGTGGGAGTGGTATTCCGCAAGGAACTCCTTGACACCTCGCGCGACCGCCGCACCTGGTTCGGTATGGTGATCATGCCGCTTTTGCTCGTCCCGCTGCTTCTGCTGGCGATGCCGACGGTGATGGAGCGGCAGACGGAAAAGGTACGTGAGACGACGGCTCGAGTTGCGGTGGTCGGGGCCGAACACCATCCAGAGCTAGTAGCGCAGCTGGGTCAGAACCCGGCGCTGACACTGGTCGAGTCGAGCGACCCCGAGGCCGATCTTGCCGCGCGCAAGGTGCACGCCATCGTCTATCTCCCGGAGGGCCTGCGGCAGGCGGTGGCCAACGAAGTGCCCGCCGAGATACGTATCGCCTTCGATGCCTCCGATCAGCTGTCGTCGTCCGCCCAGCAACGTGTGCATGCCGCGCTGGCCGCCTATTCCTCCGAGCTCGTTGCCGGGCGGCTGGCGGCGCGAGGCCTCGACCCCACCATCCTCCACCCCTTTCACTGGACGGTGGAGAATCTAGCTCCTCCCCAGCGCATGATCGGTTTCGCTTTGGGGCTGATCATGCCGATGATGCTGGCGATGTGGGCGACGCTTGGTGGCCTGTACGCGGCGATCGACGCCGCCGCCGGCGAGAAGGAGCGTGGTACCCTCGAACCCCTGCTATCCGCCCCACCATCGCGGCTGACGCTCGTCCTGGGCAAGTACCTGGCGGTCGTGCTCACTTCGGTGATAGCCTCCGCCATCTCGCTGCTGGGCATGGTGCTGGCCTTCCTGGTGCGGCCGGACGCGCTGCTGGGACCGGGCCACACCGGGACCGCGCGGCTGGGCGAGGTACTGCCCCCCACGGTGGTAGGGGTCATCTTCCTGGTTGCGCTGGGCCTGGCGGGAGTTTTCTCCGCCCTGCAGCTTGCGGTAAGCCTCTACGCCCGCAGCTTCAAGGAGGCGCAGACCTATCTTTCGCCCCTGTCCTTCGTGGTGGTGTTCCCGGCTATCTTCACGCAGTTCATGACTCCCGACCAGGTTCCGGCCTGGTTCTTCTTCGTACCGATACTCAACAGCCTCATGGTCTTCAAGGAAGTGCTCATGGGGCTGGTCAATCCCGAGCACATCCTCATCACCTTGGGCGTTAGCCTGGTAGGGGTGCGGGTAGCTCTCGGTTTCGCGGTGGCGAGTTTTCAGCGCGAACACGTGCTGTTCAGGGTCTGAAGCCCTTCGCAGGAGCCGACCGGCGGCGCAAGGAAGCTACCGGCGGAAAGGAGGGATCGAGCCTGGATTTCCTGCTTGAGGAGCCCGAGCGCGCGGTCCGCGACCTGGCACGGGCCTTCGTGCGTGACCACGTGCCCGCGAAGCTGATCACCGACATGGACGACGGTACGGTAACCTATCCCCGGGAGTTCCTGCGAGCCCTCGCCGCCCAGCGCCTGCTCGGCCTGCGGTTCCCACCCGAGGTAGGGGGCCGTGGATTGAACTGGGTGGCGGAAACGGCGGTGCTCGAGGAGGTAGGAGTGCTGGGGACCGCCCTGGCCTGTCTTTACTCCCTCCCCAGCATCGTGGGCGAAGCCATCTGGCAGTTCGGTTCCGCCGACCAGCGAGCCCGTTACCTGACGCCGACGCTCGAGGGGCAGTTGACCTGTGCCGAAGCGCTGACCGAACCCCGGGGGGGATCGGACTTTTTCGGCACCACGACCGAGGCCCGCCGCGAAAGGGACCACTACCTCCTGCGCGGCGCCAAGCGTTTCATCGTGGGCGCCGAGGGGGCCGACTATTTCATGGTCTACGCCCGGACCGATCCCGACCGGCCGCCGCACCGTTCGATCAGCGCCTTCCTGGTGGACCGGGGACCGGGAGTAGAGGTGCAGCGGGTCTACGGGCTGATGGGCACGCGCGGAGGCGGGACGGGAAGGGTGCTGTTCCGCGACGTCCGTGTGCCCCGTGAGAACCTTCTGGGGGAGGAGAACGCGGCCGCGGACATTTTCTACCGTATGATGGTCCCCGAGCGCCTCACCAGCGCGGCGGGGGCGCTGGGGATGGCCCGCGCCGCTCTGGAGGTGGCCGCACGCTACAGCGAGCGCAGGAAGGCTTTCGGTCGGCGCATCCGCGAGTTTCAGGGGGTCAGCTTCAAGGTGGCGGACTCGATCACCGGGCTTGACGCGGCCAGAGCGCTGGTGTACGCCACGGCGCGGGCGGCCGACTACGGGGAGGATCCCGGCCGCGTCCGGCGCCTGGTCTCCGAGGCCAAGAAGTTCGCCACCGAAACCGCCTGGAAGGTGATCAACGATGCCCTGCAGATCCTGGGCGGAATCGGCTACACCACCGTGTACCCGGTGGAGCGGCTGCTGCGGGACGCGCGGCTGATCATGATCTGGACGGGAACCAACGAAGTGATGAACCTCATCATTCAGCACGAGTACTATCGCGAGCTGGCCGCCACCGCCGGACAGGCCCGTGACGTGGAGGCGGACGCCGCCGACGCAAGCGACGAGGAAAAAGTGTACGAGTAAGGAGGATCCCCATGCCGGCGGATCGCCTGACACGTTTCGGTCCCCTGCGGGCCCCGCTCATGGCAACCGCGCAAGGCTGCTGGTATACCGACACCGAGGGACGGCGCTACCTCGACCTCTTGGCCGGGTGCTGGTGCACCGTGCTGGGGCACGGCCACCCCGAGTTCGTCGAACGTGTCCGTCAGCAGGTCGAGCGTTTCATCCACGCCGGCACCGGCTACCTGTCCCGCGAGATCGAGGCCGGCGTCGACGCCCTGCTGGCGCTTGTGCCCCAGACCCGCTACCGGGTGGCGGTACTGAACACGGGAAGCGAGGCGGTGGACCTGGCGGTCAGGGTAGCCAGAGCGGCCACCGGGAGGCGGGCGGTCGTCTCCCTTCATCGGGGCTACTACGGTGCAACTGCGGAGATGCTGTCCCTCACCGGCCCCCCCGGTCCCCACCCCGGAGGCTACCGCCTTCCCGCGCCCGACTGCCACCGCTGTCCTGTGCGGCTGTCCCCGTCCGCCTGTGAATGCGCCTGCCTCGAGGCCTCGGACCTGCCCGCGGAGATAGCGGCGGTCATCTGCGAGCCGGTCATGGTCTCCGGCGGCATGCTGGTGCCTCCTCCCGGCTACCTGGCCAGACTCGCCGCGATGGCTCGTGAGCGGGGGGGACTGCTGGTGGTTAACGAAGTGACTACCGGGGGAGGTCGCACCGGCCGCTGGTTCGCGCATCAGGGCCAGGGGATCAGGCCGGACCTCCTGACGCTCGGCAAGGCTTTCGGTAACGGCTTTCCCGTGGCCGCCGTACTGGTACGCGAACAGGTGGAGGAACGGGCGCACGAGGCCGGCCTGACCCATGTGCAGTCACATGGTTTCGATCCCTTCTCAGGCTTCCTCCTGGCCACGGTCATCGAGCTTGTGCGCGCGGAAAACCTGCTCCACCGGGCAAGTGAGACCGGCCACCGCCTGCGTACCTACCTTGAGGGCGTGACGGAGCGCTTCCCCGTAACAAACGTGCGCGGAGACGGCATGCTGCTGGCGTTCGACCTCGACCCGAACCACGTGGACTTCGACGCCGTTGCCCGGAGGCTTGAGGATCTGCGCATCGTGGTCGCCGCGCAGCCTGCCTACCATACCATCCGGCTCCTCCCGGCACTGGTGCTCGGAGAGGAGGAGATCGACACCTTCACCGCCGGCCTGGA
>DYFO01000065.1 GCA_020725145.1 Symbiobacterium thermophilum
CCTAATGTGAGACGAAACCCCCACTACAGGCTAGATCAATGTGAGACAGCACAGGCAAGGTCTCCGTGCCCTCGCCGATGAACAACAAGGGGTACAGGTACCCAGCCACCACGAGCAAGGTGGCAACTCCCAATATCGCACGATGCTTCCTGGCACTCGGTTGCCTGCACGAACTCATGCTGTCACCGCCCAGGGTCACATCTTGATCCCCAGCCAGTGCCGTTCGCCATCACTGTCCTGCGCCCGCACCAGCAGTTCATCCACCTCAACGGCCGGCTGGTCGACCTGGCGCCGACCGGGCTGCTTCCAAGAAGCCGCCGCGCCGCTTCCTACTCCTCGTTCCAGTTGCTTGCTGTCTCCTTCCCCGAACAAAAGCTCGTACATGGCCTTCAGCAACAGCGGGACCATGTCCTGAGCCTCGCGCATCACCAACTCCAGACCTCTCCTTCCTTTGGTTGGGGCGACTGTCTCCTATGGGACAACCTCGGAGAGGTCTCATGCTATCTCCCCTTCCTTCTTGCCTACCGCAATGTTGCACGCTCGCGGCCGGTGGTGTCGCCGCGCACCTCCTTCACGCCGTTCCGAGCTCGCGCCCAAGGCTTTCGCCGAGCACCGCCACCACGTGATCGGCCTGCTCCTCGGTGATGACCAGCGGCGGCGACAGCGTGATGACGTCCCCCAGGGCCCGCACCAACACACCCGCTCGGCGGCACGCTTCCTGCACTCTCCACCCGGCTTCCGCATCCGGGGCGAAGGGACGCCGGGCCTTGAGGTCGGCGACCAACTCCACGCCCGGCATCAGCCCGAGGCCGCGAACCTCGCCCACGTGAGGGTTGTCAAGCGCGGTCAGAGCACGGGCCATGCGCCCGCCGACGCAAGCCGCCCGGCCGGGCCTCGTCGAGGACGAGCTTGAGGTTGCGGAGCCCAACCGCGCAGCCCGCGGCATGGCCGGACATGGTATAGCCGTGGCGGAACGGCCGGCGCCGGCGCGGCCAAAACCGGTGATGATCTCATCGGCGATGAACCGCACGCCGTGACGACGGCAGATCTCTTACACCTTCGGGAAACAGCCCGGAGGCGGCACCGGCACCCCGTCCACCCCGGCCACCGGCTCCGCCACCAAGGCCGCGATCCGCTCCGGCCCCCGCCGCGGGATCTCCTCCTCGAGCGCCGAGGCACGCTCAAGTCGGCACGTCTCGGCGGCACTCTCCCACGGACAGCGGTAGCAGTAGGGGCGGCGGCACGTGGGTGAAGTCCGGGTCGGGTTGACCGAACCCCTCCTTCATCGCTTCCAGCCCGGTGGCGGCCAGCGCGGCGCCCGTCAGCCCGCGGTACGCACGGTGCCTGGAGATGATCCCGGTCCGCCGGGGCTCGCCCCGCAGGAAATGGTAGTGCCGGTTCACCTTGATGACCGTCTCCACCGCTTCCGCCCCGCCGGTGGTGAACAACACCCGGCTACAGCCGCCGAGGGCGAGTTCCGCCAGACGTGCCGCCAGTCGATCGGCGGGCATGTTGGAGAAGTGCCACAAGGCCGGAAAATGCGGCAGCTTCTCAAGCTGTCGGGTGGCGGTTTGATCAGCTCGGCACGGCCATAGCCGGCATTGACCAGCCACAGGCCGGCGCACGCGTCGAGGTACTCGCGGCCGTCGCGGTTCGTGACCAGGCAACCTCGACCCTTCACATTGACAGTGGGCTCCGTCTGTTCTCCCGGGTCGGCAGACGGATGCACCAGGCGCAAGTAGCTCCCTCCCGCCTCCGATTACCAGGGCGTCTTCCGGTCTCCTGTCCGAAACTCCTGCCGCCGGTCTGACGTCTTGCATGACCAGGAGGTGGCGGCGGTGTTCGAGTACGACGCGTCGGCTGACCTCGATCCCCAGTACGCACCGTCGGAGGAGTTCCCAGGCTACACGGTGCGGGACCTGAGCTACGCCAGTCCCCTGGGCGGCCGCGTGCCCGCCTTCCTGGTGGTTCCCCGCGGCGAAGGACCCTTCCCTGCCCTGCTTTACATGCATCACGGCTTCGGCAACCGCCGCACCTTCCGTCCCGAGGCGGAAGTCCTCGCCGGTGCCGGCGTAGTCTCGCTGCTGCTGGACTCCCCTTTCGTGCGTCCGGAGTTCCGGCGGTCGGACAGGACGGGACAACCGGTCGAGGCCGTTGCCGCCGCCGAGGCTGCCCTTTACCGGCAGCTGGTGGTCGACTGCCGGCGCGGTGTCGACCTTCTGGCCTCGCTGCCGGAGGTCGACGCGGAGCGGATCGGCTACGTGGGCCACAGTCTGGGAGCAACCTGGGGAGGCCCGCTGGCGGGGGTGGAGCGCCGCCTGCGTGCCCTGGTGCTGATGGCCGGATACCCCAGCATCGCCGACGCGTACCGTTCAAACCCCCACCCGGTCATCGCCGCGCTGCGCTCACGCCTTGGGCCCGAGGACCTTGAGACCTATCTCGCGGTCCTTGCCCCCCTGGCCGGAGAACCCCAGGTTGCCCGGGCGGCACCTGCCGCCCTCTTCTTCCAGTTCGCGTTGCGCGACGAGTTCATCACCCGCCAGGAAGCAGAGCGCTACTACGCGGCGGCCAGCCAACCCAAGGATGTGGCCTGGTACGACACCGATCACCTCTTCACCGGCACGGCGGCACCCCGCCTGGACCGGGTGACTTGGCTGGCCGCGCGGCTGGGCTTTGCACCCCTGTCGCAGGCTACCCTGCGCCAACTGCAGACGCTTGCCGATTCCTCGGGCTGACAGAGCGCCTACGCAAGGCCGGCGGTCTCGTAATCCCCTACCTTGCTGGTGGTCAGACCCCAGCGGGCGTGAAGGTCGGCAAGCATCTCCGCCAGCTTGAAGCCGCTCAGCATGGGGTTGATCACCGGAACCCCTAGCCGCGCGGCCAGTGCCTGCTCGGGCTCCTCGCCCAGGGCGGCACAACCCAGGATCACCGCCTCGGCACCGTTATCCCGTACGGCACGTTCACCCTCTTCGAGCACGCGGTCAAGCACCCTACCCCCTGCATCCGCCCGCATTTCCTCCACCGTCAGACCCAAAGGACGCCAGGCTACCACCTGCCGGTCCACGCCATAAAGACGCGCGTTGTCCTGCATGCGGGGGATCCACTTCGGTCTTCCCACCAGCACGGCGAACCGGCTGGCCACCGTGTCCGCCAGTCGGAACGCCGCTTCGGCGATGCCGACGACCGGAACGGCCAGCAACTCGCGAAGCTCGCGTCGGCCCAGATCATAAAAGCAGGCTATGCAGAGCGCATCAGCTCCCCGGCTGCCGACCAGCTCGGGCACGTTCTCGACCATCCAGTGGACGGCGCGTGCTCCGTCCGCGGCGTATTCCAGGTCCGACGGGCCGCCGGGTATGTCCTCCACCACCACCTGGGTCCCGGGGCATGCCCACCGCTGGAGCAGGTGGAGCACTCTCTGGCAACGATCGGCCCCCGCGTCCACGGGTATGAGGTAGAGCACCTTGCCCACGCAGGCACCTCCCGTCAGTAACCCGGTACCCGCAGCGCGCGGCAGGCCTCCACCACCTCGGGGTGCACGTAGCGACCTTCGAGCTCGAGCGGTATCCCATCGAGGTAGATGGAAGGATTCAGGACGATGCCGTCGGTATGGGAAGCTGCCGACCACGTCTTACCCCGGATCTGCGCGCCCTGGCTGCCGATACCCATTTCCACGCAGCCGAAGACCCTCTCGTCCTCTACGATGCGACCGGTAACCCGCGTCACCCCCGGGTTGAATCCCAGGGAGTAATGGGCGAGACGGTACATGTTGGGATCGTTGAAGGACTCCAGCCAGCGGCGGAAGGTTTCGGCATCGCGCCCGCCCTCGACGGTCACCACCACACCTCGCTCGATGGTCAGCGCCACCGGCGACTGCAGGATGCCCAGTTCCGCCGGCGGCCACAGGGCGCCGTCGAACACCAGCCGGCCGCTGATCGTCTCCTCCACGGGACACCAGGAAACCTGCCCGCCCAGCATGATAGGCTCACCAGGGGTGTCCGCCAGCTTGCCGGACTGCCTTACCTTGCGACCCTGGTTGCGCGCCTCGAGGTCGGTACCTGCGGGGCTGGTGATCCGTACCGCGTCGGCCGCCTCCACCAGGCGGCGGAGTGTCTCACCCAGGGCCAAGAGTTTCGGGTAGTCCACACGACCCAGGGTGTTGACCATCATCGTAACGTCCATGCCCGCCAGACATATGTACCGGCTGCCCTGCTGCAGGGCCTCCTTCCAGGCCCGGGTGTGCAAGAGGTAGGCGGGAGCGTACTCGATCCAGACCTGGGACCGGGCGACGGCTCCGGCCACCGGGTCAGGGGGTTCGACCACTGCATGGTAGGCGCTGGGATACAGCACCACGGTGGGAACCGCGCCTGCCGTCCTCGCCGCCTGGGCGGTGGCCATGACCACCCGCCAGTCGGATGAAGTGTCGGCGGTGACCACCACCTGCTCGCCCGGTTTGGCGAGCATGACCTCCTTGACGAGCTTGGTGGCGGCTTCTGCCAACTCGAAACCAAGGTACTCGGCCAGCGGTTCGGTACCCAGTGTAAGCTGCAAGTGCCATCCTCTCCTTTCTATCTGAGCAGCTTACCGGCCTGCATCACCTTTATCCCGTCCAGGTAGAGGTCGGGCTCGGGGATGACGAAATCATGGTGGTAGTCTGCGGTGACCTTGCCCCCCATGTGCGAGTTGTCGCCCAGCGCGAGGTGGATGGTGCCCCCGATCTTCTCCGCCTCCAGCGTCACGTCCAGGCGCCGCGCGTTGGGGTTGGTGCCGATGCCCAGCTCCGCCAGATTACGTCGCGCGGCCAGGGCCGTAACCGGTTCACCCTCCAGCCCCAGCACGGCGCGCAGCTCATCACCGACCCTTCCGCTGCCGGTGATCCGGCATGCCTGTCCTCCGGCGATCTCGATGGTCATGTCCTCCTCCAACCCCGGGTGCCAGCCGGCACGAACCACGATCCTCCCTTCGCCGCTACCCTCCACCGGTGCACAGTAGGCCTCACCCGCCGGGAGGTTGCCCCAGCGGCCGGCCTCGCGGTAAAGCCCATCATCAGGTCTTCCTTCGCGGCCCTCGATACTGAAGGTGAGCTCGGTCCCCCGGGGACAGACGACCCGGGCCACCCGGGCCTCCGTCAGCATGGCGGCGATGCGGGCCGTCTCGCGGGCCAGCCGTTCGTAGTCGCAGGCCATCGCGCCTCCGGGATGGAACATCTCCGGGAAGAACCGGGGCATGCTGGCCACCCTGGCCCCTGCCCGACACGCATCCTCCCTCGCGTCGGTGTGGCTCAGCGAGTAACTGGTGATGGCCACCACCACGTCGTGTTCCCGCATGGCGGCCGGGGCCGGGTGTGGCGGCTCCGTGCCCGAGCGGCCGGTCGACTCGAAAGTCAGGAAGGTCACCGGCGAGTGCTCCTCGGCCGCCACCTCGGCCACCAGGCGGGCCAGAAACGCCCGACGCAGGTTCTCCTCCAACTTCGCCGCGTCAAGATCCACCCATTGCTCCGGACGTGGCCGATCGGTCAGCACCAGCAGCCGCTCACCGGGCCGCAGGCCCATATTCGTCCGCAGCATGCTCCACACACCGCCCCGGATCATATCCCGGTCGATCCAGCTCATGTCGCTTCCTCCCTCCAGGGTTCCTGCGTGCGGAGTTTCGGCGGCGGAGAAGCGTAGGCCTGCCGGCTATGGCTGGTACGCATCAGGACGCAAGCTTCCGTCAGTTTGACCGCAGCTATCGATGGGTCGACCACCGGAACGCCCAGACGTGCGCTCAGTTCGTCGGCCATCCCCAGCAACGATCCGCAGCCCAAAACCACTACATCTGCCCCGTCCTCCTCCACCAGCCGGCGACCTACCTGCACGGCCCGGGCCAATACCCGCCGGCGATTCACAAAGGACAGGACGTCAAGCTCAAGCGCTCTGATGCCCGCAAGCCGCCCTGCCGTCTCCAGGACGGCCGCTTTGCGGCGGTGCCGGGGCACCGCACCGGGCAGCGTCGACAGTATCCCGTACCTGTCGCCGAGCAGGCACGCGAACAGGTGCCCGGCCTCTCCAAGGCCGAGCACCGGTATCAAGACCCGCTCGCGCACCGCTTCCAGTCCGGGATTACCGAAGCAGTAGATGATGACCGCGTCAAAGCCACGCCGCTCGGCCGCAGCCGCCGCCCGCAGCGTGGGAAGGGTTGCAAAGGCCTCATCCACCATGCACTCGATCGACGGCACGCCGTCGTCGACGTTCTCCACCTCGATCTCGGTCGTGGCGTCGGCAGCGCGGCGGCAGGTTTCAAACACCCCACGGTTCCACAGATTGGTGGTAACCGGCACCAGTACAAGGATCCTCACCGGTCATCTCCTCCTCCGGCATACAGCCAGCAGCGCACGGTATGATCCGGGCCAACCGCGACCTCCGGCGGTACCTCGCGTGAGCAGCAGGCATGTGCCTCCGGACAGCGTGGGTGAAACCGGCATCCACGGGGAATACACGCGGAGCTGGGGATCTCACCGTCAAGCCGCCGGTATTCAGGGATGAGCCCGCGTTCCTCCGCGGTGAGCACGGGGATGGCGGATAGCAATGCCCGGGTGTATGGGTGTCGGGGGCGGCCGAATAGCTCGGCGGTAGGAGCGTACTCTACCGCCTGGCCCAAATACATCACAACGATGTGGGTGGCCATGCCGCTGACCACCGCGAGGTTATGGGTGATGAAAAGGTAACCGGCCTGTGTCCTTTGCTGCAGTCGCCTCAGGAGAGCCAGGATCTTCGCCTGCACCGAGACGTCCAAGGCCGAGGTGGGCTCGTCCAGGACCACAACCTCCGGCTCCAGGATGAGGGCACGGGCGATGGCGACGCGCTGGCGCTGACCACCGCTCAGGTGAGACGGGTGGCGAAATCGGAAGTCCGCCGGCAGCTCCACACGCTCGAGGATCTCGGCCACCCGCCGCTCGCGCTCGCGCCTGCCTCCCAGCCGGTGAACGACCAGCGGCTCTTCAAGGATCCGGCGCAGTGAATGGCGTGGGTTCAGCGAGGAGGTTGGGTCCTGATAGACCATCTGAATGCGCCGACGTAAGGCCAGGAGCTGCGACACGGGTAAGGCGCCGATCTCCTGTCCTCCCAGCCACACCCGTCCCGAGGTAGGCCGGTATATCCGCACGGCCACCTTGGCGAGGGTTGTCTTGCCGGAGCCCGACTCGCCCACCACCCCCAACGTCGCACCCCGGCGAAGCTCCAAGCTGACCCCGTCGACCGCCCGCACTTCCCCGACCTTGACCCGAAGCAAGCCCCGGGTGATCGGGAAATACTTGCACACCGCCTGCAGTTTCATGACGGCCCCGCCGCTCAAGTCGCTCTCCCCGTTTCGGCATAAAGAAGGCAGGCCACCCGGTGGCCTTCTCCTGCATCCACCTCCGAAGGCACTTGCCGCGAGCAGACCGACCTCGCCTCCGGACACCTTGGGGCAAACCGACAGCCCGGAGGCGGATTGAGGTAATCGGGAGGCGAGCCGTCGATCCCCTCACCTACCTCACCGGTAATCCGAGGGATGGAACCGAGCAGTCCCCGTGTGTACGGATGCAAAGGTGCCTGAAAGAGCGCGTCGGCGCGAGCGGCCTCCACAATGCGTCCGGCATACATGACCAGGATTCGATCGCCGATGGCCCGTGCGACGCCCAGGTCATGCGTGATATAGAGAAGCCCGGTGCCCAGCTCCCGCACCGTCTCCTCAAAAAGCTCAAGGATCTGCGCCTGGA
>DYFO01000006.1 GCA_020725145.1 Symbiobacterium thermophilum
TGCTCGGCGTGCCCGAGCCGCCGGTAGTAGGCGTCCACCTGCTCCGGCGGGCACCACGAGGCCTACCGGCGCCAGCACCGGCGTTGCATCGAGGACCGGGACAAGGCCCGGGCCTCGGCGCGGCTATACGTGGTGAGCCAGGCGCACGAGGTGCTCCGTGACCCGGTACGGCGCAGCCGGTACGATGCCGAGCTCCGCGAGCAGAGGAAAGCAAAGGGCCCGGGACCGGCGGAGCTCAAGGCCCTGCCGCGGCTGGAGCTGTCCCGGGAGAGCGGCCGTCCGGCTTCTTCTACCGGTATACGATGGCAAGGACAAGCCGTGTTCGTGCGAGTGGCGAGAGTCAGACCCATCTTCGCCGCTTTGCTCTTGCCAGCCTCTTCTAGCGGGGCGTGCCGTTGAGCGTTTGCCACCATGCTACCCCAATGCGGTCAATTTGTGGTGGTGCTCAAAAGGCGGCCCAGCTATCCGGGCCCTATCGACATCTGCCCCAACCAACGCGGCCCGCCGCTGCCCGGCCGCCAGTGCATACCAGAGCTGCCCGTCCAACACAATAGGTTCGCGACCATCGCGGAGGAGGTGGGAAGCCTGCCGGCAAGACACCAGCACCACCTCCCGCAGCCTCTTCGGCTACCGATGGGCTCGGTGCCGGGACAGCCGGAGCAGCCACGGGCGGAGGAAGACGAGGCCCCGGCCGGCAGCCGTTCGGCGTCTCCGGAGACCACCCTGGAGCGCCTGGGCACGCTCCAGACTCCCTCCACGCGCAGCAACATCCACGTCCTCACGGTAGTGGGCCAGATAGAAGGCCACCTGACGCTTCCGCCGCAGAACAAGACCACCAAGTACGAGCACCTGATCCCCCAGATCGTGGCCATCGAGCTGAACCCCGACATCCGCGGCCTGCTGGTGGTCCTGAACACGGTGGGGGGCGACGTGGAAGCCGGGCTGGCCCTGGCGGAGATGGTGGCCAGCCTGTCCAAGCCCACGGTATCGTTGATCCTGGGCGGCGGCCACAGCATCGGCATCCCGGTTGCCGTGGCCGCCGACTACTCCCTCATCGCCCCCACCGCCACCATGACCATTCACCCCATCCGCCTGAGCGGCCTGGTGGTGGGCGTCCCAACCACGATGATGCTACACAAACTCGCGTCCCGGCTGCATCCGGCCCTGTGGCTGCGGTTGAATTGCCGGGTTCTGGTTGCCGACGCGGTGCTCCGCTAACAGCCGGTGCCCGGCTGACGCTGACGGTGCAGGTTCCCGTGCGCCACCAGAGAGGCAGGTGTGACGCGTGGGCGAACCTGCGCCGGGTGCAGGAGCACGAGCGGCGAACCGGCAGGCCGTTTTCCGAGATCGTCCTTGAAATGCGTAGAAAGCACCCCGCGGCTGACCTGCCCGGGCTGCTCGGCGTCAGCCGCCATTTCCTGTACGACCGTTACGGTCACGTGATGGACCGCGTTGCCTGCATTGAGCGCCTGGCCGGCAAGTCCCTGGGTGAAGTGGTCATGGACTGTCGGCGTGCGGGCCTGAGCATGCGGGAGATCAGCGCCCAGCTGGGCCTGGCGGTCAGTACCCTCTACAATCATTTGGCGAAGGCGCCGGGGCACGGTTAGAGGTGCCCGGGTTGCCGGCCATGATGGCGCTGGTCCGGAGCCATCCGCACTGAGTACAGCGCGTTGGGCGGTCTTTGCCGATCCGCTCCTGGGTTTTCCTGCCGCTGGCGGCAGCGGCTGCCGACGCTCGCGCTGGCCCCGCTGCCGTTCAGTGTCTCCCGGCTGTTTCCCGTGTCGCCGGTCAGCGCGGCAGACCCAGGCAAACGCCGGCCCAAAACTTGCTCGACCGGCTGGAACAGCACCGCCCCGCCGTGCTCGCCTTCATGTACGACTTCGAGGTGCCCTTCGACAACAACCTGGCGGAGCGCGACCTGCGCATGGTCAAGGTGCAGCAGAAGAACCCCGCTGCCGCATCCGCACCGGCAATGGCCCGCGGGCGATGGCCACGCTGCGCAATCTGGCCATCGGCCTTCTGCGCCTGTACCAGCCGGGCACCGTCGCCCGCGGAAACCGCGTGCTGGTGATGAACCCGCACCGACTTCTCGCGCTGATCGGCGCCTGACGAGCAACGCGCCTGGCCGTCCGGCATGGCCGGGCCGCTTTGCCGTGCCCTCCCGGGCTTGCTCCATGCAGGCAGCTCGTGGACACCGGAAAGCAGGTGCTGCAGCACTGCCCCGCAGCCGGCTCTGCCGTGCAGACCTCCGCGGTAGGGGGTAACCTTGGTACCGGCGGCATTGACCGGGTCAGCAGGAAAATCCCGGACCCCAGCGAAATGCGCCCGCGTGTCATGACCGGAGGACACTTCTGACAATGAGGAGGTGATGAGCTACGGAGCAACGGGCGATCCGAGCAGGCGCGGGAACGGTCCTGCCGTAGGGGAAGCTGGTGGTAAGATTAGCGTTTATGGTAGGAGGTGTGGTAATGCGGAGACTGACGGTTGTGCTCCTGGCGCTCGTCCTGACCGTGACGGCGTCAGTGCTGGTGGCAGCGGCCAGCCCTGGCAAGAGCCTGCCCGAGCTGACCAGTGTCCCGTTCATGGGGGACCGAAATGGCAACAAGCTCGCCGACGATCTGGAAGCCCGTCTGGCGGAGGTCCCCGGCGGCCGGATTCCGGTTGTGGTGGTTCTGAACTCTGCCCCAACCGACCAGGTGCTGGCCAGGCTGAGCGAAGTTTCCGGAGCGTTCGAGGTAACCGATCGCTGGACCCACGCGCTAAACGGTTTTGCCACCAGCCTGACGCGGGGGCAGATCGAAGCTCTGGCCCGCAACCCCTTCGTAACCCGTATTGACCTCGACCGGACTTACACGATTTGCATGGACACGGCCACTAGCTGGACAGGCGTGCGGCGGGTCTGGTCCGACTGGGGAGTAAACGGCGACCGGGACGGTAGCTACACGACGTTCAGCAAGAACGATGTGGTTATCTGCATCCTTGACACCGGCATCGACGTTCGTCACGTCGACCTCGACGGTGGGAAGGTTATCGGGTGGTACGACGCGATAAACGGCCGGACCGCGCCATACGACGACCAAGGTCACGGCACCCATGTGGCCGGCATCGCCGCCGGCACGGGTGAGGGGAACGCTGCTTACAGGGGTGTTGCTCCGGGGGCAGCTTTGGTCGGCGTGAAGGTCCTCAATTCCGCCGGCAGCGGCACTACCAGTCAGATCATCAACGGCATCAACTGGATGATCGCCAACAAGAACACTTACAACATCCGGATCGGCAACATGAGCTTGGGGTCGAGTGCTTCCTCGGACGGAACCGACTCGCTGTCTATGGCGGTCAACAACGCGGTTGATAACGGGATCATCATGTGCGTCGCCGCGGGCAACTCCGGCCCGGCGAAGTACACCATCGGCTCGCCGGCCGCAGCGGCCAAAGCCATCACCGTCGGCGCGCTCTACGACCCGGGTGAGAGAGGCTGGGCCCTGGCGCCATTTTCCAGTCGCGGCCCGACGGCCGACAACCGCATCAAGCCCGACATCTGCGCTCCGGGCGCCAACATCATGTCGTGCCGTCACAACACCACCAGCTCCTATGTGACGATGAGCGGTACCTCGATGGCCTGCCCCTTCATGGCCGGCGTCATCGCCCTCATGCTTGACGCCAACTACAGCCTGACCGACAGCGGGGTCAAGAACATCGTCTACGCGGCCGGCAACGTAAAGGACGGCGGCCCGTCGGGGAAGGACATCGACTTCGGCCACGGCATCAACCTCGCCTACAACTGCGTCAAGCAGGCCGGAGGTTTCAGCGGCACTTTCTCCGACGGCCTGAGCTGGCGCTACGACTCCGGAAGCCTGTCCGGAACTGGTGCCAGCGCCAACTTCTACATCTCCGTCACCGACGCGACCAGGCCCATCGGTATCACGCTCGTGATCCCCGACTGGACTACCTCACGTGACTTCGACCTCTACCTTTTCAACCCGAGCGGGACCCAGGTCGCGTCCTCCACGGGAACCACGAGGCAGGAGCAGATTCTCCACATGCCCACGACGACGGGGACGTACCGGATCCGGGTCTACTCCTACCGCGGCTCCGGGAGCTTCTGGCTCAACACGAGCTGGAGGTAACTAACGGACGGCGGCCGCAAGTCGCGATCGGGCGGAAGGAGCGGCCCAGGTGGTGGCCGCCCGGGAGGGGCTGCAGGAGCCCCTTCCGGGCGGCCTTTGCCGTGGCCTGTCCGGGGGTTATGGGCCGCACAGGCTGGCCGTTCTTCTTCCTGGCCTCCAGGACCGGCGCGGGCGACGCCCAGGCTCTTCCAGGGCGTTTGCGGACCCACCCCCAGTTGGCGGGCCTGGCCCTTGGCAGTGGTCAGCCCGCCGGATCGCGCTTGTGCACCGCCGTCAGGCAGGCACAGGACCCCTTGCCCCCGATCCTCTCTCCAGAGGTCATCTTGTCATACGTGTGCTCTCCCTCGTGGTCTTTGTGATCCTGGTAGGATTTGGCTCGGGCTTTGGCTCGGCTGGCGGCCCCGCCGCGGAGGGTTCCAGGACCGAGTCAATCCGCGTCTTGGTGCCCGACTGGAGCACCTTTGACCACCAGGCCGATGAGTGGGTTTTCACCGCTCTTCCGGTCCAGGTGGGCTACGGCACCTGGCAAGTGAGGTTACGTCAGGCAACCGTGAGGGAAATACGGGCGGAGTTCAAGTACGATGACGAGTACGGGTGGAAGAACGCGCTGGTCTATACCGACGACGCCCGAGAAGCACGGGAACTGGACGAGTACCTGGAACTCCGCCACCGGAACCTGCTGGGTAAGCTGACGGCCGCCGAACAGCGCCTCCTCGAGGAGAAGATGCGGAGAATCCATGCCAGGGTCAGGGAGAAGGAAAGGCATGAGCCCAGATCCTTTGTCATAAGGGTACCTGCTCCTCCGGTCGTCCCCGGGCAGCCTTACCTGCTGGACCTGACCTTTGAAGCACGGGAGCAAGACAGTCCAAACCGCGTGACGACGCTTGTGGTGACAACGCAGATCTGGCCGGTTGTGTTGCCTTCCTCCATCCCCGACAACTCAATATGGTTGCCGGCCGACCTGCATCTGCATTCGGTCTATTCCGACGGGGGCCACCACTTGTACGCCATTAGGGACGCCTTGTTGGCCAACCGGGGCTATCGCATAGCGTACATGACCGACCACGTCGGGACACACCGCAACGAGCACCTCCACCGGTCGGCGTGTCTTTGCCCACCCCGTGGCTGGTGTCCAATCTGGTTCGTCTTTGTTGACCACGACCCGTGCCGTGTGACCAACACTTGGAGTTGCTACGTCACGAACACGCAGCGTGTGTCGCGGCCAACCGGGATCTCATTCTTCCCGGGAGTCGAGCTTTCCGCTGCTCACGCGGGGGATAGTGAGGGACATGCCCTGGGGTACGGCATCACTACCTTCCCGATGAACTGGGATGGCCGGACTGTGTTCGACCTGAGCCATGCCCCCCAGCAGGTAATCGATGTGCTCAATGCGAACAACTCCGCACAGCCCTCGTCAGCCGGGATCGCTCATCCAACGGGATACTACGACTGGCCCTGGCTGGGCCACATCAGAGGACAGAACGGAGCAACCTTCCGTTACCGCGGCATGGAACTCATGTCGGGGCTGCAAGTAAACTTTGGCATTGACTCCTCTCCGGTCCGCGTATGGCGCGCCGAGACTTCCTGGCTAGTCAACCAGGCCACGGGCCGGCCGGTGTTCACGCAAGGCTGGTTTCCTTCCGTACGCACCGGGAGCGACCTTGACCCCTACAACAGCTCCAAGTACTACACCTACGTCCTCGTCCCGGTGACCGAGACTCAGTGGAACGACACCGCGCGTACGTGGGCCAGTCGCAGGCAGCTGGTGGACCGTGCCCTGCGGGACGGCCGCACGATAGCCTCGTGGCGCGGCTCGTGGGGGCGCGTCGCCATTAACGGGCTTCTCCCGGGAAGCATCCAGCGTGGTCTGGCGGCAAACAGCATGCTCAACATGGAGCTCCGCCTGCTGCCTTCGGTAGGCGGAACAGCACGCGTCCGGCTGTACCGGGGGAATATGGTGGAAACCGTGTATTCGCAGGACATCGCGGTCACCGCGGGCACCGAGGTCACGAGAACCTTCAGCCGCACCTTCCCCGGGGGAGATCAGTACTACTGGCTGTATGTCGAGATCGTGAGCGTAGGGTTCAACGACGTGATTTACACCACTCCCATCTTCCTTAGTTCCACGCCTTAGCGGCCCATTCGGGTGGCGGGGGAGGGTGCCAGGCTTGCCCCTGGCCCTTCCCCGGCCGTCATGCGGGAGAGGAGGAGAGCGCGTGTCGGGGATCCGTAAGGCCCGTGTGGTGAGGGCGCTGCTGTTCCTGCACCTCTTACTGTTTTTCTGGGCGGTGATTTTCTGGGGCAGGGGTTATGTCAGCCTTGCGCATCATCGCCACGAAGGAGTCGTCTACGAGCTAACAGAACTCTTCGATCCGGGCCATTGGTCTTACGCCGACACGACGATGTTCCCAATGGAGGCGTGCTCGCTTTCCGTCACCGGCACGGTTAGCGTTCTCTGGAGAGGAACGCTGGAGCAAAACCTGGAGCAGATCAGCCGGGCTCTCCAGTCCCCCGCCCTTTTCACCAATCTCTCCTGGGTCGAGGGGGTCAGAAGGTCGGGGAACCCCGAACCCACCCTTGTCGCCTGGGGCACGGGGGAGATGCTGTGTAGCTGGTTCGAGCCTGCGCCGTGGGACAGGCCAGGGCAAGACCGTTACGGCCGCGACCCGTTCGACGTCTCGCTACGGATATACAATTTCGACCGGCTCTGGCTTGTCTGGTGCGAGTTCATCCGGATCCCGCCGAACTTCCACGTGTGCGGGTGCGGGCTCCCGGGCTGGTGGGTGGGGCGCGGCGCGGCAGCGCTGACCCCGGCGGATGTCCTCGAACGGCTTCACCTTTACCGGCGAGGAAGCGTGTCCCGGGGCTACCTACTGGCCGCCTTAGGTATGCCTCCCCGAGACTTCGCCCACTTCATCAACCCTTTGGCCGAGGGCGAGTTCTTCTGGCTGCTCCCTCGCCCGAGTAGCAGCTGGGGTCCTTACGACACGCCTTACATCTTCGGCCTACTGTTCCTGGCGATGGTCACGGCTCCCTACCGGTACCTCTTTTACCTGCCCCTCGCACTTGTTCCCAGCGCACTGGCCTGGCCCTTTGCGGCCATCTACGCCTTCTTCCTGCTTGGAAGCTGGGTATGGTGCGCTGCACGGTGGCGGCGGCTGGGCAGGCGCGCTCTATCTTCCTGAAGCTCCCGGCAGCGGGTCGCGTGGCAGATCCTCCCGCCCCTTCAGAGTTCGGAAACCCGCACGGGCCGGCCGATGGCATTGCCTTGCGCGTAGTCGACGCCCAGGCTTCTTCTACCGATATACGATGGTAAGGACAAGCCGTGCTGGTGCGCGTGGTGAGATTCAGACCCATCTTCGCCGCTTTGCTCTTGCCAGCCTCTTCTAGCCGGGCGCGCCGTTTACCGTTTGCCACCATGCTACCCCAGTGCGGTCAATTCGTGGTGGTGCTCAAAAGGCGGCTCAGCAATCCGGGCCCTATCGACATCTGCCCCAACCAAGGCGGCCCGCCGCTGCCCGACCGCCAGTGCATACCAGAGCTGCCCGTCCACCACAATAGGTTCGCGACCATCGCGGAGGAGGTGGGAAGACTGCCGGCAAGACACCAGTACCACCTCCAGCAGCCTCTTCGGCTACCGATGGGCTCGGTGCCGGGACAGCCGGAGCAGCCACGGGCGGAGGAAGACGAGGCCCCGGCCGGCAGCCGTTCGGCGTCTCCGGAGACCACCCTGGAGCGCCTGGGCACGCTCCAGACTCCCTCCACGCGCAGCAACATCCACGTCCTCACGGTAGTGGGCCAGATAGAAGGCCACCTGACGCTTCCGCCGCAGAACAAGACCACCAAGTACGAGCACCTGATCCCCCAGATCGTGGCCATCGAGCTGAACCCCGACATCCGCGGCCTGCTGGTGGTCCTGAACACGGTGGGGGGCGACGTGGAAGCCGGGCTGGCCCTGGCGGAGATGGTGGCCAGCCTGTCCAAGCCCACGGTATCGTTGATCCTGGGCGGCGGCCACAGCATCGGCATCCCGGTTGCCGTGGCCGCCGACTACTCCCTCATCGCCCCCACCGCTACCATGACCATTCACCCGATCCGCCTGAGCGGCCTAGTGGTGGGCGTTCCTCAGACCTACGAGTACCTTGACAAGATGCAGGATCGGGTGGTCCGCTTCATCGTCGGCAACTCCCGCATCAGCGAGGCCAGGCTGCGCGAGCTCATGTTCCGCACCGGAGAGCTCGCCCGCGACATTGGCACCGTGCTGGTGGGCGAGGATGCGGTGCGCGAGGGACTCATCGACGCGGTGGGCGGGGTGGGGAAGGCGGTCGCCTGGCTGGAAGAGATGGCTCAGGGGTTACGCCCCCGGAAAGGAGTGAAGTCGGATGATACTGCAGTCGGCGCTGCCCCTGGAACTGGTGCTGGAGGGACTGGAGCAGGTGGGCCGTCACCGGCGGGAGCTGAAGACCCCCCAGGGCCTGGTGGTGGCCGACGTCGATGAGTACGGGCGGGTGGTGATCTGCCGGCTGATCAGCACCGACCCCTCAGTCTACTTGGACCCGAGGTGGTCCCCAGGGACAGAGGTCGGCGGTTGAGCGTCCGCACCGCCGCTTCATTCACCTCACCGAGGTCCGCACCGCCTGTACCAGCAGAAACACCTCAGCAGCAACACTGGCAAGAGGATCCCTCGGTCACGCGATTGCCGCCCCGGCCAGGACCCCGCGAGGCATTCGGGGGCCGGTAGGCACCTTGGGCTCCGGCGGCGGGTTTGAAGGCCCGCCGGAGCGATGGTACACTCGTTGGGGGAGGCGGGGTGGCGGACCGAGCCCCCGCCGTTCGAAAGCGAGGGTAAGCCGGTGGACATCTGGAAGGCGGTGGTTTTGGGGATCGTGCAGGGTCTGACCGAGTTCCTGCCGGTCTCCAGTTCCGGTCACCTGGTGCTGGGCCAGCACTTGCTGGGGTTCCGGCCGCCGGGGCTGGTGCTGGAGGTCGCCCTGCACCTCGGGACGCTGGTGGCGGTGGTGCTGGTTTTCGCCCGCGACCTCGGCCGGCTGCTGGTCGGGGGCGGGAGGGCAGCCCTCGCCCTGTTGCGGGGCAGGCGCGTGCGGCAGGTGATGGCCGAGGAACCCCTGGCGAGGTTGCTGGGGATGCTGGTCCTGGCCTCGGCGGTCACCGCCGGCGTGGCCCTGGTGGGCGAGCGGTGGTTCCGACAGGCCTTCGAGCATCCCATGGTGGCGGCGGTGATGCTGCTGGTCACCGGGGTGGTGTTGCGGGCGGCGGGCAGGGCGGGGGAGGGCAAGCGATCGCTCTCGGGGATCGGCGGGGCCGACGCGGCGGTGGTGGGATTGGCCCAGGCCGTCGCCATCATCCCCGGCATCTCCCGGTCCGGCAGCACCATAGCGGCCGGCCTGTTCAGGGGCATGGAGCGGGAGGCGGCCGCCCGCTTCTCCTTCCTGCTGTCGGTGCCGGCCATCCTGGGCGCCGGTCTGCTGGAACTGCGGGCCCTGGCGGAGCTGGGCGAGACGTGGCCAGCCCCGCCGGTGCTCTTGCCGGCGGTGGCCGCGGCGGCGGTCAGCGGGGTCCTGGCCATCTCCCTCTTGCTCGGCGTCGTGCGGCGGGGCCGCATAGGGCTTTTCGCCTACTACTGCTGGCTCGTGGGGGGCGCCGCCGTGCTCTGGCTGTGCCTGCCCGGGCACTGAGAGGGCAGAGGAGTCGACCGCGGGGCGTAGAAGTAGGGCCCTGAAGGGGGTCGGGAAATGGCCAGGCGCGTCCGGCGGCCGCCGGACGAGCTCGGGGCGGACCTGGCCGGCATCGGACTGGTGGCGGCGGGGGTGCTCGGCCTGTTCTGGCTGATCTTCCCCGGGGCCGGGGTGGTGGGCCAGGCGGTGGCCCAGGCCTTGGGCTGGATCGCCGGCGACGGTGCCGCTTTGCTCCCGGCCGGGCTGGTCGCCCTGGGAGTGACCACCCTGGTGACCAGGCAGAACCTGCTGCGGTCGCGACGGGTCTGGGGTGTCGCCCTCCTCGTGCTGAGCTTCCTGGCGCTTTTGCATCTTCCCCACCGGCCGGAGTTCGCCTTCCGGCGTGCGGCGGCAGGGATGGGCGGGGGCATGGTGGGCGCCGTGGTCTCCTGGCTTCTGCTACGGGCCTTCGGCGAGGCAGGCAGGGCGGTGGTGCTCGGGGCGCTGGGCCTGGCCGGACTGGTGTTGGCGGCTCAGGCGCCGGTACTCAAGCTGCTGCGAGGCGGCATGCGTCTCGGGGTAAAGGGGGCGCGGCGGGCGATCTCCGGGCTCCGCAACTTCTTCTTCGAGGTCGTGGTGGACGAGGAGCCCGTGGCGCCACCGGACCGCGAGCTGGTGACCGTGGAGATGTCGCGGCGAAGAGCCGAGACGGTGCCCCAGGCCGCCGCCACCGCGGCGATTGACGCACCCGGCGTTGAGCCTTGCCCCTACCAGTTACCTCCGCTCACGTTGCTGGCAAGAGGTTCTTCGCGTCCGGCCACGCGGCAACGTCCGGACGTGGAGGAGAAGCGGCGGCTGATCGAGGAAACCCTGGCCAGTTTCGGCGTGAGGGCGAAGGTGCTCGAGGTGCAGCAGGGGCCGGTGATCACCCGGTTCGAGGTGCAGCCGGCTCCGGGGGTGAAGGTCTCGCGCATCGTCGGCCTGGCCGACGACCTGGCCTTGTCGCTTTCCGCCCAGGACGTCCGCATCGCTCCCATACCGGGCAAGGGGGTCATCGGCGTCGAGGTCCCGAACAGCGAGGTCTCCCCGGTGCACCTCAGGGACGTGCTGGAGAGCGCCGAGTTTCGCAACTCGACGCCCGGGTTGACGGTGGCCCTGGGTAAGGACATCGCCGGCCGGCCGCTGGTGGCCAACCTGGAGAAACTTCTGCACCTGCTGGTGGCCGGGGCCACGGGTTCGGGCAAGAGCGTGTGCCTCAACGCCATCATCTCCAGCCTGCTCTTGACCTTCCGGCCCGATCAGGTCAAGTTCCTGATGATCGATCCCAAAATGGTGGAGCTCAGCGTCTACGACGGCATCCCCCACCTGCTGGCGCCGGTGATCACCGATCCGAGGCAGTCGGCGGGGGCGCTTCGCTGGGTGGTTCGCGAGATGGAGAATCGCTACGAGCTTTTCGCGGCGGCGGGAGTGCGCGACATCGGCCGGTACAACGCGCTGTGGCCTCCGGGGGAGGCCCGGGGGTCGACGTTGCCTCACATCGTGGTGATCATCGATGAACTCGCCGACCTCATGAAGATCGCCCCGGCCGAGGTGGAGGACGCCATCTGGCGTCTGGCCCAGATGGCGCGGGCCGCCGGCATCCACCTGGTGGTCGCCACCCAGCGGCCCTCGGTCGACGTGGTCACGGGGGTGATCAAGGCCAACATCCCCTCGCGCATAGCCTTTGCGGTGTCGTCGCAGGTGGACTCGCGCACCATCCTGGACATGCCGGGGGCCGAGCGCCTGCTGGGGCAAGGAGACATGCTGTACCTGCCGGTAGGGGCGACGAAGGCGGTGCGGGGGCAGGGGGCCTTCATCTCCGATCGCGAGGTCGAGGAGATCGTCGCCTTCGCACGCGGCCAGGCCGGTCCCCAGTACCGCGAGGGAGTTCTCTCCGAGGCGGTGACGGAAGAGGCCGGCGCGGCCGGGGAAGAGGACGAGCTATTCCCGGAGGCGGTGCGGGTGGTGATGGAAACCCGCCAGGCTTCCATCTCCATGGTACAGCGTAAGCTGCGGGTGGGCTACACCAGGGCGGCGCGGCTGATCGACACCATGGAGGAAAAGGGCATCGTGGGCCCCCCGGAAGGGGCCCGCCCGCGCGAGATCCTCATGACCTGGGAGCAGTTCCGGCGCGATTTTCCCGATCGGCGGCCCAAGCCGCCCCGATGAAAGGCCTCGGCTACCCCTCGGGATCGGCGGCCCGCGGCAGCGTGAACCACAGGGTACTGCCCTCTCCCTCACGACTGGCCACGCCTACCTTGCCGCCATGGGCCTCCACGATGCGTTTGACGATGGCCAGGCCGAGTCCCGTGCCGGCCTGGCCGCGGGTTCTGGCCTTGTCCACCTTGTAAAACCGCTCCCAGATGCGGTCGAGGTCGGCCTGGGGGATGCCGCTGCCGGTGTCGCTAACCCCTACCTCCAGCACGTCCTGGCGCGAGCGGATGAACACGGTAACCCGGCCGCCGACCGGGGTGTGGCGCAAGGCGTTGTCCAGCAGGTTTCGCAGCACCTGCTGGATGCGGTCGGGGTCGGCGATGGCGGTGGCGCCGGGTTCGGTTCGGGCCTCAAGGTGTATCCCCCTCTCCGCGGCCGCGGGACCGAAGACGGCTGCCACCTTGTGGACCAGCTCCACGAGGTCCACGTGGGCAAGTTCCAGGTGCCCGGCCCCTTCCTCCAGGCGGGCCAGGTCAAGGAGGTCGCGCACCAGCCGGCGCAGGCGCTCGGTCTCCTCCACCAGCACCTTGCCGTGCTGTTCGGCCGGGCTGCCTTGCAGTCCGGCTTCACGGAGCTCGTCCAGCAGGGCCTCGCCGAAACCCTGGAGGTAGGTGAGGGGGGTGCCCAGCTCGTGTGAGACGTTGGCTAAAAACTCCCGGCGCAGTTCCTCCTGACGGCGGGCGAAAGTGACGTCGCGCAGCACCCCCACGGCGCCTGTGACGCGGTCGGGACGCTCGCGAACCGGGGCGACCTGCACGAAGTAGTACCGCTCCCCCAGCCTGACCTCCTCGGGCCCGGCAGGCTCGCCGGACAGAGCCTGGCGGTACAGGCAAGCTACCGGGGGCGGGAGATGGTCCAGCGAGGCGGGGAGGGTTCCCAGAGCCTGCTCGACACGCTGGTTGGCGTTGATCACGGTGCCGTTGGCGTCCACCGTCAGCACCGCCTCCGAGAGGCTGGCCAGGATGCCGGCCAGCTGGTCGCGCTGGGCGGCGAGCTCCCCCATGCGCGCCGACAGCTGGTCGGCGAGGAGGTTCAGCGTGCTGGCCAGGGTGCCGATCTCGTCGGGGGCCGCCGGCGGCAGGCGTTGGGCGAAATCTCCGCGGGCCATGGCCCGCGCCACTTCCTCCATCTCCACCAGCGGACGGGCGAAGTGACGGCTGAGCCCGAGCGCGAGCATGCTCGCCAGCAGCACGGAAGCGCCGGCGGAGTAGGCCACCAGCCTCCGGGCCGCGGCCACCGCCTCGCGGATGGGCGCCAGGGGCGTGTAAAGCAGCACTGCCCCGATGACGCGGCCTTCCTTTATCACCGGAACTCCAACGTACAGAAGGTGGGCGTCGAACTCGGGGTGGTAGGTCCAGCGGCGCACGTTGTTGCCGGCGAGTACCTCCTGCACCTCCTGGGCGGGGAATACCAGGCCCATGCGAGCCGTCAGAACGCCGCGGCGAAGATGGGCTCCCCAGCCCAGGGTGGTGGGTGCGGCGACGGGGAAGCTGCCGACCCGCAACACTCCTTCGTCGTCGATCACCATCACGAAGGCGTTGAGCAGTCCCGCCGCGGCGTTCAGCGCTTCCTGCAGGGCCACCGACGGCCGTACATCCAGGCCGGTGGCCGCGACCAGCGCCGCGACCTGACGTGCGTTGGACTGGAGGGTCTCGGCCCGCTGCTCGAGGTAGTACCTTTCGAGCAGGGTGGAAAGCAGGCCCCCCAGCATCAGCAGGACCAGCAGCACCAGGCCGACCATGCCGGCCCACAGCTTCACGCCGATCCCCGAAAGCCGCAACAACGCTAGACCACCTCGAACTTGTAGCCGACGCCCCAGACGGTGTGGATGTAAGCGGCCGCCTTGCCGCCGGACAGCTTGAGCCTGAGGTTTTTCACGTGGCTGTCTACCGTTCGCGATTCGCCGAAGTAGCTCCAGCCCCAGACCTTCTGGAGAAGCTGCTCCCGGGTGAAGACACGCCGGGGATTGGAGGCCAGGCACCAGAGGAGATCGAACTCCTTGGGCGTAAGGCCGACCTCGCGTCCCCCGGTGTTCACGGTGCGGGCGGCACGGTCGATCACGAGGTCGGGGAAGACCAGGCGTTCGGCCTCACCCCGTGATGGGCGGGCGCCGGGAGCGCGCCGCAACACCGCGCGCACGCGGGCGATCAGCTCGCGGGGACTGAAAGGCTTGACCACGTAATCGTCGGCGCCCAGTTCCAGACCCAGCACGCGGTCGTACTCCTCGCCGCGGGCGGTAAGCATGATCACGGGGACGTCCGAGTGCTCCCGGATGGCACGGCAGGTGGCCCAACCGTCCATCACCGGCATCATCAGGTCGAGGAGTACCAGCTGGCAGGGAGTCTGCTCAAGTGCGGCCACCGCCGCCCGGCCATCCGGCGCCTCCTCGACATGGTAGCCTTCGCGTTCGAGGTACATGCGCAGCATGGTCCGCATGCGCGGTTCGTCGTCGACCACCAGGATACGGGTGGCCTCGGCGCGGCCGCTTTCCTCCACGTCCAGCTTCCATACCTCCTTGCCCGACCTGTCCCCATTGTAGCATACTGCCGTGACGACTTCGCTGGCAGCAAGGGGCAGAGACCCCGCTGAGGGTCTCTGCCCGTTGAGGAGGTGCGCAGTTGCCTGCTCAGTCAGATGAGCCCTGGCAGTTGGGGCAGTTCTCGCACGGCATGCGCATGCGCATACGCGGGCCACCCATCATCGCCTTGCCCCTCCAGCCGCCCATGAGCTCGCCACGGTTCTGGAACCGCTCGAGCATCTGGGCGGCCTGCTCCTCGCTGATCACGCCGGCCTCGACCTTCTCCTGGAGCATCTGCCGGAAGTGCTCGAGCCGGGCCTCGGGATCCATCGCGCACAGCTCACCGCGGCGCTCGGCTGTCCTCTCCAACCGTTCGAGCATACGATTGCCCTGCTCCTCGTCGATGAGGCCGGCGGCCACCTTCTCACGGACCATCTGCCGCCGGAGTTCAAGGATCTGGTTGCGCAACTGGGCCAGCCGCGCCTGCACGTCGGTGGTCTCCTGGGCGTAGACGGCCGCCATCGGCACCGCCACTACCAGCGCCACGAGCAGAAGGATCATCGCTCGCCTCGTCACCCTGTCTCACCTCCCTCCCTCTTGCCTCGGTCATAGCGTAGCGCGCGAGGGTGGAGCAACCGTGGCCAAAAAGTGAAGAAGTCGTGAAAGCCCGATAACGATCAGGGCAGCGGACGTCCGAGCGCCATCCCCAACGCGGCCAGGAGCGGCGTGAAAAGCACGATCAGCACATTGTGAAGCAGCAGGGGCAAGAGCGCTTCCCGATCCTCGGTCCGCGCCGGCAACCGTAGCGCCACGTGAACGGCCAGGGGTGAGGTCAGGAGCGCGAGGCAGGCATTCGCCGGCATCACGCCCAGCAGCACGGCCGCCACCACGGCGAGGTATGCCCCCGCCAGCAGCAGCGCGTACAACCCCGTCGCCCGGCGTCGACCCCACAGCATGAGGTAGTTGCGCCTCCCGGTGGCGGCGTCCGCTTCCAGATCGGGATACTGGTTGAGCAGGAGCAATGCACTGGCCAAGAACCCGCACATCACGGCGGCGGTCGTGGCGGCGGCCGACCAGCAACCGGTCTGGATGCGATGGACCCCCGCCACCATCAGGGGACCGAACCCAAGTCCCGGCGCGGCCAGCCCGGCGAGCGGATGCCGGGTCAGAAGCGGTGTGTACAGCAACACCAGGGAGATGCCGATCGCCCCCAATGCCAAGACCTCCCAGCCGTGGTGGTACGCGAGGTATAGCCCGAGCCCGGTAGTTGAGGCCAGACAGCCCAGGCCCAGGCCGAGGACCAGGCCGGGGGACGTCAGGCCGGAGACCAGCACGCCGCTGCCGCCGCTGAAGGGCGTGCGACGCGTACGGTGGTCCACGCCCTTGACGAAATCGTGGTACTCGTTCAAAGCGTTCACCGCCGCGTGCGCCCACAGCGCGGCGCCCAGCGAGAGCAGGGCCTGTGGGAGGTGGAGCGTTCCCCGTTCCAGCCAGGCCACCGCCAGGCCGAGGGTGACCGAGACCCCGGTTAGCGGCAGGAAACCGGGACGCAAAGCGCGCCAGCAGGCGGCGGACTTCACGGCATCTCTTCCTCCCTGACCGTAGCATTCCCCGGCCGCGGCCTCGACATATTATGTAACGAACGCCTTCGGCCGGGTCGGAAGAGGGACGGGAAGTTGACGGGTTGCGAGGAGCACAGGGTGCTGCAGGCAAGGGAGGAAGAACGCCGCCGGTTGGCCCGTGACCTGCATGACGGGTTGCTGCAGACGCTGGTCAATCTGTCGCTGGCGGTCGACCGCTGCGCGCGCCTGGCCACGGACGGCGCACCGGCTCTTGTCGGGGAACTGGCGCGGCTCAGGGAGGGCGTACAAGCCGCGCTGGAAGAGGGAAGGTCCATGCTGGTCGACCTGCGTCCGGTGCTGCCGGGGGACGTGGGGCTCGTCGAGGCCATGCGGGTCCACCTCGAGGTCCTGGGCGAGCGTCACCGGCTGCGGGTCGGCTTCGTCGTCTCCGGCCGTGTCCGGCCGCTTGGGCCGCCGGAGGAAGTGGCGGTGTTCCGGATCTTCCAGGAGGCCCTCAACAACGTGGTCAGGCACGCGGGGGCGAGGTCGGTGGAGGTGGCCCTCGCCTACCGCGCGCACCACGTTCGCCTGCAGGTGCGCGACGACGGTCATGGACTTGCGTGTCCGCTCCCGCCCGAACGCTTGCTCAAAGAAAGGAAGTACGGGGTGTTGGGGATGCGGGAGCAGGCGGCGGCGCTGGGAGGCGAGCTCAGCATCCAGTCCCGTCCCGGTGGCGGGACGCTGGTCGACCTCGTGCTGCCCGTCGGGAGGTTCGCATGGCGAGCCCGCCCGCGCGGCGATGAAGGCTGAGTACGTCCCGCGGACTCGCTCTGCCATCGGGATCGGCATATTATGTAGACGGTACCGCAGCGCGGCCGGGAGGGGCCGGACGGCGGGGGGTAAGGAGGTGGCGGCACTGTCCCGGCGACAGGTGCGCATCCTGCTGGCCGACGATCATCGCCTGGTCCGCCAGGGTCTTGGGTACCTTCTGGGCCTGGAGCCGGATTTCACGGTGGTGGGAGAGGCGGCCGACGGCGACGAGACGCTTGCCCGGACTCGCGAGCTCGAGCCGGACCTGGTGCTGCTGGACATCAGCATGCGGGGAATGCCCGCTCCCGAGGTGGTGCGCGCCATCCGTCAGACCTGTCCCGCAGTCAAGGTGGTGGTGCTCACCATGCACGCCGAGAAGGAACTGGTGGTGGAGATGCTGAAGGCGGGCGCGGTGGGCTACGTGCTGAAGGACGTGGAGGCGGCCGAGCTGGCGCATGCCATCCGCTCGGCCTGGTCGGGGCAGGCCACATTGCCGCAGCGCGCCGTCTACCGTATCGCCACGGAAGTGGGGAGAACGGACGAAACCCCTGCCTGGCGTCGGCTGACGCCCCGCGAACGCGAAGTGCTCGGGCTGGTGGCCGAAGGGCTGCGCAACCGCGAGATCGGCGCCAGACTGTACATCAGCGAGAAGACGGTGCGGAACCACCTCAGCAGTGTCTTCCGCAAGCTCGGGGTGAAAGATCGTACCCAGGCAGCGATCCTGACCCTGCGCAGGGGCACGGGGTCTGCCGGTCGGTGACGTCAGCCGCGGGCCGCGTCCACCACCAGTTCCAACAGTTCAAGGGTCTGGTCGCCCAGCGGATCTCCCTCGCCGGCGAGCGCCGCCGCCTTGCCATAGGCGCGCAGGAAACCCGCAGGGTCGGCCACCAGTGAGAGCAGCACCTCGTCTCCGAGGTGCTTTCGGATGTGGCAGGCCATGGCGTAGCCGGTAGGATGGCCGGAAAAGGGAAGGGAGACCGCCAGCCTCGCCCCGGCCTCGCGGAGCCTGCCGCGGTTGTTCCCCGCGCCCCTTACCGGGATGGTTTGGCGCTCCCCGGGGAAGATCCTGCGGCGATGCTGGTTTGAGGCCGGGCAGAGGGATTTGGCCCGCCGGTGGTGAAGGGGATAGGGGTCGGGGAGGAGGCTTCCCGGCCGGGAGGAGGCGAGCACGTTGCGACGGGGACCGCTGCTCTTCCGTTGGGGCGTGACGGCGCTGGTTCTCGCGGTGATCGTCGCCGTCTACGGAAGTTACTTCTACACCGAGTACCTTTGGTTCTCGGCCCAGGGGTACCTCGGGGTACTGCTCACCATGCTCAAGACCCGCCTGGCGCTGGGGCTCGGCGTGGGGCTGGCCTTCGCGCTGATCCTGGCGGTCAACCTGCGACTGGCCGCCGGACGCATGCGGACGATGCTGGGGGACTACCTTGACCTGGCGGTGATCGGTCCGATACCCAGGCGGCATGCACGCCTGCTGTTGACGGTGCTGCCGCTGACGCTGGGACTGCTGGCCGGCCTGCTGGTTTCGCGCGAATGGATGGTGGTGCAGAGATACCTGCACCAGGTGCCTTTCGGCCTCGCCGACCCGCTGTTCGGCCGTGACGTGGGATTCTACCTTTTCACGTTACCCGTGTATAGCCTGGGCTACTACCTCTCGCAGGCGCTGGTGGTGCTCTCGGGCCTGGGGGCGCTGGGCGTCTACGTGGCCAACCGTGCGGTCGATTACGTGGAAGGAAGGATCATGGTTGAGCGGCGGGCCAGGTATCACCTGTCGGCCCTGCTGGCCGCGTTCCTGGTGCTGAAGGTCTGGGGATACCAGATCGCCGTCTACCGGCTGCTCTACTCGCCACGGGGGGTTACCTTCGGCGCCAGCTACACCGACATCAACGCGCAGCTGCCGGCCTTGCGCATCATGATGGGGCTCAGCCTGCTGGTGGCGGCGGTGGTGCTCGCCGGGGCATACCTGCGCCGGCCCACGTTCGCGCTCTGGGGAGTGGCGGGCATGGTCGTGGCCTCGCTGGTGCTGGGCACGCTTTACCCTGCCTTCGTGCAGCAGTTCACCGTGGAGCCCGATGAGATAAACCGCGAGCGCCCCTACATCCTCCACAACATCGCGCTCACGCGTTATGCCTATGCACTGGAGGCCATTGACGAGCGGGAGTTCCCGTACGAGGCGCGCCGGCTGGACGTCGACGCGCTGGACCGCAACCGCGGAACCATCGACAACATCCGGCTCTGGGACTGGTCTCCCGCGCGCCAGACCTTCGGCCAGATGCAGGAGATCAGGCTGTATTACCGGTTCTTCGACGTTGACGTGGACCGTTACCCGGTCGACGGGCGCCTGCGGCAGCTGATGGTGGCGGCGCGGGAGTTCTCCCCCGATGCGCTGCCGGCGGGCGCCAAGACCTGGGTCAACCTCCACCTGAAGTATACTCACGGCTACGGCGCGGTGCTCTCACCGGCGGCCGAGGTGAACGAGGAAGGCCTGCCGGTGCTCTGGTTAAAGGACCTGCCACCGCGCAGTCCCTTTCCCGAACTGGCCATCACCCGGCCGGAGATCTACTACGGCGAATCCCCGGCACCGTATGTGGTGGTCAACACCCACGAGGCGGAGTTCGACTACCCGGTGGGGGCCGGTAACGCCTGGACGCATTACCGCGGTCGGGGTGGTGTCAGGATCTCCTCGCCGCTGGTCCGGGCGGCTTTCGCCATCCGCGAGCGCAGCTACCAGCTCATGCTCACGCGGGCCATCCATTCCGAGAGCCGCATCATGATCTACCGGCAGATCCAAGACCGGGTCAGGCACCTGGCGCCTTTCCTCACTCTGGATCGCGACCCCTACCTTGTCATCCGTGAAGACGGCACGCTTTTCTTCATCCAGGACGCCTACACCTCGAGCGGGCTGTTCCCTTACTCCGAACCCCATCCCACGGCCCGTTTCAACTACGTCCGCAACTCGGTGAAGGTGACGGTGGACGCCTATCACGGCGAGGTGAAGTTCTACCTTTTCGGCGAGGATCCGCTGGCTGCGACCTACGCCCGCATCTTCCCGGGCATGTTCCTGCCCGAGGAGGCGATGCCGACCGATCTCAGACGTCACGTGCGTTACCCCGCGGACTTTTTCAACTGGCAGGCCGACCTCTTCGCCAAGTACCACATGACCGACCCCGTGGTCTTTTACAACCAGGAGGACCTGTGGAGTCGCCCGCGGCGGCTTTACGACCCCGACCGCCCGACGCCGGTTGACGGCGCGCAGGCGATGCAGCCCTACTACCTCGTGATGAAGCTTCCGGGAGAAACCCGCGAGGAGTTCGTCCTGCTCCTGCCGTTCACCCCCGCGCGCAGGGACAACATGATCGCCTGGATGGCGGCCCGCTCGGACGGCGAGCACTACGGTCAGGCGATGGTCTTCATCTTCCCGAAGGACCAGCTGATCTTCGGCCCCATGCAGATCGAGGCCCGCATCGACCAGCACGCCTACATCTCGCAACAGCTGACGCTTTGGGGGCAGCATGGCTCGCGCGTGATCCGGGGTGCTTTGCAGGTTATCCCCATCGAGAACACCGTGTTGTACATCGAACCCATCTACCTGCAGGCGGAAGGCAACCGGCTGCCCGAATTCCGCCGCCTGATCGCCGCCTATGGTGAACGGGTGGTCATGGCGGAAACGCTCGAGCTGGCCCTGCGCCAGGTGTTTTTGGAGGCCCCTCCCGATTTGCCGGATCCCGCGCAGCCCGAGATTCCGGAGGTCGGCGTGCTCGGCCGGCGTGCCTGGGAGGTCTGGCTCCAGGCGCGGGAGGCGATGCAGCGGGGCGATTGGGCGGCTTACGGCCGGACCCTTGACGAACTCGGCCGTATCCTGGAACGGCTGGAGGAGGCGACCCGGGAGTGAACGCGGCGGTACCGACCACCGTGGAACGCATCGGCGAACACGTAGGGCAAACGGTCCAGTTGCAGGGCTGGCTGTACAACCGGCGCAGCTCGGGGAAGCTCGAGTTTCTGATAGTGCGGGACGGCACCGGCTTTCTTCAGGTGGTGGCCTCGCAGTCAGAGCTTGATCCCGAGGTCTACGAACGTTGCCGCGCGGTCACCCAGGAGTCTGCGGTGCGCCTTCTGGGTACGGTACGGGCGGACCGCCGGGCTCCCGGAGGGTACGAGCTGGCGCTGACCGACCTCAAGGTGGTCAGCGCTGCCGAGGATTACCCCATAGCCTTGAAGGAGCATGGGGTGGAGTTCCTGCTCGACCACCGTCACCTGTGGCTGCGCACGCCGCGACAGCACGCCATCATGCGCGTAAGGGCGGAGGTCACCCGGGCCTGCCGGGACTTCCTCGACGACGCGGGTTTCCTCCTGGTGGACACGCCCATCCTTACCCCGGCGGCCTGCGAGGGGACTACCACGCTGTTCCAGACGCGTTACTTCGAGACCAGCGCGTATCTGTCACAGAGCGGACAGCTGTACAACGAGGCGGCGGCCATGGCTTTCGGACGCGTGTACTGCTTCGGCCCGACCTTTCGGGCGGAGAAATCACGCACCCGGCGTCACCTCATGGAGTTTTGGATGGTGGAGCCCGAAGCGGCATACGTTGATTTCGAGGGCATCCTGGCGCTGCAGGAGGCCATGGTCAGCTACGTGGTAGGACGGGTGCTGGAGCGGCGGCGTCCGGAACTTGAGCGCCTCGAGCGCGACACGCGGCTTTTGGAGAAGGTGTCGCCGCCTTTCCCCCGGGTAAGCTACGATGAGGCGGTCCGCCTCCTGGAGGGGGTAGAGCCGCTGGCATGGGGAGAGGACTTCGGGACGCCGCACGAGGTAGCGGTGGCCGCGCGCTTCGAGCGTCCGGTGTTCGTACACCGCTTCCCCGCGGCTATCAAGGCGTTTTACATGCAGCCCGACCCCGCCCGGCCTGAAGTGGTGCTGGGAGCGGATCTGCTTGCCCCCGAGGGCTACGGTGAGATCATCGGCGGCGGCGAGCGGATCGACGATTACGAGCTTCTGCGGCAGCGACTCGCGGAGCACCAGCTGCCGGAAGCGGCCTTCAAGTGGTACCTCGATCTGCGGCGGTACGGATCGGTCCCGCATTCGGGGTTCGGGCTGGGGCTCGAGCGGGTGGTGGCGTGGATCTGCGGGCTTGAGCACGTCCGCGAGGCGATTCCCTTCCCGCGGCTGCTTAACCGCATCTATCCATAGGATCGGCGGCCGGGCAAGTTGGCACCGGCGACGGGTAGCTCCGGAGGTGGGGGTCAGTGACCGCCAGCGAGATCGGTACCCGGTTGCGCGAGGCCCGCGAGGGGCGGGGCCTCACGCTCGAGCAGGTGCAGGCGGACACCAAGATCCGCTTGCGTTACCTGAAAGCCCTGGAGGATGGCGACTACGAGGTAATCCCCGGCGAAGCCTACGCCCGCGGCTTTCTGCGTTCCTACGCCAACTACCTGGGCCTGGACGGCCTCGAGCTCGTTCGCCTCTACACCCAGGAACGGGCGGCGAAGCCCCCGACGTCGGAGCCCATCTTCCGGCCACCCGTCCAGCGCCGAGGTCCCAGGGCGGCGGGTGCGCTGGTCGGCCTGCTCGTGCTGGCGGCGGTGGCGACTTACTACTTCGGCGTGCTGCCGCGGCGGCAGGAGGCCCAACCCGAGCCCCCACCGGCGGCCGAGGACGTCCGGCCGCTGCCGGACGAAGGCGAGCCGGTGGTCCCCGAGCCTCCCGGTCCTCCACCTCCGCCCCAGGTCCGGGTGACACGCGAGGACGCGGGTGACGAGGTCCGTTACCGGGTCGCCGGCGACTTTCTGCAAGTGCTGGTGGAGTTGGCGGATGACTGCTGGCTGGGGGTGGACCTTGACGGACGGAGAGTTCTGGAGGCCACGCTGCCGGTCGGCAGCGTGCGCGTCTTCCAGGCCGAACGCGAGATCCGCATGCGGGTGGGCAGGCCGGGAAGCCTCTTCGTCACCATCAACGACGAGGAGCAGGGCCTTGTGTTCCAAGACCGCGCCACCAGTCCCCGTACCCTGATTTTCACTCTGCTGCCCGAGTAGAGAGGCGGCATAGCCGCCGGCGGCCTTCCGTATGGTCTGGCATGGGGCTTGAAAGGTGCCGGCTGGCCACGATCTGCCTGTTGTTCGCCATGGCTTCTCCCCCGCGCGTCACGGCCGCTTCCGCCCTGCTCATGGACTGGCACACCGGGAAGATCCTCTACCAAAAGAACGCGTGGCAGGCCCGGCACCCCGCCAGCCTGACCAAGATCCTCACCGCCATCCTGGTTCTGGAGCGCGGTCGCCTCGGCGACGTGGTGGAGGTTGGCGAACGTGCCACGCGCGTGGGCGGCTCACGCCTGGGGCTGCGGAGGGGCGACAGGGTTACCCTGGAGGAGTTGCTGGTGGCGGTGCTCCTCCGGTCGGCCAACGACGCCGCGGTGGCCGTCGCCGAACACCTCGGCGGGTCGGTGGAAGGCTTCGCCCGGCTGATGAACGACCGGGCCAGGGAACTGGGTGCCACCTCCTCGAATTTCCTCAACCCTCACGGGTTGACCCAGCCCGGTCATCTTTCCACCGCGATCGACCTGGCGCTGCTGGCGCGTCATGCCCTGTCCGACGCGCATTTCGCCCGGCTGGTCGCCACCCCGGAGGCGACCGTGGGCGAGCTGGAAGGCGACTGGGAACGCTACCTGCGCAACACCAACCGCCTCTTGTGGAGGTATCCCGGAGCCGACGGGGTGAAGACGGGAACCACCGCCGCCGCCGGGCGCTGCCTCATCGCCTCGGCATCGCGAGACGACCGCCGCTTGCTGGTGGTTCTCCTGGGGGCGCCCGACCGCTACGGCGACGCCGCCAGGCTCCTGGACTGGGGATTTGGCCGTAGCCGCTTGATCACCGTGGCCGCGCCCGGCGTGCCGCTTGCGGCCATCCCCGTGCGCCGCGGCGAGCAGGGTGAGGTCGAGCTCACGGTCAGACGGCCGCTGCAGGCGGCAGTCCTGGCTGAGGACACAACGCGTATGAAGGTGACCCTCTGGGTACCCCAGGCGGTTAGCGCTCCCGTGCGCCGTGGTCAGGCGCTTGGCCGTGTCACCTTGCAGGAAGACGAAGAAGTGGTGGGGGAAGAGCTACTGGTGGCCACGCGGAACGTAGCCCGCCGGTCGCTTGCGCGTCTCGTCCTGAAATTCGTCCTCCCGCTGCTGCGGGTGCTGGGTCGCCTGGGTGTGGGACGGGCGGCCGCCCCGGTTGTGCTCTAGAGCCCAGGACGCCCGCCCGCGAAGGAAAGCGGCTTCAAGACGGCGAAGGCGTGGCCACCGACGACGGCGAGCGGAGGAGTTTGGGTGGCCATGGCGGAGTGGGCGATAGAGGTTCGGGGGTTACGGAAGGCGTACGGGGGCGTGGTGGCGGTGAGCGACCTGAGCTTCACCGTCAGGCCGGGCGAGGTGTTCGGTCTGCTCGGACCCAACGGGGCGGGGAAGACCACCACCTTGGAGTGCCTGGAAGGGCTGCGCCGGGCAGATGAGGGCGAGCTGCGGGTGCTGGGGGTCGACCCGGTGCGCGAGGGAAACCGGCTGCGGGCACTGCTGGGGGTGCAGCTTCAGGTGTCGGCGCTTCCCCCCACGCTGCGCTGCGATGAGGCCATGCGGCTGTTTTGCGCCTACCGGGGTGTTCCGCCGCGTTTTGAACTGCTGGAAAGGTTGGGCTTCGCCGGTCGGTTCGGGGTCCAGTACCAGTCCCTCTCCACCGGGTACCGCCGCCGTTTGGCGCTGGCACTGGCCTTGGCGCACGACCCGCCGGTGGTGATCCTGGACGAACCGACCGCCGGGCTCGATGTGTCGAGCCGCCGGGAGCTGCACTCGCTGATTCGAGAGCTGCGGACGCAGGGCACCACCGTTCTGCTTGCCACCCACGACATGGCGGAAGCGGAGTCGATCGCGGACCGCGTGGCCATCATGCTGGGAGGGACTCTCGCCGCCCTGGGAACACCGCGGGAGCTGACGGCAGCAGCCGGGAGCCTTACCCGGGTGTCGGTCCGCACGGTGAACTCGCGCCTGGCGGGTGCCGGGTACCCCGGTGTCGTGCGATCGGCAAGGACGGACGAGTACTTCGTGTACTACAGCGAAGACACGGGGGCGACGGTGGCCGCGGTGCTCGCCCATATCAGGGAGATGGGCGATAGCCTGGTGGATCTGCGCGTGGAACGCCCCTCGCTGGAGGAGCGGTTCCTTGAGATCACGGAGGGAGGGGGAGCCGGGTGAGGGCGTTCGTAGAGCACTTCGCCTTCGAGTTCCGGACGGGGGTTAGGAATCGCTGGCTGCTGTTTTTGACCTACTTGCTGCCGCTGGGCTTTCACCTCCTGCTGGCCTCGGTCATGGTGAGCGGGAACCCCGCTTTCGCCACGACGATGATCGGCGTGATGGCCGTGTTCGCGGTGCTCTCGGCTACCGTTCTGGGGTTGCCTAACATGCTGGTCGAGGCCAGGGAAGCCGGGATATTCCGGGCCTTCCGGGTGAGCGGCGTGCCCGCCGCCATGGTGCTCGCCATGCCCACCCTGACCACCACGCTGCACCTGGTGGGGGTATGGGTGCTCATCGCCGTCACCGCCGTCGTGTTCTTCGACGCGGCGGTGCCGCCGAGTCTCGCGGGCTTCGCCGCGGTGTGCATTCTGACCGCCTTTGCCTACGGTGGCCTCGGGGCGCTGGTCGGGGTGGTGGCTCCCGGCTCGCCCGTGGCCCAGCTCTTGATCCAGGCGGTGTATCTGCCCTCGCTGTTGCTGGGGGACCTGCTGGTGCCGGCGGAGGTGCTGCCGCCGGCCCTGCGCATGCTGGGCGGATTGCTGCCCGCCCCCCATGCGATGGAGGCGTTCAGGGCGCTGGCCTACCGGCAAGCGCCCCTCGCGGCCGGAGCGGCATCCGCCATGGCGTTGCTGGCCGGGGGAGTCATCGGCTTGGTGCTGGCGGTCAGGCTGTTCGCCTGGGACAGCCAAGAACAGCGTCGCGGCCGCGCTCTCGTGGCCGTGCTGGCGCTTTTGCCTTACATGGTGCGGGCGTTCGCCGGCTAAGTGGGGGACGGTCATCACGTGCCCCCGAAACCACCCGGTTCGGCACGAAGTCTATAAGGGACAGCTTGAGGGAGGTGGGTTCCGTGTTCAGGCGAACCACGGTAACGCTGCTGTGCCTTTGGGTGTTGCTCGGAGCGGCCGGAGCGACGGCCGCGGAGGAAGGGTGCCCGCTTCTTACGGTGCGCGAAGCCGCGCAGCAGCTTCGCATCACACTGCGCCGCACCAGCCACGAACGCATCGGACTGATGCTCCGTCTGGGCGAGGAGCGGGCGGAGGAGGCACTGCGTTATGCCAACCAGGGGCTTGAGGACCGGGCGCGCTGGGCGATCGGCAGCCTTGCCCGCCTGATGGAGAATCTCCAGCTTGAGGCCAGAAGGGGGCAGGAGCGCGGCGAGGACCTGACGGAGGCCATGGCCGCCCTGGAAGGTGCGGCTTCCCGCATCGGTAACCTCTTGCCGGCGCTGCTCGAACGCCTGCCGCCGCAGGCGCAGGCGGCCGTGCACGATACCGCGCGCCTTGCCGAACGCGCCGGTCAGGTGGCGGTGGAGGTGCTCGAGCGCATCGCCGCCGGTGAACTGCCGGGGCGCGCACAGGCGGCGCGCGAGCTGCTGGACGCCGTAGGGCAGCGGGGGCAGCCGTCCGGTTCGGGCAAGAGCCCAAGCCCCGGACCCGGAGGCCGGTGATGGGCAGGTACGGCAAAGCAGGCCTGGCGCTCATGCTGGCGCTGGCGGTAGCCTCGTGCCGTCCCGCCGGACAGGCGGCGAAGGAGACGGCTCCACCGCGGTGGCAGGGTGGCACGGTGCCCGATGCCGGCCGTTACCGCTATGAGGTGGTACTTCATGAGCAGGACGGGCGATTCGGCGGCTGGATCGAGCTCGAGGTTGGCGGCGCCGGCGAGCCCACCCGTCTGAGCTGGGATCTCGGCGAGGGTCCGGCGTCCGCCTCCCGTATGCTCACGGCCGACGACTGGCCCCGTAGCCTGATGGGCATGGGGGACGCGGCGGTCCAGGCGGTGCTGGCCGCAACCCTGCTGTCGCCCTTCCTGGAGCATCCCGTGACCCTGGTGGAGGGGTGGAGGGGTGACCGGGCGGAAGGAGAGCACGACGTCGAGGTGTGGTGCGAAGGTCCGGCCGCGGTGGCCGGCGTGGCCGGTCACCTGGTCCGCTGGAAGGTGCGGGCTGCCGGTGTGGAGCTCGATCTCGCGGCGGTGCTGGCGCCGGGTCACGCCCTGCCCCTGGCGGTGGTTCTGGCCGAGGGGAAGGAATACGAGCTGGACGTAAGGCTGACGGCCGCCGACTGACGGCAGCTCAATCCGCCCCGGCATCCAGCAGTTCCGAGAGGGTGACCGCTGCGTAGCCCCGCTCCTTGAGGCCGGACAGGATGGGCGCGATCGCGCGGTCGGTCTGGCGGGCGGAGTCGGAGGCGTTGAGTAGGACGATGTCGCCGGGGGCGATGCGGGCGAGCACCCGCCGTGCGATCTGCTCGGGAGCGGGGTTTTTCCAGTCCAGCGAGTCGGTACGCCAGGTCACCACCGTGTAGCCGGCCTCCCGGGCCACCCGCATCACCAGGTCGTTGTAGCGGCCGTCCGGCGGCCGGAAGTACCTTGGGGCCTTGCCCGTCAGGCTCTCCAGCACGCGGTGGGCGCGGGCCAGGTCCTCCTCGAGTTCCTGCCGCGAGAGGGTCGTCACGTCCACGTACCGGTGCCCCAGGCTGGCGATCTCGTGCCCACGGGCCGTCATCTCCCTCACGACTTCGGGATGGCTTGCCGCCCAGGGGCCGGACACGAAGAACGTCGCGCGGGTCTGTCCTTCCTCCAGGGCCGCCAGCACGCGGCGGGGGACCTCTACCCCCCAGCTGACGTTGAAAGTCAGGGCCACCAGACGCTGGCGCGTGGGGGCCTGCCGCAGGGGCTGCAGGCGGCCGCCGGCCGGGACCGCATCTCCCGGCGTGCGCAAAAGCAGGCCTACCAGCACGGCCGTCCCGACGAGCCAGCCAAGGAGCCTTGCGCGCCTTCCCCGCAGATCGATAACCCAGAACACGCCGCCACCCCCGGTCGCGGACGGGGCGAGGAGCCCTCAACCCCTTCTATGCGGATGGCCCGGTTCGTATGTCGAGGCGGCGGCGCAGGCGGGCCAGGCGGTGGCGCAGCGCGGCCTCGCGGGCGGGGGAAAGGCCGGCGCCGAAACGCACGATGGCTTCCTCCACGAGGGCACAGGCCCTAACGGGGTCGCGGGCCACGTGCTCATAGTGCTTGGCGAGCTCGATGTAGGGGTCGGGGGAGCAGGCCTGACCGCTGGCGACGAGCCCGGACCAGACGGCGAGCGCCTCGGCGCGCATGCCCAGCCGGCGGTACAGGCGGGCCAGCCGCTCGGAGGCCAGCTGCCGGGGAGCCCCGTCCAGCCCTCTGGCCAGTGCCGCTTCGTAGCAGGCGGTACCGGCGGCGGCCAGTCCGGCGTACTCGCAGGCGCGGCCCAGTCCCGCCACGTCCGCCGGATGCGCCTCGGGGGGAAGGTCCCCCGAGGCCGCCCGGGCACACCAGTCAACCAGCCGCGAGACCAGCATCACCATGGAGAGGATGTCGCGCAGGTTGTGCTCGAAGACCGGCGCCACCGTGGTGGCATCGCCCGTGCGGAGGTATTCCCGGTACAGCGACGGTACCAGATAGCCGGGCACGTCGCCCTCGCGCATGTAACCGAGCACGTTGTCTTCCAGCGACGCCAGGCTGCGGCTGGCAAGCCGCAGCCCCCACACCCGCCGGGCGACGGGCAGGAGGTCGAGGTTGGGCAGCGAGGACGGTGCGGGGGGTAGCCGGTTCAGCACAAAACGGCTTTCCAGTTGCGGCAGATCGAAGTGCCGGCCGTTGAAGGTGACCAGCCCGGCGCACCCGTCAAGATGCCGGGCAAGCTCCTCCAGCAGCGGCCGCTCGCCGGCCGGCTCCGCCAGGAAGAACTGCCGCACCACGAAGCCCCCGGCCTCAAAGCGTCCCGTTCCCACCAGGATGACCAGGGTTCCGGGTCCCACGTCAAGACCCGTGGTCTCGGTGTCCAGGAACACAAGCTCCTCGAGAAGATTGCCCTCCAGCCCCGGCGCGCCCGCGAGGACTCCGAGGCAGCCGACTGCCTGGCCCAGCGCGTCCGAAAGGTGCCTGCCGCCATGGTAGTGGTGGATGGACAGCCTGCGCTCCACCAGGTAGCCGGAGCCCGGCGGCGGGCTCAGATACCGCCCGGGCAACACCCGATCCACCGCTATCCCGGACCGCCGTTCGCCGTCCGGCCGTGGGCGGGCGCATCGCAGGGCTTCTCTGATCTCGTGCCACGGATCTTCCACGCCGGTTCCCCTCACCGCAGGACGCCCAGGCCGGTACGTAGCAGCCTGAGTGTCGCCTGCTTGGCTCCGGCGCCCGCTTCCGCACCGGGGCCGACGCAGGACGGGCAGCCGTCGGCGCAGGTGCAACCCCGCACAAGGTCGCGACAGGCGGCCAGCAGCTCGCCGTGGAGTTCGAAGAGCTTGTCGGCGAAGCCCACACCTCCGGGGTACCGTTCATACACGTAGACGGTGGGGCAGCGGGTGAAAGGTGAGCGCACCTCGACCACCGAGCGGATGTCCCGGGCATCGCACAGGAGGAAGAGCGGAGCGATGTGGACCATCAGGTTTCCAAGACCGAGGAGGCCGGCTTCCAGTGCCTGGGGTCCGAGATCGTCGGCGACCTCCCGCGGTACCTGGAGCCAGTAGGCGGTGGTGTGCATCTGCTCCTCGGGAAGGTGTATGGGACCCGAGCCCACGTTCTCGTGGGTTCCGAACCGGATCTTCTTGAACATGGTCGGCAGCGCCGTCACCAGCACCTCGCCGGAACTGCGCGGCAGGTTGTGCTCCGGATCGTGTTGGAACTGCGCCAATACTCTGATGCTGACCGCCAGCGAGGCGTCGGTGTAGTAGTCTACCTCTACCTTCCGCACGTACGCCTTCTTCTCGGCGTAGTCGAGTTTCTCCACCTGGTACTGCTCGGCCTCGTGGAGGTAGATCGCTTCCTCGTGAAGCAGCATGGAGGCGCTGAAGCGGTCAACCTCGCCGATCACGCGGGGTCGCGGCGCCGTCACGTCCACCACCACGAAGTTCTCGGCGGACGCCGAGCGCAGACTGATATCCTCGGCCGGGTAACTCTCGGCGATCCAGTGCCAGCGGCCACCGGAGCGGTGGACGATGCCCTGGGCGGCCAGGTGCTCGAGCACGGGCTGCACGCAGGTGCCTCCGAAGTCCTCGCCTTCCTCGAACGGGAGCTCGAAGGCGGCGCACTTGACGTGGTTGGCCAGGATGAAGGGGTTGTCGGGGTTGACGAGGCCGTGCTCCGGAGATCGGCCGAAGAAGTACTCCGGCTGGTTGACCAGGTACTGGTTCAGGGGGCTGGAGTCCGCCACCAGCACGGCCACCGCCGGATCCGTTCGGCGTCCCGCCCGCCCGGCCTGCTGCCAGGCGCTGGCGATGCTGCCGGGATAGCCGGCCATCACCACCGCATCGAGCCGTCCGATGTCGATGCCGAGTTCAAGGGCATTGGTGGCGACGGCGGCGCGCACCTTTCCTTCCCGCAGTCCCTTCTCGATCTCCCGTCGCTGGGTCGGCAGGTACCCTCCCCGGTAACCCCGCACGGTGGCTTCTCCCTGTCCGGGGAGGATGCCCGCGGCCGCGCGCTTCAAGTAGGTTGCTAGCACCTCGGTGGACAGCCGGCTGCGGGCGAAGACCAGCGTCTGGACTCCCGCCCGCACAAAGGCGCCGGCCAGCTCCGCCGCCTCCAGAAGACAGCTGCGGCGGATACCGAGTTCGCGGTTGACCAGCGGGGGGTTGTAGAGGATGAAGTGGCGTTCACCGGAAGGGGCGCCGCTTTCGTCCACCAGCGTGACGGGCTCCTCGATGAGGCGCGAGGCCAGCTCCGAGGGGTTGGCGATGGTGGCCGAGCAGCAGATGAACTGGGGGCGGGCCCCGTAGAAATGGGCTACGCGCTTCAACCTGCGGATGACATTGGCCAGGTGGCTGCCGAACACCCCCCGGTACTGGTGGACCTCGTCGATCACCACATAGCGCAGGTTCTGAAACAGGCGGAGCCAGCGCGTGTGGTGGGGGAGGATGCCGGTGTGCAGCATGTCGGGGTTGGTGATGACGATGTGGCCCGCGGTACGGATGGCCTGGCGGGCGCTCTGAGGTGTGTCACCGTCGTAGGTGTAGGCCTTCAGCCGCAGCGTCTCCCCCGCAAGCTGCTCAAGCTCGGCCAGCTGGTCCTGAGACAGCGCTTTGGTGGGGAAGAGGTACAGGGAGCGTGTGGCGTCGTCGCGCAGCACCGACTCCACCACGGGGATGTTGTAGCAAAGCGTCTTGCCTGACGCGGTGGGGGTGACCACCACCACGTGTTCACCCCTGCGGACGACCTGCAGGGCCGCCGCCTGGTGCGAGTACAGGTGCTCGATACCGCGCCGGCGCAGGGCCTCGACCAGGGAGGGATGCAGCCATGTCGGAAAGGGCTCCAGGCGTGGGGGGCGCCCCGGGAAGGACCGCCAGCAGGTCACGTTGCGGGCGGCCTTGCCGCTACGGAACTCCTCCAGCACTTGCTCCAGGGACACCGGGGCATCGCCTCTCAAGCGGAGTGTAACACGAACAGGCGTTCTGATCAACCGACACGGGGCGAGGCTGTCGCCGGCCTGTGATAGCCTCGCTATGGAAGCAGGAGCATACTCCACGAGCTGCTCTTCCCTGCGTGCGGTAGCGGCCTCCGCCGTCCGCCGGCCGTTTCGCAGGAATCGGCAGGCGGCGGGGGGAAGCATCATATGGCCCCACGCGGCCGACAGGAGGGGGGATGGGGTTTGGCGGAGGACGGCGAGGAGCTTCTGGACGCACTGGCGGTGGCCGCCCACCCCGACGACGCGGAGATCGGGGCGGGAGGAACGCTGGCCACGCTGGCCGCCCGGGGCTACCGCGTAGGTGTCCTGGATCTGACGGTGGGCGATCTGGCTTCCAACGGTACGGTGGAGCAGCGATCCGAGGAGGCGGCCAGGGCGGCGCGGGAGCTGGGACTTGTCTGGCGGCGCAACGCCGGGCTTCCGGAGTGGCCGCGGCAGACCGAGCCGGCAGCGCGGGCGGTGGTGGAAGCCCTGCGCCGGTACCGTCCGGTGGTGCTGCTGGCTCCCTATCCGGAAGACGAGCATCCGGGACACGCCTGGGCCGGATGCGTGGCGGTGGAGGCACGCCACCTCGCGGGGCTGGCCCGATGGACACAAGGGGGACCTCCTTACCGGCCGCCGGTCCTCTGGCACTACTTCATCCACGGCGAAACCTCGCCCTCGGTGGTGGTGGACGTCAGCGAGCAGTACGAACGCAAGCGGGCCGCCCTGGCGGCCTATGCCAGCCAGTTCACCGTCCATCCCGGGGCGGTCATCACCCGGCTGAACAGCGGAGCGTTTCTGCGGCTGGTGGAGAGCCGCGACCGCCATTTCGGAGGCAGGATCGGTTGCGAGTTCGGCGAGGGGTTCTGGTCGGCCGAACCTGTCGCAGTGCGCGAGCCCAAGCTGCTGGTGTTCCGGGAAGGAGGAGAAAGGTGAGGATCGGCATCACCTGCTACCCGTCCTACGGCGGCAGTGGTGTGGTGGCGACCGAACTCGGTATGCAACTGGCACGGCGGGGCCATTCGGTGCACTTCATCTGCTACGACCTGCCGTTCCGCCTGGACCGTTACCAGGCGAACATCGCCTATCACGAGGTCGACGTTCCCACCTACCCGCTGTTCAAGTACCCACCTTATCTACTTGCCCTCACCAACAAGCTGGTGGAGACCGCCAGGTACGAGTCGCTCGACCTCCTTCATGTGCACTATGCCATCCCCCATGCCACTTCGGCCTGCCTGGCCCGCGACATCGTGGGCGGCGGGCTGAAGGTGATCACCACCCTGCACGGCACGGACATAACCCTGGTGGGGGCGGAGCCCTCTTTCCGCGAGGTGATCGCCTACAGCATCAACTCCAGCGACGGGGTCACCGCCGTCTCCGAGGCGCTGCGGCGGGATACGCTGAACACCTTCCCGGTGACGACGGAGGTAGTGGTCATTCCCAACTTCGTGGATCCGGAGATCTACCGACGCCGGCCCGACCCCGAACTGCGGGCCCGCTTCGCGGGGCCCGAGGACAAGGTGCTCATCCACGTGTCCAACTTCCGCCCGGTCAAGCGGGCTCCGCTTGCCGTACGTGTGCTCGCGGGGATCAACCACCGGATGCCGGCGCAACTTCTGATGGTGGGGGACGGCCCTGAGGTGGCCGCGGCCCACGAGCTGGCGCGGGAGCTGGGGGTCGAGGACCGGGTGCATTTCCTCGGGCGGCAGGAGAACGTGGTGGAGCTGCTTTCGCTGGCCGACCTTTTCCTACTGCCTTCGGAGAAGGAGAGCTTCGGCCTTGCCGCACTGGAGGCGATGGCCTGTGAGGTACCGGTGGTCGCCTCGAGGGTGGGAGGGCTGCCGGAGGTGGTGACCGACGGGGTGAGCGGCTTTCTGGTGGACCCCGATGACGTGGCGGGGATGGTGGAGCGGTCGCTTGAGGTGCTGTGCGAGCCCGGACTGCACGGCCGCATGGCGGCGGCAGCCCGCGCGGCGGCCGTAAACAGCTTCCCGGCCGCCGCGGTCGTGGAGCGTTACGAGGCCTACTACCGGCAGGTGCTGGGTTGGAGCTGAGAGTGGGACTTGTGTCCCTGGGCTGTGCCCGTAACCGCGTGGACAGCGAGGTCATGCTCGGCCTGTTGGGATCGGCCGGGTTCAGCGTGACAGCCTTTTTGTCGGAGGCCGAGATCCTCATCCTCAACACTTGCGCCTTCATCGGCCCGGCGAGGCGCGAATCCTGGGCGACCTTGCGGGAGCTGGCCCGTTACAAGCGCGAGGGAGCATGCCGCGTACTGGTGGTGGCGGGCTGTCTGGGACAGCGTGAGGGCCAAGCCCTGCTGCGACGAGTGCCCGAGGTAGACGCGGTGCTGGGGGCGGCCGATTTTCCCCGGGTGGTGGAGGTAGTGCGCGGCGCACTGCAGGGTGAGCGCTGCGTGTGTGTGGGTTCACCCGGATACCTGTACGAGGAGCCTCCCCCGCGCCTGTTGACCACCGGCTTCACCGCCTATCTCAAGGTGGCCGAAGGATGCTCCCACGGCTGCACCTTCTGCGCCATCCCGCGCCTGCGCGGGCGGCACCGCAGCCGTCTTCCCTCCTCGGTGCACGAGGAGGCCCGCCAACTGCTCGAGCTGGGAGTCCGCGAGCTGGTGCTGGTGGCCCAGGATACAACTGCCTACGGGTCTGATCTTGCCTCACCGGTCCGGCTCGCCGACCTCTTGCGCGGGCTTGGGGCGTTGAACCCGGAAGGATGGGTCCGGGTGCTGTACGGTCATCCCGACGGCGTCAGCGAGGACCTCCTGGAGGTGCTGGGCGAAGCGGGACCGATCTGCCGTTACCTCGACGTGCCGCTCCAGCACGCGTCACCCGGGGTGCTGCGTGCCATGGGACGGCAGGGCGATCCCGACGGCCTGCTTCGCAAGCTGGAGGGCTGGCGCCGGACGGTGCCCGGGCTTGCCCTGCGTTCGAGCTTCATCGTGGGTTTTCCCGGTGAGGATGAGGCCGACTTCCGCCTGCTGGAGGATTGGGTGCGCGAGGCCCGGCTCGATCACGTCGGGGTGTTCGTCTACTCGCCGGAACCGGGAACCCCGGCCGCCTGCCTGCCCGGCCGGGTCCCCCGCGAGCTGGCCGAGGAACGCCGCGGCAGGCTGCTTACGGTGCAACAGGCCATCTCGTGGCGGCGCAACGCGGCGCTGGTAGGCTCGGAGCTACGGGTGCTGGTGGAGTCGCGCCGGGGAAGGGCCTACCTTGGGCGCGGAGAGATGGACGCGCCCGAGGTAGATGGGGTGTTCAGGATCCGGCCTGTGGCCGGTACGGCGATACGTACGGGCGAGTTCGCCCGCGTCCGGGTGACGGCGGCAGCGGCCTACCACCGCGACGCCGTGCCGATAGGGGACGGCCGGCCGCCTCAGCGCGGTTCGCCGTACCCGGGCATGAACCAGTAGACGTAGCCGCAGCGCTCGCAGATGTAGCAGTCGGCTTCGCGATTGGCCCAGTCCAGCCCGAAAAAGGTCGCCCCTCGGGTGTTCATCAAGGTCAGGCGGACGAAGAAACGATCATGGTCGCAGAACGGGCAGACAAGCTGCCGGCCCGCCACTTCACGCTTGGTGGCTTCCATGTCCGACCCCCTCAACAAAGACAGTGGTCGATGCTTGCCCATTGATCAGCACTTCTCGCAGTCGGCGCAACTGGCGTTCGAGCACGGTCGGGTCGGAACGGCCGGCGAACTCCGGGCCGACTCCTCCATACTCCAGCGTGACCGTGCTTACGTTCACCATTGAGAGAAGCTCCGTCAGCAGTTCGTAGCCCTCCGGTCCCATCTCGCCGTGGCGGTCGCGGAGCTCACCGCCGACCATCACCGGTCCGGAGACATGCACCTCGCCCGTCAGGTGCGCCGGAAGGCCGGCGAGGTACACCCGTGCCGTCTCGCCGCGGTGCCAGGCGGCCACCTGCACGTGCGCGAGGTCCAGTAGACGCAATCGGACCGCTCGAAGGCGAACACCTTCACCGCGTCCACCGCATCGGGCATGCGTCCGAGCAGGTCTGATTCCACCTCGCTCCTGTACTTATGCAAAAGCTTCAAAAGTGCAATCTTGAAAGCGGTCACCGGTCGGGTCACCCCTCTTGCGGAGCCGTCTCATTTACACCACTACTGGGGACTCGGCTCATCGGCGAGCTGGCTTCCCGATTCCAGCGGCTGGATCGCAAGACCGAGGCGCGCATGCGCCTTCTTGAGCTTCGATTGCACGAGCCAAGAGGCCGAGGTGCGCCAGGCTGGCCAGACCCAACGAAGCTCTGGGCTACAAGGTCGCCGTCGAGGCGGTGCGTGGCTGCGCACACGCCGCATGCGCAAATTTTTCAGGGTAGGCAGGAAATTTGACGATCACGTCGAAAAACAACCAACGCGTCAGTCGATTCTTGCCGGCTCAGTCGAATTCAGCTCGCTTCATCACGTCACAGCACGAAGCGCAGCTACGGGAGGAATCAGACCAGATGGCGACCGCGCACAGACGAATGCGAGAGCGACACGCACGGATTGAGACCATCACTTCGTCGGCCGAGAAGCTCTTTTATGAACGCGGCTACTTCGACGTGTCCATGGACGACATCGCCGCGGCCGCCGAGCTGGCGAAGGGAAGTGTCTACTACTATTTCCGCAAAAAGGCTCACATCATTTACGCAATCCTCCACGCGGGTCTGACCAGGTTTCATGAGGCCTTGGCGCGGGCCGTAGAGGCCCCCGCAGACCCCGTGGAGAAGCTGCGGGCTCTCATCACCACCCACTCGAGCTTCCTTGCCGAGAACCAGAGGCTCATGGTCCTGGTATGGAGGTTTGTCAACAGTCCGCAGGGTGTCCTGGGCAAGCGTCAGACGGAGGCCTTGAAGAGCTACCACCGTCGGTCAATGGTGCTCATTGGCGACGTGATTCACGCAGCGGTCAGAGCGGAGAAACTGCGCCCGCTGGATCCCGAGCCTGTCGCCCAGCTGGTTGGCGGGATGCTGATGGCGTCGGTTGTTATGAGCGCTGCCTCCGACCGACCCTACGATGCCCAGGCCCAGGCGGAGCTGATCTTCGAGGTGCTCATGCGGGGAATTGGCAGGCCGCAATGAGCGCGGTCGGGAGGGATCGAGGTGGCAGGCATCGTTGCTTACGGGGTGGCGCTGCCCAAGCGTCGGCTGCGTTCGTCGGACATTCACGCCACCTGGCGAAACGTGGCAGAGGACGTCCTGGAGAAGTTTGCCTTTGTGGAAAGGTGTGTGCCCGGCCCGGACGAGGACCCCATAACTCTGGGAGTGGATAGCGCCCGCCGCTGTCTGGAACAGGCGGGCCGGGAGCCGGGGGAGGTGGATGGCCTGGTCTTTGGCAGCTGTACCAACCCGTACAGCACAAAGGCGGCGGCCACGGTGGTCGGGGAGGCTCTGGGACTTCCCAACGGCATCTTCTCCACGGACGTGCAGTTCGGCGGGCGGTCGGGGTCAGACGCCCTCACCGTGGCGCTGGCCCTGGTCGGCTCAGGTATGGCCCGGCGGGTGCTGGCAGTGGCCTCGGACTGCCTGAGCCGGCACGTCCCTCCCGGCCACGTATACGAGTACTCAGCCTCGGCCGGGGCGGTGAGCTTCCTTGTCAGTGCCGAGGAAACGGTGGCCGAAGTCGAGGGGATCAGTTATTGGGCTAGTGACCGGGCCGACTGGTTTCGGGTGGCGGGTGAGCGCTACCTTCAGCTGGGAGGAGGCTTTGTGGGCCACATGTCCAGCTGGGGACTGGTGGAGAACCTCCTGCCGGCCTGGAAGGAGCTGGTGCGCAGGACGGGCCTCGACCCGGCTTCGCTCCAGTACGCTGCAGTCCCACAGAGCACGGGGGTGATGCCTCTCATCGTTGCCACCCGGCTCGAGCTTGACATGGACGTTGTGCTGCCGTGGGTGCTGACCGCCTCGGTTGGAGACGTCGGTTCGGCGGGGGTTCCGCTGAGCCTGTGTCATGTGCTGGACAACGCGGGCCCGGGGGAAAAGGTGGTGGTGCTAGTGTACGGCTGGGGCGGAGGCGCCACCGCCATGCTCCTTCACACCACACAGAGGCTCCCAAGCCTTCCCGGGAGGCCGTCGGTGATGCCGGAGGTCGAGCGGGGAGAGTACGTTGACTACTCCCGGGCTCTAAAGTACGAGCACAAGCTGCTCAGGCCCGACCGTGGCCTTTCCGGTTACTACTGAGCAGTGGAAAGCGAGGCGCGAACCGTGACCAAAGCGGGCGATAAGCGGGTGGTGGTAGCCAGCTGGGCCATCACCCCCAGAGTGGACAGTCAGGAGATTGCCTGGCGCGAACTCCTAGTCAAGGCGTTCTACGAGGCACTGGAAGGTGCGGGGCTGGGACCGGGAGACGTTGAGGTGGGTTCGGTGGCCTACAACGAGCGTACCGTCTCCGAGGCTGCCCTGGGCACCCACACGGTGGACGCCCTGGGCCTCAGGATGAATACCCCCATGATCCCGGTGTCCCATGCCTGCGCGGGGGGCGGACTTGCCCTCTTCAACGTGTGGCACTACCTGGCCTCGGGGCAGTTCGAGGTGGGAGTGGTGCTCACCTTCCAAAAGAGCGAGGTCTACGACCTCATGGAGTGCATGAACCCCATCGGCAACTACCCAGACTACGACTTCGTGCTGGGGTTCACCCACATGCAGTACGGTTTCCTGCGCGACAGGTGGTACATGGAGAAATACGGCTACGACCTGGAACCGAGCGCGCGCTGGGCCCACCAGTGCCACCTCTGGGCCCGCCAAAACCCTCTGGCGGCCACGTATGGCAAGCCCATGCCGTCCATGGAGGAACTGCTCGACCCCGGGCCGGAAGGGGTGCGGGCCCGTAGTGCTACCCACCGAGGTCCCACCGCCACTGCGACCGTGTTGGTCTCCGAGAAGCGTGCGGGGCGCATGGGTCTGGAGCCACTTTGCGCCTGGGTCGCGTTCGCCTTTCGGCCGCCCTACATCGGTAACCACTTCTTCTTCGCAGGAGACCCCGACCACGCCGGGCACGACATTGCCGAGCAGCCCGCCATGCTGCAGGCGGCTCGCAAGGCCTACGAACTCGCCGGCGTCGCCCCTGAGGATGTCAACCTGGTCCAGCCGCACGACCTGACAGGGTTTGAGGGGATCATGTCCCTGGAAGGCCTTGGCTTGGTACCGTTTGGGGAAGGGGGTCGCTTCGTCCTGGCGGGTGGAACCGGTCCAGGCGGGCGTTACCCAGCCTGCACCCACGGGGGTGGAATAGCCTTTGGCCACACCTCGGTGGGAAGCGATTTTCAGGCCGGCTTCATCGAGAACTGCCTGCAGCTGACCGGGCGGGCCGGGGAACGCCAGGTTCCCAACGCGAGGGTGGGCGTGGTACAGGCTTACGGTACGCACCATTCCCTGGACGTGGTGTGCGTACTTAGGATGCTCAGGAGGTGAGCGACAGGTGACAACCGAACTACCCGTGCCCATACCTCGGGTGGAAATCCATTCCACGCTGAGGAGTGCCCGCGAGCGGGAGGGGCGCTACCGCCTGGTAGGCTCCCGCTGCTCCTCCTGCCAGGCGCTTTGGTTCCCCCGAAGGTTCGTATGTCCCCGCTGCCACTCGCGGGAACTGGAACCGTACCAGTGTTCTCACCGGGGCACGGTGGTGACCTTCTGGCCCGACACCATGGGCTTTCCGGCCATTGGCTACGAGGAGATCGAGGACCGAGTGGTGGCCTTGGTGAGGCTGGACGACGGCGTGCACGTCATTACCGAGATCGCGGACACTCCGGCGGGCCGACTTCAAAACGGCGACCGCGTGAGGATGGTACTGAGGCGACAAAAGCGCGAGGACACCGGCAACTGGTGCTACGGCTACAAGTTTGAAAAGGAAGCGGGGTGACCGTGGTGAACAGGGGCTGGGTCACTGCCGCACTTCTGGCCATGCTGCTGATGGGCACGGTGCTGATCGGGGTCAGCGCCATTGCCCCCCTCATCGTTGACTTCGCCCGGGTGCTGGGGGGTGACGAGGTAACCGCCACCTCCATTCAGACCCTTGGCTACATAGTGGCCACCCTGGTACCGCCCTTCGCGGGCGCACTGGCCGACCGCTGGGGCCGGGGAAATACCTTCACCCTCGGAGGTATCCTGGCGGGACTCTTTTTTCTGGTCTTCGGGCGCGTGACGACGCTTCCTCAGGCCTACGTGGTCCGCAGCGCGATTGCCCTGGGCACCGGCGTGGTGCTGCCAGCGGTCATGGCTTACATCCAGGAAGTGGCGCCCGCCGACCGTCGGGGGATGGCCATGGGCTTTTATGGTTTGGGGTTCGGCATGGGCGGCATTTTCGGCCCCGTCCTGGCGACTTCCCTTGGGGCGGTAGACCCATCGCGCCCCTTCTTCGCGTGGGGCCTGGTCACCATACCTCTGGTCCTTCTCTTAGGGCTGGCCGCACGGTCGCGCGAGCCCAGGGTGGAACGGGTGGTCAGCTCCCGTCGGGGGCTTGGACAGGTACCGGCGGTGGTGACGCTTCCCCTGGTGGCGGCCTTCCTGTTCGGGGGCATTCAGCTGTGCATGTTCACCTTCGTGACCCAGCTGGTCAGGTACCAGATCGGTGCGGAGGTCGCGTACGGAGGGCTGGCCATCGCCGTGTTTGCCACCATCGGGCTCCTGCAGCCCCTGGGGGGCCTGGTCGCCGACCGCATGGGCAGGGTCCGGGTGACGGCCGTGGGGTTCGCCATCCTCGCCATTGGCATGGCCATGGTCTACGGCTGGCCGACGCTCCCCGGGCTGTTTGCCGGAATGGTGCTCGGTGGTGCGGGGGCGGTCTTTTTCTCCCCCGGCCTGGTAGCCACCATGGGCTCGCTGGTCCCTGTCGAGGTACGGGGGATGAATATGGGGCTTTACCAAGCCGCCACCACCCTGGGCTCGGCGCTTGTGCCCCTGGCGGTAGCTTTCTTCGTCAGGACCGCCCAGCCGTCGGTAGCGTTTGCGGCCTCGGCGGTGATGGCACTGGCGGCCGGGGCGCTGATCTTGCCTTTGCGCCGGCACAAGGCGGCCTGAAAACCGAACTGGAGGTGCGTTATGTCCAGGATCCGCGAGGTTATGCTCAACCTTCCCAACATGTTCAAGTCCGACCGGTCTAAAGGCTGGAACCGGGTGATCGAGTTCCGGCTGGAGGGCGAGGAACCGTCGGTATGGACGATGATCGTGGAGAACCAGACCTGCACCGTGACCGAGGGGGAGGCTCCTGGCGACCGCAAGGTCAACATGACCGTCCTGGGCAATTCAGAGCACATCGTGCAGATGTTCACCGGCGAGGTTCCTCCCATGACCCTGGTTAACAGTAAGAAGGTTCGGATGAAGGGCTCGATCATGGACGGGATCTCGTTCGGGCGGATGTGGGACATTCCCAAGAAGGCGTGACGGTGGTATCCGTTCCGCAATCGGAGGGGGCCGGGCAGAGGACGTGTGCCGCCAGAAGGCCCCCTTTCCCGCCCGGACCCATCACCAAGGAGGTAAGACCGGCATGAACTACCCCGAGCGGCACAACCACAAGTGGGCGGCAAACCTCTTCGAGGCCAGGCGACGCTTCGACCTCCACCAAAGCCAGGCCCCCGCGGACGCCTCGCGCACGATCGAGCGCCTTTTCGCCGGGGACTTTGAGGCAAGGCCGGTGTTTCCGGGGCTGAAGCTCCTCGCCACGTTTTGGATTGCAGAGGAGCACGAGATGAAAGAGCGGTTCCGTGTGCTCCAGGAGGCTTTAGGGGACCCATCTCCTGACACCCGCCGGGAGCTTGTTGAAAGGTATTCCCTTGCCTACGTGGAGGACGTGAAGTTCCTGGTGCGGGACCGCGGGCTTCTTCCCGGGCTCGAGCTCAACGAACTCCAAGCCGTCCAGCTCGGGCCGGACTGGCCCTCCCGGTTGGCCAACCTCAAGGCCGAGGCCGAGGAGCGGGTGCGCGCGGGCTCGATGCCCGAACACGCTCTGGAGCGGTGGTTTACCTTCTGCCTGGGTTCAATCATCTCCTACGCGCATAGCCTGGTGAGCCAGGCCGTCCTGGCCGGCACCTACGTGAGGCTGAACGGTCCGAGGGCGCTGGAAGACGCCCTCCGGGGAAGCTACGAACCGTTCGGCTGGGACATCAACCGGCTGTTCTACCGCGATATCCTGCCCCGGGCAGGCATTGAGGAGCTCTCAGACATCACCGAGCTCGGCACTTACGGTATGTTGGCAGACCAGGAGGCCGGTACTCCCCGCCAGTGGCAGGAAGGCGAGGGTGACGACGCCGTCACCATCAAGGAGAGCTACATGCTGACCTGCCAGCTCTACGGCATTTTCTCCACGGTGGAAACGTGGATGGAGCTGCCCGTTTCTTCGCTGACACCGGCCTACTGCCCGTACTGCGTGGGGCACGGCGAAAAGACCATTCTGCTGGTAGTGCCCCCGAGTCAGCGCCCCACCTACACGCAGGTAGAGGGGCTGGGCTACGGTCAAGAGCGGTGCGCCTTCCGGCTCAAGCTGGAACCGGGCGAGGACATGGAGCGGGTGATGGAGGCACAGGTAAGGATCTTCGGCGACGGGAGTGAACCGGATGGCGGGTAGGACCGAGGGTTATCGCAGCAAGTGGCGGGATGGAATGGGGACCTTCGCGATCCTCATGCTCGTGCTCGTGGTAAGTATCCTGATCTTTTCCCTCGCGGCCGGGGGAGGGCAGCCGGCCCGGGCAGCCCTGGGAGTGGTGCTGGCCGGGCTATTCCTGTGGACCGTGAATCGGTGCTTCGGCGAGCCGGATCGCGTCCGTGCAACCTGGTACGGGATCCTTGCCGGCCTCTTTACCTGGCAACTGGTGGGAGAGCTCGGCCCCCACTTCGGGTTCGTGACAATTGAGGACGAGACCGGAGCACTGCTGTTTGTCTTCGCCGCAGTGGTTGTGTACATGCTCTGGCGGCGTCAGCTGTTGCCCCAAGGGCCGGCGGTCTTCAGCCTGTTCTTCCTGCTCAACTGGGGAGGTCACGTGGTTCTCTTGGCCCAGCAGCACCTGAGGGACAGCTACCCCTTTTTGCGCACCACCTACCTCTTGACCGGTGCACTAGCGGCGGCCGCCTTTATTTGCTTCATCTGCCGGCTGTTTCGCAGCTCGCGGACCCGTGAGGAACGCATTGTCCTTGGTGTTTTAATGTGGACGGCCTTCGTCATGCTGCTTGAAGTACTGGTAGATATGAGTACTTCGGTTTACGAACTGGTTGGGGGTGAGCCAATTTGCGCTTTGCTGGACGTGTGGTGCTCGTGACCGGCGCGGCCTCGGGCATCGGCCGGGCAGCCGCCCGGCAATTCGCGGCCGAGGGTGCTCGGGTAGTACTGGCCGACCTTGACGAAGAAGGACTGGGTCGGGTCAGTGAGGAGATCAGGGCGGCGGGAGGCACCTGCGTCGCCCTGAAGGCTGACGTGACCTCCGACGCAGACGTCGAGGCCATGGTCTCACGGACCCTGCAGGAGTTCGGGGCAATCCACGTGCTGGTCAATAACGCCGGGGTAGGCCAGTTCATGCCCTTCCACACCATGCAGGAAGAGGACTGGGACTTGGTCATGGAGGTGAATGCCAAGGCCATTTTTCGCTGCTCCCGGGCGGTAGTGCCTGTTATGATCGAGCAAAACTACGGCCGCATCGTCAACGTCACCTCAATCATGGGCGAAGTGGCCGCGGTGGCCCAGTCAGCCTACAACGCCTCCAAGGGTGCGGCCAAGATGCTCACCCAGGGCATGGCCCGGGACCTCGCCGAATTCAACATCCTGGTCAACGCCGTGGCCCCCGGCATGGTGGTCACCGGTTTGACCGAAAGAATGTTCGCGGACGATGAGCAAAGGGCCTGGTTCGAGGAGCGGATACCCCTTCGCCGCATCGGCCAGCCTGAGGAAATCGCTCCCGCCATCCTGTTCCTGGCTTCCGACGAGGCCCGCTACATAACTGGGGCTACCCTGAAGGTGGATGGTGGGCTGAGCGCGGCGGCGGGCTGAGACCGCACCGGCAAGACGCAGGAATGGCCGGCTCAAGCCCTGGGCCCGCCGGCAGGCAGAGCCCAGGGCATTGTCTGTCCCGCTCCAGAACGCGGCGGGCAATCCTGGCCTTGCTCAGACTTCTTCCACCAGTAGTCCCGGGCGGCCAGCGTGGCCAGCATGCCGCCTGCCCCGACCTCCACGTTGTCAGGGTGGGGGTTTTCCCGGTGAGGATGAGGCCGACTTCCGCCTGCTGGAGGATTGGGTGCGCGAGGCCCGGCTCGATCACGTCGGGGTGTTCGTCTACTCGCCGGAACCGGGAACCCCGGCCGCCTGCCTGCCCGGCCGGGTCCCCCGCGAGCTGGCCGAGGAACGCCGCGGCAGGCTGCTTACGGTGCAACAGGCCATCTCGTGGCGGCGCAACGCGGCGCTGGTAGGCTCGGAGCTACGGGTGCTGGTGGAGTCGCGCCGGGGAAGGGCCTACCTTGGGCGCGGAGAGATGGACGCGCCCGAGGTAGATGGGGTGTTCAGGATCCGGCCTGTGGCCGGTACGGCGATACGTACGGGCGAGTTCGCCCGCGTCCGGGTGACGGCGGCAGCGGCCTACCACCGCGACGCCGTGCCGATAGGGGACGGCCGGCCGCCTCAGCGCGGTTCGCCGTACCCGGGCATGAACCAGTAGACGTAGCCGCAGCGCTCGCAGATGTAGCAGTCGGCTTCGCGATTGGCCCAGTCCAGCCCGAAAAAGGTCGCCCCTCGGGTGTTCATCAAGGTCAGGCGGACGAAGAAACGATCATGGTCGCAGAACGGGCAGACAAGCTGCCGGCCCGCCACTTCACGCTTGGTGGCTTCCATGTCCGACCCCCTCAACAAAGACAGTGGTCGATGCTTGCCCATTGATCAGCACTTCTCGCAGTCGGCGCAACTGGCGTTCGAGCACGGTCGGGTCGGAACGGCCGGCGAACTCCGGGCCGACTCCTCCATACTCCAGCGTGACCGTGCTTACGTTCACCATTGAGAGAAGCTCCGTCAGCAGTTCGTAGCCCTCCGGTCCCATCTCGCCGTGGCGGTCGCGGAGCTCACCGCCGACCATCACCGGTCCGGAGACATGCACCTCGCCCGTCAGGTGCGCCGGAAGGCCGGCGAGGTACACCCGTGCCGTCTCGCCGCGGTGCCAGGCGGCCACCTGCACGTGCGCGAGGTCCAGTAGCAGGCCGCAGCCAGTAGCGGCCAGAGCTTCCGCTATGAACTCGGGCTCGCAGAGGGCGGGATGGTTGCCGCCGGCGGCCACCCGCGAGCGGTAGAAGTGGGTGTTCTCAAGGAGCACCGGAAGACCGGTGAGCCCGCGGATCCGATCCACGTGCGCGGCCAACCGGTCAAGGAAGGCCCGGGGACAGAAGGACTCGCCCCCGTCCACCCATTCGATGTGTACCGAAAGGTAGCGGGTGTCCGTCAGGCGGATGGCGGCGAGCAAGGCGTCGGGCCGGAAGACATGTTCGAACGAGGGGTTGCCCGGGCGGGCCGGACCGGCAAGCCCGTGAAGAAGGAGCGGCTTGTCCCGGCCCAGTCGGCGGTACGCCTGAATGCACTCCGGCCGCTGGAAGTCGAACACCTTCACCGCGTCCACCGCATCGGGCATGCGTTCGAGCAGGTCTTCCAATGCCGGTGAGTAGTTGGCGGCCAGGCAGGTCCCCGTCGTCGATGCACCTCCGCCTTGAGGCTCCACGGGGGGCGGCTTCGCCGCCACCGGCAGGTAATCCTGTGGCATCATCCGCCATTGGGGGCTTGGCTCAGGAGCTCGGAGACCGACTCTCCGTCCTCGAGGCACTGACGCAGGGCGGCCAGAGCCAGTTCCGCCACCAGGCGGCGCAGGGCAGGGGGTTCCGGAACCCGAGCCTCCGCTCCCAGGGGAACGATGACGCGGGCCAAGCCAGGGGAGTTGCGGTTCTGGAAGCTCGAGGACCAGCAGATCGGTCCGCACATAGGGAGCCAGATGGGGCGAGTCCCTGAGCCGTACCTCGGCCGGGCGGCTGAGGGCAACGCGCACTGCCATGCCCGCTTCTGGCGCACCTGGGGCCGGGCGCAGCCGGCGGTGGGAAACACCTGCCGGTGCGGCGGAGGGACAGGATGCTGTCCACGCGAAGACCCGTAGCTCCCCATGCAGATGGCAGTGGCCCTCAAGGTACCAGAACCCGAGGAAGTAGCCCTCCAGAAGGCGGTAGCCGCCGCCGCAGCCGGGCATGGCCAGCAGGGGTACACCATCTGGCCGAGGGCCTCGAGATCGCGGAGGATGGTCCGAGGGACCACCTCGAAGTGCTCCGCCAGCTGGCGCGAGGCAACCTGTCCCCGGGCCTGAAGCTCGAGCAGGACGCCCAGCAGACGGTCGGTCCGGTTCACGGCGGCCCTCCAGGGACTGTCCTCCCAGCATGACACCGGATCCGGCGGCTTACCCAGTACACGGTTGACACCGGCCCCCCCCTGTGGTTATACTGTGTATGAACGGCATACACAGTAGGAGGTGCCCGGTTGCTGTCCGTTTCGCCAACCAACCCCCAGCCCCTGTACCAGCAGGTGATCGAACAGCTGCGGGCCCTCATCCTCGGCGGCGACCTGCAACCGGGCCAGCCCCTGCCGTCGGTGCGACAGCTGGCCGCAGACATATCGGCCAGCGTCATCACCACACGCCGGGCGTACCTGGAGCTGGAGCGTGAGGGACTGATCGTTACCCGTCCCGGCCGGGGAACCTTCGTGGCCGAACTACCTCCCGATGGGCGACGGGAGGCCGCCCTCAAACTGCTGGGGCGGGAACTGGAGGCGCTGCTTGCCCGGGCCCAGGCGCTGGGGGTAGACCCCCGGGCGCTGCAGGTGGTGCTCGGTTCGCTGATCGAAGAACGGAGCGGCCGTGAACACGTCAAGGAGGAAGGAAGATGAACGGGGCCATCTTGCGGCTCGAAGGGGTGACGCGGGAGTTCCCCGGCTTCGTGCTGGACCGGGTGAGCTTCACGCTGGAACCGGGATACGTCATGGGCTTCGTGGGTCCCAACGGGGCCGGCAAGACCACCACCATCAAGCTCATCCTGGGGCTTTTGCGGGCCGAGGCGGGGACCATCACCGTGTTCGGAATGGACATGCGCCGCCAGGCGTTGGCCATCAAGCGGCAGCTGGGATACCTGGGTGAGAAGCTTGCCCTGCCGGACGGCGTCACTGCGGAATGGGTGGCGGCGTTCCTCTCGCGCTGCTTCCCGACGTGGGACGGCGGCCGGTTCCAGGGATATCTCCGACGGTTCGGCGTGCCCCGGAACAAGCCGGTGCGGGCACTGTCCAAAGGGAACCGCACCAAACTGGCCCTGGCGGCGGCCATGGCCCACCGGCCGCGGTTGCTCATCCTGGACGAACCCACCTCGGGGCTGGATCCCCTGGTCCGGCACGAGGTCATCGAGGCGCTGCGGGACGTGGTGGCCGAGGAGGACCGTTCGGTGCTCTTCTCGACCCACATCGTCTCCGACCACGAGGCCATCGCCGACTTCGTGACCGTCATCAACGACGGCCGCGTGATCGCCTCCGAACCCCGCGACCGGCTAACCGAACGCTGGCGCCGCCTGACCTTCCGGGTTGACGATCCCGCATGCGGACTTGATGCCCGGCTGCGGGATGTGCGCCGGCAGGGTTCGCACGTGACGGCCGTGACCGATGATTACTGCGAGGACCTGCGGCGGACCCTGGGACGGGTGGCGTCCGGAGCGGTGGAGGCGTCCGCGTTGAGCCTGGAAGAGGTCTTCCGTTATCTTGTGGGGAGCAACCGTTCTCGTGGAGCTGATGACATATGATATGGTTGGTATGGTCGGATCTCTCGCTCGGGCACCGTTCATCGCTTGCAACGGTGCCGTTGGCCGCCGTGCTCATGACCGTGCTCGCCCTGGTCATGGGCCCGGGTGAGGCCGCCGCCTTGGCGCTGGTGCTGGTGACCATGATGGCGTGGGGTGCCGGCCTGCGGGCGGCCTATGAAGACGACAAGGCCGATGCGTGGACGCTCTTTCGAACCCTGCCCATCGCCCCCGCTTGGGTCGTGGCCTCGAGGTACCTGTCGGGGCTCGTGCTGACGCTGCTCTTCGGGCTGGCCGTGGCCCTGCCCCTGGCCTTGCTGGGCGGTGGCCCCCGGCCACCGGTCACCGTTTACGTGGCGGTAGGTGCCGGCATCGTGCTGACCGGGCTCTTTCAGGCCGTCTATTACCGTTTCGGATACCGCACGGTGTCCACCTGGTTCCGTTACGGCTTGCTGCTTGTGGTGTTTGGCACCATGCTGCTTGCCCGGCTGCTGTTGCCGGGCGCCGGTGGCGCGACCTTCCTGGCCGGGCTGGCGGCGTGGGCGGAGGCCAACTCGGCTCTGCTCCCCTTCTTGATGGCGGCCCTGGTGGCGGTCATCTACGTTGCGAGCTGGCTGTATGCAACGTCAGTCTTCGCCCGGAAGGAGTTGACCTGAGTCCCAAACCCATGCCTCCCACGCTTGTCGTATTCGCCAGTGCGCTGGTGGTGGGGCTGTCGGGGGCGCTGGTGCCCGGGCCGCTGACGGTGGTGGTCCTCCATGGGGCAATCACCTCCGGTCCGTGGGCGGGGCCCCTGGCGGCGTTCGGTCACGGTCTGCTCGAGCTGGTCATGGTGTTCGCGCTGGCCGCCGGGCTCGGCCGCCTGCTCCGGCGCCGGGGAGTTGCCGCCCTGCTGGCCGTGGTCGGCGGGGCGGCGCTGGTCTGGATGGGCTGGGAAGTGGTGCAAGCCGCGCGCGCGGCGACCGTTACCTCGGCCGTGGCGGCCGGTCCGGGCGGCCCCGGTCCCTTTGTGGCGGGAGCGATGGCCACCTTGGGCAACCCTTACTGGTTTCTCTGGTGGGCCACGGTGGGTGCTTCCCAGCTCGCCTGGGCCGGTACCCGGAGCAATCGGCTGGTTTTCTGGGCCGGCCACGTGGCAGCGGATATGGCATGGCTCACGCTGTTGGGCGTGGCGGCGGCCGGCGGAAGTGAGCTTTTGAGCGAGACGGCCTACCGCGCCGTGCTCTGCGGGCTCGGCGCGGCGGTCGCCCTGCTTGGCCTGTGCTTTGTGGCCGCCGCGGGGCGTCTTTGGCGCCAGGGCGGCGCATGAGGCTTCTTACCGGTGGTCCGGCGGCACGCACCCGGGGCCGGCCGGCCCTTCGCGGTCGGCGAGCTCCAGGAACCCGTTAACCAGCTTCATGGCGCAGTACTCGCCGCACATCGTGCAGGGCGAGTCCCGGGAGATCGCTCCGGACCGGCTGCGGGCCGCAGCCGGGTCGACGGCCAGGGCGATCTGGCGCTCCCAGTCAAGGGCGTTCCGGGCGCGGGCCATGGCCAGGTCGCGCCGCACCGCATCGGGCCGGCCGCGAGCGAGGTCCGCCGCGTGGGCGGCTATCCTGGCCGCCACCACCCCGGCGCGGACGTCCTGGGGCGCGGGCAGGCCCAGGTGCTCCGACGGCGTGACGTAGCACAGGAAGTCGGCGCCCCGGGCCGCCGCGATGGCCCTGCCGATGGCGGCGCTGATATGGTCGTAGCCCGGGGAGATATCGGTGACCAGCGGTCCCAAGAGATAAAGCGGGGCTCCGTGCGTGAGGCGCTTGGCGAGCACCACGTTTGCCTCGATCTGATCGAGCGGCAGGTGCCCGGGTCCCTCAACCATCACCTGCACTCCGGCTTCACGGGCACGGAGCACGAGTTCACCAAGGGCAACCAGCTCGTCGACCTGCAGGGTGTCGGTTGCGTCGGCGATGCATCCCGGTCGCAGACCGTCACCCAGGCTGAGGGTCACGTCGTACTCGCGGGCTACTTCCAGCAGACGGTCAAAGTATTCGTAAAGCGGGTTCTCCTTGTCGTGGTAGAGCATCCAGCCCGCGATCAACGCTCCGCCCCTGCTCACCATGGGGATGACACGGCGCCTCCGGCGCAGGAGGCGCAGGGTTTCGCGGGTGATGCCGCAGTGGACGGTGAAGAAATCGACCCCGTCCTCGCAGTGCGATCGGATGGCCCCGAACAGGTCGTCCACCGTCATGGCGACGGCCGCCCCGCGGCTGCGCAGGGCCCCCGCAGCCGCCTCGTAGACCGGCACGGTGCCCACGGGAAGGGGCACCGCCCGCAGCACCCTTCTCCTGATACTGCGGAGGTCTCCGTCCGTGCTGAGGTCCATGACGGCGTCGGCACCCGCCTCCACCGCGACTGCCGCCTTCGCAAGCTCGAGGTCCACGTCGCAGGCCTGGGCGGAAGTGCCGATGTTCGGGGGGTGATGGAATTGGCAAGCCAAGGAATTCTCGAGGGTCTGAGGGAGTTCATCCACAAGCGAGGGGTCTTTGCCGTCCTGGTGGTACGACCGGAGAACCAGTGGTACCTGACCGGGTTTCGGGCACTTTTGTATTCTCGACCGGTCCTTTGCGTCGCGGGACTTGCCCGGACCTGCCTCATCGTGCCCGGTCTGGAGGAAGCCCACGCCCGCGAGGGGGCGAATGTCGATGACCTGCTGGTGTACTACGAGCATCCGAAGGAGGGTGGGAGCTTCTCCCACTTGCCCCTGCTACAGGAGGCCATTCATCTGGTAGGTGGCAAGCAGCGGCTGGGCGTCGAATACGATGCCCTCTCCCACCGGCAGGCGCAGGAGCTTGCCGACATGGGCTTCGTCCTCGAGGACATCTCCGCCTGGTTCTCAGAGGCTCGAATGGTCAAGAACGAGGAGGAACTCCGACTGATCCGTGAGGCGGCTAAGCTGGCATGCCTGGGCGTGAGCGTGACGCTTGAGGGCACAGCGCCGGGACGAACGGAACTGGAAGTCGAACACGCCGGCAGCTGCGCCATCTTGGGGGAGGCGGCCAGGCTTCATCCCGGTATGACGCTGGATCTCTTCGCCATGACCCAGGCAGGGCGGGAGAGGACTTTGATCCCCCACATCTTCTCGGGGACTAGGCCGATGGAGCCAGGAGACGGCGTGATTCACAGCCGTCAGGTAGGACTTGCCAGCTACCGTGCAGAGTGCGAGCGTACGGCTTTCATCGGCCGACCGGCGCCTGAACAGGTGCGTCTGTTTAACCTGGTCTGTGAGGCGCAACGGGCGGCGTTGAACACCGTAAGGGCCGGGGTCCGGGCACGCGAGGTCGACCGGGCTGCCAGGGTCGTCATAGAAGAGTCCGGCCTCGGCGACTACTTCATCCACAGGACGGGGCACGGCATCGGGCTGTCCACCCACGAGGGGCCTTACATCAGGTTTGACTCCGAACAGAAGCTGGCGCCCAACATGGTGATATGCATAGAACCGGCCGTTTACGTGCCCGGCATGGGCGGGTTCAGGCATTCTGATACGGTCGTGGTGACCGCGACCGGGTTCGAGATGCTCACCGAATACCCACGGAATCTTGACAGCCTGACGCTTGCGAAGTAGGGGAAGCCGGCCTCCTTCGAGAAGTCAATAATTATGCAGCTCCGGGGGGCGCTTCACCGTGCGACTCCGCGACCTTCTGTCCATCTGTGAGATGCACGGGCACACCAGACATCTTGCCGGGGTCCCGGAGATGGACCTCGAGGTGGGTGGATTGTGCTTCCTGCCTCAAGGCGGCCAGCCGGCGTCCTTACAGCCCGGACAGGTTGCGGTGATGCTCGCCGGCGACCCTGAGAGCCTCGAGAATGCCCGTGCCCTCGCGGACACGCTCGGTGAAGGGGACGCCGTAGCCTTGCTGGTGGTGATCCCTGCAGACGAGGCCGTCGCCTGGCACGAGGGGGCGTGGCCTGACCGTGAGACCCCGGTTGTGGGGGTTAGCGTATCGCACGACAAGCTTTTCTGCCTGGTCGGTCAGCTACTGAGGCTGTTCCCCTCCCGAACGGCCAGGCATTCGTCCGCCCTGCCCGACAGCACCCGGCGAGGTGTGGCTCTGGCGTCTTTACAGCACATTGCGGACGAGCTTGCGCTGCATACGAGCACGATCGTCACCATCAAGGACACGGAGTTCGAGGTTCTCGCGTTCAGCGCCGCGCAAGGAGCGGGTGACGCCGCCGTGGCTCCGTGCCGCGTATCACCAGAAGCGGTGGCGCTCATGCGAAGGAGCGGTCTGCTCGCCCAGCTGAACAAAACGTCCGTGCCTTTACGGATGCCGCCGGTGGAGAGCGCAGGCTTGGGTCCAAGGGTGGTCATGCCCATCCGCGGACTGGACAAAGAGGTGCTCGGATACATCCGCATCGTTGAAGGTGTCAAGGAGCGCGGCCTTGAGGAGTCGTTCCGCGACGACATAACGCAGGCCGCCAAGAAGGCGGCAGTTCCCGTGCTTTACCACAGGGCGCTCAAGAACCCCAGGGAATGCGCGGTGTGGGACTTTCTGGACGCGTTGTTTGCCGGCATGGTCGACTCCGATCGCGGGGCCCGGGCCCAGCTGAGGGAGCTAGGCTGCAAGCCGCTGCCTTACTGCTTCGTAATGGTGTTCGGAGTGGACCTCGCGTGTGAAGACGAGGAAGGCGATGGTCCGCAGGAAGAGGAAGACAGGAGACTGCAGCTATGCCAGCAACACTTGCGGGCCTACCAGGCGGTAGGACCGGTGCTGGCCAAGTCCTGCAGGCACGGCTACGGTCTGGCCAGAATGGGCGACATGGTGGAAATCCTGGTGTTTTGGGAGGACTTCCTTGACAAACAGGACGTGAGAAGGCTGGCCCGCGATGTCTACTCCCGGATGGTCAGTTCGGTGTGCACGCCGCGGCTGAAGCTGTCGGCCGGGGTCGGTGGTGTGACGCAGCAGATGAACACCCTCTTCCGCAGCTACCAAGAAGCGGTCGGCGCGGTTGACATCGGCAGGTCGCTCTGGGGCCCGGGGCGCCTCACCTACGCGGATGACCTGGGGCTGCTACGGGCGTTGGCAGAGAAGAGCAAGACGCCGGGGATCGGTGAGGCTTTCACGCGATTCTGGGGGGTGCTTGAGGAGTACGATTTCAGGCACGGCACCGAGCTATCTCGTACGGTGGCCACCTTTCTTGACTGCCTTGGCAGCATACGTCGTTCGGCCAAGAGCCTGTACGTTCACCCGAACACCGTGCTGTACCGGCTGCGCAAGGCCGAGCAACTGACGGCAATGGCCCTGAACGACCCGAACGTGCGGATGCTCGTTCATCTTGAGCTGAAGCTGCGGCAGATAATGCTCGGTCGAACACGTTCGAACTTCCCCACCAAACTGGAACCCGACTCGCCGCGGTCCGGGGAGTAGGGCCGCCGGGATGAGCTCGTCCCTTGCTGCCGCGGAGGTGATGGGCATGGGCAGCCCAAGCCACGGCCTCGTCTTCGACATCATGAAGTACGCCACCCACGACGGGCCCGGCATCCGCACGGTGGTCTTCTTCAAGGGCTGTCGGTTGAGGTGCCGGTGGTGTCACAACCCCGAGGGCCAGCGGGCCTGGCCGGAGATCATGTTCTGGGACCGGCGGTGTACGGGTTGTGGGAGGTGCCTCGCGGCATGTCAACACGGGGCCTTGGCGGGGGGAAATGGCGCTTTTCGCCTTCCCAACGATAAATGCGTGCTCTGCGGTGCGTGCGTGGAGGCGTGCCCTGCTGAGGCGCGCACGTTGGTGGGGAGAACGCTTACGGCAGAGCAGGTCATGGATGAGATCGGCAAGGACGCCATCTTCTACGAGCAGTCAGGCGGTGGGGTGACGTTTTCCGGTGGTGAGCCGTTGGCGCAGGCGGCCTTTCTCATGGCCGTCTTGCGGATGTGCAAGTGCGAGGGATACCACACGACGGTTGAGACCACGGGGTTCACGGATGTCAAGACCCTACTGAAAGCGGGCGAACTTACCGACCTGTTTTTGTATGATGTGAAGCTGATGAACTCGCAAGTCCACAGGAAGTTCACCGGGGTATCGAACGCGTCCATGCTCGCCAATCTCCGTGCGCTATCGCGCCACCACGGAAACGTGGTCGTGCGCGTCCCGGTGATACCGGGAGTGACAGATACGGCTCAGAACCTCCGGGAGCTGGGGGAGTTTCTCTCGGGGCTGGATGGGGTGTCAGAGGTGCACCTCTTGCCCTACCACAGGCACGGGATGGACAAGTACTCGCGGCTCGGAAGGCCGTTTCTGATGGGCGCGGTGTTGCCTCCCGACGCCGGGACCATGAGGAGGATAGCGGAGCAACTGACCCTGTTCGGGAAAAGAGTCAGCATAGGAGGGAGTCCAGACCGATGAACGCGCGCGTCGCCTTGTTGCGAGAGCAAAGTCTGAGCACACAACCTTCTATAGCAAGCGAGCGGGCCGAACTGCTAACCCGTTTCTACCTGCAGCAGGGCGAGAAGGTCTCAACTCCCGTACAGCGAGCGCTTGCTTTCCGGTTTGTGCTTGAGAATCAACCGGTGTATGTGGGCCAGGACGAACTGATCGTTGGAGAGCGCGGACCGGGCCCCAAGGCCACGCCCACGTACCCCGAACTTTGCTGTCACAGCCTTCAGGATCTGGATCTTCTCGCCACAAGGGACAAGATCCGCTTCGAGGTGCCCGATCGCGTCAAACGGGTCTACCGGGAGACCATCATACCTTACTGGCAAGGCAAGTCGCTTCGCGAGATGATCTTCAGGGAGATGTCCGATGCGTGGAAGGCCGCCTACGACGCGGGTGTTTTCACGGAGTTCATGGAGCAGCGAGCTCCCGGGCACACGGTGCTCGACGACAAGATCTACCGCCGCGGCCTGCTCGGTCTGAAGGAAGACATTCGGAAGGCGCTGGACGAGCTGGACTATCTGCACGACCCCGAGTGCTACGCCAGGCGGGAAGAGCTGAGGGCCATGGCGATCTGCATCGATGCGGTCATCGGTTTTGCCCACAGGCATGCCGCGAAAGCCAGGGAGCTGGCTCAACGGGAAAACGATCCGGGCAGGAAGCGCGAACTCGAGCGAATAGCCGAGATCTGCAGCCGCGTACCGGCCCATCCGCCGACCGACTTCTGGGAGGCCCTTCAAGCCTACTGGTTCGTTCACCTGGGAGTGATCATCGAGCTGAACACCTGGGATGCGTTCAGCCCCGGACGACTTGATCAGCACCTTTACCCGTTCTACCGGAAAGGACTCGCCGACGGAACGCTGACGGTCGAGCGGGCAAAGGAGCTCCTGCAGTGCCTTTGGATCAAGTTCAACAACCAGCCGGCTCCGCCCAAAGTGGGGGTCACGGCTGCGGAGAGCGGGACCTATGTTGATTTCGCAAACATCAACCTGGGCGGGCTGCGGCGAGATGGCGCCGACGGGGTCAACGAGCTGACATACCTTATCCTGGAGATCATCGACGACATGCGGTTGACGCAGCCCAATACGAGCATTCTGCTCAGCCAGAAGAACCTGGACCGCTTTCTGGGCGCGGCTTGCAGGATCATCCGCAAGGGTTGGGGACAGCCGGCGGTATTCAACTGCGACGCGATCATCGCGGAGCTTCTCCGGCAGGGTAAGACACTCGAAGACGCAAGGGACGGCGGAGCGAGCGGGTGTGTGGAGACCGGAGCCTTCGGCAAGGAAAGCTACATCCTCACAGGGTACTACAACCTGGCAAAGGTGCTGGAGCTCGCCCTGAATAACGGGTTCGATCCGAGGAAAGGCATCCAGCTGGGTCCCACGACCGGTGATGTGAGGGAGTTCGAAACCTACGAAGAGCTGTTCGACGCCTTCAGAAAGCAGCTCTTGCACTTCGTGGATATCAAGATCAAAGGGAACAACCTGATTGAACGGATGTTCGCCACCCACATGCCGGCTCCGTTCCTCTCCACGCTGATCAGCGACTGTATCGCCAAAGGCAGGGACTATCACGACGGAGGTGCGCGGTACAACACGACCTACATTCAGGGTGTCGGCCTGGGAACGGTGACCGACAGCCTTTCGGCGATCAAGCACCACGTGTTCTGTAAGAAGACGCTGACCATGGACGAGCTTCTCAATGCACTCCTGGACAACTTCGAGGGCTGTGAGGAGGTCCGTCAACTATTGCTCAACAAGACGCCCAGGTACGGCAATGACGATGATCGTGCCGATTCCATCATGCGGGCAGTCTTCGAGGCCTTCCACACGAGCGTTGACGGAAGACCCAATACCAAGGGGGGAGTCTACCGGATAAACCTGCTCCCGACTACCTGCCACATCTACTTCGGTTCGGTGACAGGGGCAACTCCCGAAGGCAGAAAGGCCGGCAAACCCCTGTCCGAGGGCATTTCTCCCGTACAGGGGGCGGACCGGCGAGGGCCAACGGCAGTACTTCTGTCGGCCTCCAAGATGGACCACGCGCGTACGGGCGGAACCTTGCTGAACCAGAAGTTCTCTCCCCAGCTCCTTGAGGGGGAGAGTGGCCTCAACCGGTTGGCCGACCTGATCCGCACGTACTTCCGTCTGGGCGGCCACCACATCCAGTTCAACGTGGTGAGTGCAGGTACCCTTCGGGCGGCTCAGGATGAGCCCGAGAGGTACCGGGACCTCATAGTTCGAGTCGCGGGCTACAGCGACTACTTCTGCAATCTCCACAAGGATCTGCAGGACGAGATCATCGCCCGAACCGAGCATGCCTCGCCGGATGGATAGGGCGATGCCCTCGCGGCCTTCGTCCTATTGACGGCACGGGCGCTTGGCACGGTACAAGCCCGCCACCGTGCACCAGATGATGGCAGCCTTCACTTCGCAGGATAGCTGCGGTTTTGCTATAATCCTACGCAATGGCACGATCGGAGGGTGACGCCTGTTGACTTTGCGCGGCTTCCGCATCCCGGTGGTGCTGGCCGTGATGTCACTGACGCTCGGCGTCCTGCTTCTCGCCACCCACCTCTACCGTCGACACGCAGTGGTTTCGCCGCTCGCCCGGCGATGTGGCGAGGTGCCCGGAGTCGAGGAGGTGACCGTCCGTCAGGACGGAGGCCAGGCCGTGATCCGCCTGCGGTTGGGAGCCGTGGATGACCTGCGGGCGACCTACGTCGGGGCGGAAGAGGCGGCGCGAGCGGTCCTCGCACCTGACCGCTTCCGGCTGGTGGTGGAAGATGCCCGCACGCCCGAGCTCCGGGAGGCCTATCGGAAGGTTCACTACCTCGTCTATGAGGCGGCCGCCCGTGGCACATTTTCGCTGCTGGCGGAGGCCGAGGGGCACCTTGAGGCGTCCGGCTGGCAGGCTCGCCTGCAGGTGGATGAGCGCTTTGTCTACGTTGAGATCTACGACGTGCGGGGCGGATACCTGTACGAGGTAGTGCCGCTGTCGGCCAGCGTGGCCCAATGAGAAGACGGAGAGTCCGCGTGGCGTTGCGCCGGCCGTCACGAAGCGGTGCGACGCCGCCATCGAAGGGGTCGGCAGCTTCGCCGGGGGGCGCGAAAGGTGGACCGCCGTGATCGAGGAGATCGTCGCCGCCGGCGTGCTGGGCCTGCTGGTCTACCTGGGACTGAGTGGTTTCGACCTCGTGCCGCTGCTGTTCCTGTTGGCCCTGTGCCTGGTGCTTGCGCAGTCCGGGGCCATGCGATCCTTCCGGGCCGAACGGCGGCCGGTGAGTGCTTCGGGGATTCGCTCCGGATGTGGAGGATTCCTTCCTTGTCGTGCGTCAGGGCCGGTGCCTGACGTCAGTCTCAACATGACGATCCGCCGGTACAGGTCGCCTGCCGACCAGCCCAGGGCCCGAGCCATCAACCCCATGTAGCTCGAGCAAAGGCTTACCTCGTCCCCGGACAGCGTGTGCAGCCCGGGGAAGCTGTTTGGCTCCAGGAAGTAGGGGGTTCCGTCCCGGGCCAGGATCATGTTCACGCGAAGCGTAATCCCTGGCACCCAGGGACCTGTAAGCTGCCAGTGCCGCCTCCCTAACCCGGCGTTCTTCCCCCCGGGTCAGCGAAGCCGGACAACATCGGTGATACCGCTGCTGTTCCGTCCCCCGGGGTGACAGGGGTGGCGGCGAAACCGTGGAAGACTTCAAGCATTGTCCTGGTGTGACCCCAGTCGACTGCTGCGAACCCGCCGCTGCCTGCCACTGGTGCCGACGGTGAGGGCATTCGCGTCGCCGGGTGGATCGTCGGCGAGCTGGCCTATCACGAAGCCTGCGCAGCGGTGGAGGGAAGCCGTGTCAGGATTGGGGATCCCGCGGACAACCACCCCTGGAATCTCCCGCGGGGTTTACTCCTGCCTGCCCCGGTCTACAATGGTGATAGCAGCAGGCAGGAGAGCGATGTTCATGCCGACATAGGAGTTCCGGTGCCAGGCCTGCGAGCACGAATTCGAGAGCCTCTGCCACATGGGCGAGGACGGCTCCTCCCTGTCCAGCCCCGGAGTGCAGGAGCAACCGCCTGCGGGGCTGCGTCTCGGTCTTCGCCGCGTTCCCCCGGGATGCAGTGATGGGAACGACGGGCTCCGATTGGGGCACGGCATGGCTGGAGGTGAGAAGGTTGGCTCGTTTCATTGTGTATCTTGAACCAGTCGAGGAAGGCGGATATGTCGCTTCGGTTCCCGCCATTCCGGGCTGCGTCACTCAGGGCGAAACCAGGGAAGAGGCGTTGGCGACGGCAGAGGACGCTATCCGGGGCTATGTCGCCAGCTTGAAGAAGCATGGAGAGCCGCTGCCCTATGGGATCGACGAAGCCGAGGTGCAGACGATCAAGGCGAAGACCGATTGATGGGTACGTTTTGCGCGTATGCGAGTACAACCGAGGGAACCCGGTGCGGGAAACCCGCACGCCAGGGTCTGCGCGGGGGGCGCTGGGTAACCGGCGTCCCTACCGCGGCCAGATTAAGAAGGGAAATGGGACCCATAACCAGAAAGACCGGTACAGTAAGGTACAGGGTTTGTGGCCCCAGGTAATGGCGGGGGGAGTGGCAGGGGTTGTCCGGGGACGTTCTGGTGCTGACGGGGGTCACCCGCAGGTTCCCCGGCTTCCTGCTGGACAACGTGACTTTCTCTGTCCGGCCGGGCTCGGTAATGGGTCTGCTGGGACCGAACGGGGCCGGGAAGACTACCACCATCAAGCTGATCCTCAACTTCCTCAGACCCCACGCCGGCAGCATCAGCGTCTTTGGATTGGACAGCCGGTCGGATGAGATGGCCATCAAGGCGAGCCTCGGTTTCGTGGCCGAGCAGACGGTCCTTCCCCCGCAATCGACAGCCCGCCAACTGGGGCGGTTTCTGTCCATCTGCTTCCCCGAGTGGAGCCACGCTCGCTACATGGGGTACCTCGCCCGCTTTGACGTTCCCGCGGACAAACCGGCGAGGGCGCTTTCCCGGGGAACTCGCGTCAAGCTGGCCCTCGCTGCAGCCATGGGCCACCGGCCACGCCTTCTCCTTCTTGACGAGCCAACATCGGGCCTGGACCCCGTGGTCCGGCACGAGGTGGTGACGGCCATCCGCGAGGCGGCCGACGAGGGAGACCGGGCCGTCCTCTTCTCTTCCCACATCGGGGCGGATCTGGAGGCGGTGGCGGATGCCATCACGATCCTCAATGCCGGCCGGGTGGTTGTCACCGAGCCCACGGACGCCCTGTTGTACCGGTGGAAGCGGGTCTCCTTCAGCGGGGGAGGCCCTCTCCCTCGCGGGGTGGACTGGATGAACGTCGCCCAGGTTGGCGAAAGGCTCACCGCGGTCACCGACTCCTTCTCGCTGGCCCTGGCCCGGCGACTTCAGGAGGGTGGAGCGGAAGCGGTCACGGTGGAGGAGTTGAGCCTGGAAGAGGTGCTGCGGTGCCTCCTGAGCAGATGATGCTGGCCCGCCTGGTTGCCGTCGATCTGGGTGCCCGGGTACGGTGTTTCCTGGCCGTCCTCCCGGCCGCCCTAGTGACGGTGGTGGTCATCGGCGGAGCCATGGGCCCGGCTGCGGCGGCCGGCATCTTCCCGCTCACCCTGGTCGTGATCACCTGGGCTTTCAACACCAGGGTGGCCTTTGAAGATGACAAGGCCGATACGTGGACCTTCCTGAGGGCCCTTCCCATCCGGCCGTTCCTGGTGGTGAGCGTGAGGTTCCTCTCCAACCTGGTCGTGATCGCCGCCTATGCCGTCATCGTCTGGGTGATAGCCTGGTTCCTGCCGCTTATCACACCCCGGGGCGCCGCCCCGCACCCGGTTGCGGCCGTCGTGGGAACCGGGCTGGGGCTGAGCCTTCTCACCATGACCCTCTTCAACGTGGTGTACTTCCGGTTCGGCTACCAGGCCGCTGCCTCGGGCATGCCCTTCGTGTTCGTACTCATGTGCCTCCCTGCCTTCCTGGTGAACTCACCTCTCAAGCTGTCTAGCCTGAGCAACTTCCTTGCCCACCTCTCGTCCTGGGCATCACACTACCGGTGGCTTGCCGCCGGACTTGCCGTCCTCACCGTTGCCGGCCTGGTCCTGGCCGGTTGGGCCGCCGCCGCAACTGCGTTCTCCCGGCGTGAGTTCTAGTGCAGGTGGTGCCAATATGACTGAGCGAGCAGTCATGCTGACCCGGCTCGTCTGTACGGACCTGGGGAGCCGCTGGCGGCCCCTTCTGGTCAACGTCTTCCTGATACTCCTGTACACCCTTCTGGCCCGGCTGATCTGGGGGCCCGGCGTGGCCAGCGGTATGCCGCTCGCCATGATCATGATCTCATCCCTGGACTTCGTGCAGCGGGCGGCGGCCGGTGATGAGCTTGCCCGGTCCTGGTTTTTCCTGCGGGCCCTGCCCATCACCCCGGCCATGATTGTCAGCGTCCGATACGTCTCGAGCCTGGTTGCGCTTGTTCTGTACGCCATGGTGGCCCTGGCCGCCGCCTTCGTGTTTCCCTACGTGGCGCGGGCGGTGAGCCCGGGGGCTTGGACGGCGGTGATCGCCGGCGGGGTTGGGCTCAGCGCCTTCATCATGGCGGGCTTTAACGTGCTCTACTACCGTCTTGGCTACCGAGCCGCCATGACCACTCTACCGTACCTGCTCCTCCCGTGCGCGCTTACGATCGCGGTGCTGGCGTCACTGCAGAACACTCTTCTCCCGATCGTCACCTTCTTCCGGGCCGTCGCCCGCGGGGCACACTGGGCTGTCAACAACCCGGTCCCGGCCGGCATCCTGGTTGGCATGGCCGTCACCGGTCTGATCGCCGCCAGTTGGCTCTACTCCGCAGCCACACTGGCCAGGAAGGAACTCCTGTAGCATCTGGTTCAACGGCCGCGGGTCTCCCAGGGCACCGGGCAGAAGGTGGGTGGTCATGGACGAACTACTCGCCATAATGAGTGTCTTGACGCGACGCGAGTTAGAGATCTTGGCAGCGCTCTGGCTTCATCGTGGCGAGAGTGCGCGTGGCCTAGGGCGCGTTCTCTGTTTAAGCGAAGCGGTGTTCGGTTTCACCTATACAACATTTACAGGAAGCTCAGCTAGGAAACTGATGTTAGGTTGCGATTGGAGGACTGCGCGTGCGGAATTTGAAGCTCGGACAGGCCTTGCTGACCGCTTCAGTCATGGTCGTCGTTCTCGCTCTGGGCATGCTCGCCGGCGAGGGGCGTGCCGCCAGGGACCACGAGGCCGTAGAGAAGTTCCTTGCCGCGTACGGGCTCGAGCCGGGGGGCGAGCCCCGCGCCTTCGGGGTGGTCGTGCCCGCCTCCTGGGAAGTCGAGTACGGGGAGTACCCGGAGGGCCTCTATTGGGCCCTGGCCAGCGAGTTCTCCCGCGACGCCGGACTCGACCTCGAGGTCCTGAAGGGTGAGCGGGTGAGGGTGTGGCGGGCCCCGCTCGAGGGCGGGCTCCCGGGGAAGGGCGAGCAGAGTCAGTTCACCTACCTGACCGACATCGTGGTCCTGCTGAAGGACGGCAAGATTGCGGGCGCGTGGCTGCAGTTCAATGTGATGGAAGTGGGACCCTCGGTCGGGGGCAGGTCCCTTGAGGACGTAGCCGGCCTCCCCTTCGAGGAGTGGGTGTGGCAGTCGGGCGTCTTCGTAGACTCGCCGGCAAACGCCGACCTTGCCGAGATGGACCCGGCCGGGGTCCTCGAGGCGTTCTTCGCCGCGGTGAACGCGGGCGACAGGACTCGGGCACACGTCTGCCTCACGCCCGGGGAACTCCTTCGGAGCCTCACGGCGAACCTTGGCCCGGACCCTGCCTGTCTCTATCACTCCGGCTGGAGCATCTACAACTCGCTGGTCGAGAATATCGTGAGCGGGGAAATGACCGGGATACGCCTTTACGACCCCGACGCCCCCGCCGAGACCATCACCGACCTCACCGGTCTCGCCCGGGTCGGGGCGGAGATGCGGCTGCACGTGCGTTGGCGCGAACCCGCTTTCAACCAGCGGGAGGGTCCCGAGACCCGGTTCGCCATCATGGAGCGGACTCCGTTCGGGTGGAAGCTCGGAGGCCTAGGAACGGGACCGTAGACAACCTTCCTCCTTGCCGGGCGCAGTAGGCGGCTCCGCGGACATTCGGGTGGGTTAACACCTGGCCGACCACCTCGCCCTGCTGGACTACCACCCGATCGAGTCCCCGCTCCAGGATCGACTTGATGCTGCGATAGGAGTGCAGGTGGAAAGCAAGCGCCCGCGCTGCCGCGGCTTCCATGCGCTCGGGCGGATAGCCCTTGCTCAGGCGCATGATGCCGAGGCACGAGCGATAGCCGTGCTCCGGGTGTGGCCGCTCCTCCAGAATGGTTTGGACGAGCCGGGCCGTTTTTTGTTCGAATAGAGTCCCCAGTAGTGGTGTAAATGGGACGGATCAGACTTAGATAGGGACGGCTCCTTGACAGAAGAGGCCATCGGCCGGTTCCTTTCGGGTTAGAAGACCACTAACGAGAGGGATCAGCAAGAGCGAGGTCTCGCGGGTCTGCGCCGAGCTCGATTGCGAGATGGCCCGTTTCCGGGAGCGACCGTTGGAAGGGCATCACGCGTATGTCTGGCTGGATGCCAAGGCCGTGAAGATACGGGCGGACGGTCGAGTGATCAACATGGCCGCCGTGGTGGCCGTTGGGGTGCGTGAGAGTGGCCGGCGGGAGGTGCTTGGTTATGACGTGGGTGCCGCCGAGACATACGACTTCTGGTTGGAGTTCCTGCGGGGGTTGGGCCGCTTCGCGCGAGAAGGGAACGTAGCTTAACTCGTCGAGCACCACCAGGTCCAGCTTGCGCCACAGCTTCTCGATCCGAGAG
>DYFO01000066.1 GCA_020725145.1 Symbiobacterium thermophilum
CGGAGCGTTGACGGGCCATGACCGCAGGGTTATAATCCTGAGCAGGTAGGCCGCCAGAGCCTGCCGGGCGAGGAAGGGGTCGAGCCGGAAGGGAGCTCCCGCCAGAGAGGGGATCCGGGGCTGCGAGATCCCAGGGAACGACCACCGGTGGCCTCCCCGGAGCCGTCTGGCCGACGAGGCCAACGGGTGCGCCCGTTAGCGCGCGGTGGGTACGGTGACGTACCTGGGAGGCCCGGACCGCGAGGTGCGGGCACAAGCGGGGTGGTACCGCGAGAGGCGCCCTCTCGCCCCTGCGGCATGGCCGAGGAAGGGGCAGGGGGCTTACGACTTTTCGGGGGTGGTAGTGGTGCGCGGAGCGGATATCCGCGAGCGGTTCCTCAGGTACTTCGAGGAAAGGGGACATACCCGGGTAGCCAGCTCCTCGTTGGTGCCCCAGGGCGACCCCACGCTCCTTTTCACCAACGCCGGGATGGTCCAGTTCAAGGACGTCTTTTTGGGGTTGGAGGGCCGTCCCTACCGCAGGGCGGTCACCTCGCAGAAGTGCGTCAGGGCCGGGGGAAAGCACAACGACCTCGAGCAGGTCGGCCGCACGGCCCGGCACCATACCTTCTTCGAGATGCTGGGCAACTTCTCGTTCGGCGACTACTTCAAGCGGGAGGCGATCGCCTACGCCTGGGAGTTCGTTACCCGGGAACTAGGACTTGAGCCCGACAGGATCTGGCCGACCGTCTACCGCGAAGACGACGAGGCTTTCGCGTTGTGGCAACAGGTGGCCGGGGTGCCGGCGGATCGCGTGGTGCGCCTGGGCGAGAAGGACAACTTCTGGGCGATGGGCGATACCGGGCCGTGTGGCCCCTGCTCCGAGATCGTTTACGACCGTGGTGAGGAGGCCGGTTGCGGGCGCCCCGACTGCGGCATCGGCGTGTGCGACTGCGACCGCTGGCTGGAGATCTGGAACCTGGTCTTCATGCAGTTCGAGCGGGATGCCACGGGCAAGACGACCCCGTTGCCACGCCCCAGCATCGACACGGGTATGGGGCTGGAGCGCATATCCTCGGTGCTGCAGGGCGTTGGCTCCAACTACGAGACCGACCTGCTCTGGCCGCTGGTGCGCGCGCTCGAAGAACGGACGGGCCGGAGCTACCATCGCGGCCAGGCGGGGTTCCCTTTCCGGGTCATCGCCGACCACGCCAGAGCATGCGCGTTCCTGGTGGCGGACGGGGTGATGCCCGGCAATGAGGGCCGGGGCTACGTGCTGCGCCGCATTCTCAGGCGGGCCGTCCGCTTCGGGCGCGTTCTCGGCATGGAGGAGCCCTTCCTGCACGGCCTGATCCCGGTGGTGGCCGAGATCATGGGGGACGCCTACCCCGACCTGCGTCTGCGCGGCGATTTCCTCGTCAAGGTCGTACGGGCCGAGGAAGAGAGGTTCGCGGGTACGCTGGAGGCGGGGCTGCGGCGGGCCGAGGAGATGGTGGAGACCGCCCGACGCCAGGGCCGCGACCGCCTCAGCGGCGACGAAGTGTTCGCGCTGTACGATACCTTCGGCTTCCCGCTGGATCTGGCCGAGGATATCGCCGAGGAGCACGGGATGGCCGTGGACCGCGAGGGCTTCCAGCAGGCCATGGCCCGTCAGCGCGAGCGCGCGCGGACGGCACGCGCGGAGGAGGAAGCCGAGCTCGACACCAGATTCCGGGCCCTGGTGGCCGGTGTCGAACCCACGGTGTTCGTCGGGTACGAGCGCACCGCCGACCGGGCCGAGGTGCTCTCGCTGTTGGTGGACGGCCGCCCGGCGGAGGAGGCCCGAGCCCCTGCGGAAGTGGAGTTTGTGCTCGATCGTACGCCCTTCTACGCGGAGGGCGGCGGCCAGGTAGCAGACACCGGGGTGTTGGAGGGAGAGGAGCTCGAGGTCGAGGTGGTAAAGGCCCGGCGCCTCGGCGATGACCGGATTCTGCACGCCGGGCGGGTGACGCGCGGCGTGCTTCGCCGGGGCGAGACCGTCGAGGCGCGCGTGGACGGTGAGCGGCGGCTGGACGTCGCCCGCAACCACACCGCCACCCACCTGCTTCACGCGGCGCTGCGCCGGACGCTGGGCGAGCATGTCGCCCAGGCGGGGTCGCTGGTGGCGCCGGAACGTTTGCGTTTTGACTTCGTACACTTCCAGGCATTGCGTGCCGACGAAGTACGGCGGGTGGAGGATACGGTCAACGCGTGGGTACTGGCCAACCTGCCGGTGGAGAGCGCGGAGCAAAGCTACCAGGATGCCGTGGGCGGCGGGGCCATAGCCCTCTTCGGCGAAAAGTACGGGGAGTCGGTAAGGGTGGTCAGCATAGGCGAAGTGAGCCGGGAGCTGTGCGGGGGAACCCACGTGAGGCGCACCGGCGAGGTCGGTCTGGTCAAGGTGGTCGCCGAATCCAGTGTGGGTTCGGGGTTGCGCCGCATCGAGGCGGTGAGCGGCCGCGGCCTCCTCGCCCACCTTGCCAGGGTCCAGGCATGCCTGGCCGACGCGGGCGAGCTCCTGCGCACGGGCCAGGATGACCTTCCCGCCCGGGTTGCCGAGCTCCTGGAGCGCTACCGCGAGACCGAACGCAAGCTCGAGCAGGCGATGGGTAGGATAGTGGTGCTGGAGGCGGAGAAGGCGCTGGAAGGCGCCGAGGTGGTGGGAGGCAGCCGCCTGGTGGCGGCCACGGCGGCGGTCGAGGGACCCGAGGCCTTACGGGCCATCAGCGATGTCATCCGGCAACGTGTCGGTTCCGGGGTGGTCCTGCTGGCGGCCAGAAGCCGGGAAAGGGTGCAGATAGTAGCAGCGGTGACCCCGGACCTGGTAGCGCGGGGCGTGCACGCCGGCCGGCTCGTCGCGCTGGTGGCACGCGAGGTAGGCGGCGGCGGTGGTGGCCGGCCGGATCTGGCCCAGGCCGGCGGCACTTTCCCGGAACGCACCGAGGCCGCGCTGGCGCTGGGACTTGCGGAGGCGCGACGGCTGCTCGGCGAAGCATCGGGGTAGGAGAAGTCGTCGGCTCCACCGGCCGGCCGGACGGCGAGGAGGTTTGCACCGACAGGCAAGAGAAGTTAGAATAGGAAGGAGACAGAGGTGCGCACGCGTGCTGCCCCATGGCAGTAACGGGGGGATGGGGCTTGGGCGAGAACGAGCACGAGAAGACGATGATGTTCCAGGTCCGTACCGACGAGGTGTGCGAGGCCCGGGAGATCCTGCTCAAGGTTTACGCGGCGCTCAAGCAAAAAGGCTACAACCCCATCAACCAGATCGTGGGCTACCTCCTGTCGGGTGACCCGGCATACATCACTAGCCACCAAAGCGCTCGCAACCTGGTTCGCAGGGTGGAACGAGACGAACTGCTCGAGGAGCTGGTCCGCAGTTACCTTGAAGGGAAGTAGCGTCACCGACCGGGGTAAGCGGCGCTCGGGGTCGCATGCCGCCGGTTCCCGGGTGCCGGCGGAGGTGGTCCGGGACCGGTGATACCGCTGCGGGACAGCACCCGTTCGCGGGCTTTCCCCGTGGTTAACGTCGGCCTTGTCCTGCTCAACGCGGGCGTATGGTTCTACCTGGTGACCCTGACCCCCGCCCAGGCGGTTGGCGTTTTCCTTCAATATGGGTTCATCCCGGCGTCGGTCGGGGCCATCGACTGGGCTTCGCCGGGCGCGCTGGGCCGGCTGCCCGAGTTGGCCGTCCCCATGCTGACGGCGATGTTCCTGCATGGTGGCTGGATGCACGTCATCGGTAACATGATTCACCTCTGGGTCTTCGGCGACAACATCGAGGACCGGATGGGACACGGCCGCTACCTCTTGTTCTACCTCCTGTGCGGTATCGCCGCCACCGCGGCGCATACCTTGGCCAACCCCATGTCCGACAGGCCGGTCGTCGGTGCCAGCGGGGCAGTCGCGGGTGTGCTCGGAGCCTACCTGATCAACTTCCCGCGTGCACGTGTACTGGCCCTGGTCCCGCTGGGCTTCTTCCTGCATCTTACCGAGGTGCCGGCTGCCTTCTTTCTGCTGGTGTGGTTCGGCCTGCAGCTGATCTACGGCCTGGGCGGGCTAGTGGGCGTCTCGGAGGTGGGCCAGCTCGTCGCGTGGTGGGCGCATGTAGGCGGTTTCGTGACCGGGGTGACGCTGGGGCTGGTCCTGGCAAGACGACCGTCGGGCGCCCGGTGAGCCCATGGAATGCCGGGAGCTTGGCCGCACCGGGTTGCGCGTCTCGCGATTGTGCTTCGGCACCCTGACCATCGGTCCCCTGCAGGCGCACCTGACGCCTGACGCGGGTCTTGACCTGTTGCTTGCGGCGTGGCGACGCGGAGTCAACTTCTTCGACACCGCGGAGATCTACGGCACCTACCCGTACCTGGCAGCCCTGGCCCGCGAGGTTGGGCCCGGCGCCGGGCTCGTGGTGGCGACCAAGTCCTATGCCTGGTCTCGAATGGAGATGAAACGGAGCCTCGAACGTGCGCTGGACGAGACCGGGCGCGACCGCGTTGAGGTCTTCCTGCTTCACGAACAGGTCTCCCGGGCCACCCTCGAGGGTCACCGGGAGGCGCTTGAATTCCTGGCCCGGCAGCGGGAACGCGGCCGCGTATGTGCGGTGGGGGTATCTTCCCATCACGTCGCGGCGGTGGAGGCGGCGGCTCTGCATCCGCTGGTGGACGTGGTGCACCCCCTGATCAACCAGGCCGGCGTGGGCATCCGCGACGGGGGTCGGGAGGACATGCTGCGGGCGGCAGCCCTGGCCCGGGATAGGGGCAAGGGCGTGTACGCCATGAAGGCACTGGGAGGGGGTCTGCTAAGGAGGGAGGCAGCTGCCGCTTTAGCCTTTGTGCGCGACCTTCCCTGGGTGGACGCCATCGCCGTAGGCATCAGGGACATCCGGGAGCTGGAGGCCAACCTGGCCGTCCTCGCGGGGCAGGAGGTTCCCCCGGCCCTGACCGCGGAGCTCGAGGCGATCCCACGCCGCCTGCAGGTCGAGGAGGGCTGCGGCGGGTGTGGCCGCTGCGTGGAGTCATGCCGGCAGGGCGCCCTGGCCCTGGTCGCCGGCCGCCCGGTGGCCGACCCGGGGAAGTGCCTGCTCTGCGGGTACTGCGGGGCGGCCTGCCCCGAGTTCTGCCTGCGGGTGGTGTGACATGGAGGGAAGGACAGGGGTAGGCGGACGCGTGCTGGGTATCGATCTGGGTGAGGTCACCATCGGGCTGGCCATCAGCGATCCCACGGGCACGGTGGCGATGCCGCGCGGGAGCCTGAAACGCACCGGGCGGCACGAGGATCTCGAGCGGCTTGCCAGCCTCTGCCGTCGGGAAGAGATAGCCAGTATCGTGGTAGGCCTTCCGCTGCGACTGGACGGTACCCCGGGGTCGCAGGCGGAGAAGGCGCTGCTCTTCGCCGATGCCCTACGTCGGGTCACGGGGTTGCCGGTCGACACCTGGGACGAGCGGCTGTCGAGCGTGGCGGCCACGCGCAGCCTGCTGGAGGCCGACCTCAGCCGCGCGCGGCGCCGCCGCGTGGTCGACCAGACGGCCGCCTGCATGGTGCTCCAGGCCTACCTGGATCGGCAGGCGCAGAAGGCGGGTAGACCGCGGTTGCCTTGACTTTGGGACCGGGGACCAGTAATATGGATACACTGCTGGAGGATCGGGGTGGTAGCCGTGACGGAACGGGAGGACACCATAGTTCTCACCGATGAGGACGGACAGGAACACGAATTCGAGCTGCTGGACATGCTGGAAGTGGAAGGCCGCCGCTATGCCGTCTTGGTGCCGCTGGGCGAAGAGGACGCGGAGGAGGCGGTGATCCTCCGCATGGATACCGATGCCGACGGGGAAGAGGTCCTGGTCCACGTGGAGGACGACGAGGAGTGGGAGCGGGTAGTGGACGCCTGGGACGAGCTCCTCGAGGAAGAAGGGGAAGATCTCGACTTCGACGAAGACGACGACGACGAAGACGAAGACGACGAAGACGACGAGGACGAGGAAGAAGAAGAAGAGGAGGACTGACCCCAGGGGGAGGGCCGCTTCTGGGCAGGACCCGCGTTAAGGCAGGAGCGTCCCGGGACTTCCGGGCTGTTTTCCGGAAAGCATGGGGTGTTTGGACGGGGGCCTGGCGTTGGCGACGGCTGGCGCTGGCCCTTGTCACCACCGCGGTGCTGGCAGGAATCGGCGGCTGGCTGCTGTTGGGCCCGCTCGAGCCCGGTTCGGACCGCACGGTGGTGCTGACCGTTCCGCCTGGAGCTTCCTCTCGCGAGGTCGCGGACCTGCTGGAGCACGAGGGTATCATCCGCGACCGACTCTTTTTCCGGCTGTTACTCCGAATAAGACGTGAGGATTCCCACATCAAGGCCGGGGAGTACCGCCTTGGCCCGGGCATGAGCGCGCTGGAGCTGGCTTCGCGGTTGCTCCGGGGTGAGGTGGTGCAGTACCCGGTGACGATCCCCGAGGGGCTCACCGTCCAGCAGGTGATCAAGCTCCTGGTAGACCGCGGGTGGGGCGATCCCGAGGTTTTCCGGGCGCTGTTGCGGGATCCCTCGCTGCGTCCGACTTCGGTCCCCGAAGATCCGCGTCTGCGCGAACCGCTGGAGGGCTACCTGTTTCCCGACACGTACCTGTTCGCCCGGGGAGTATCGGAGCGGCAGATCCTGCGCGCCATGCTGAACCGCATGGAAGCGGTGTTGACCCAGGAGCTTCGGGAACGCGCTCTTGAGCTCGGGATGGAGATTCACCAGGTGGTGACGCTGGCCTCGATCATCGAGCGGGAGGCGGTGGTGGCCGAGGAACGGGCCGTGATCTCGGCCGTCTTTCACAACCGCCTGCGCCTGAACATGAAGCTCGATGCGTGTCCTACGGTACGTTACGCACTGGACAAACCATCCCGTGAGCCCCTGCTGCTACGAGACCTGGAGGTAGACTCGCCTTATAACACCTATCGTCATCCCGGCCTGCCTCCCGGGCCCATCGCCAACCCCGGCAAGGCGTCGTTGCTGGCGGCGTTATACCCGGCCGAGGTGAAGTACCTCTACTTCGTGTCGCGCAACGACGGCACCCATGTCTTCAGTCACACGCTTGCCGAGCACGAACGTGCGGCACGGCTGTACGGCCAGGGATTCCGCTGACCGCGGTCTTCGGGCGGGGATAGACCGCCCTTCCGGGGGAGAGGCTTCGCACCGGAGGTGGCGCCGCTGTCTTGGCGTAGCCGGCGATGCAGGCGCATCCGATGGCTGCTCGGCGGGCTGGGACTCGGCTACCTGGTGCTGGCACTACGACTGGCCCTGCTCGCCGTGGGTCGCCTGCCCTGAGAGGGAGAGTCCTCGGAGGGGAGAATTCCTCTGGAAAAGCCCCCGGAGGGATCACATGAACCTGCGTCTCCCGGAGCCGTCCCTACGCCTGCTCGCGCTCGCCGTGATCTTCCTGCTATCCCTGGGCTTGCGCTGGTGGATGCTGAGCGGCTCCGAGCTTTTGCCCGGCCCGGACGGCGGGTACTACGCGGTGGGGGTCGGCAACTGCTGAATGATTAATTGAAATCCGGGGGCTTCCCTGGTATATTATGCCTATAAAGCTATCGGATTGGGCGCGCGCCAA
>DYFO01000007.1 GCA_020725145.1 Symbiobacterium thermophilum
GGTGAGGTCTCTTCTCTTCACGACCTCCCGTCACCTACAAAGATTGTACACGCTCACCTCACGCATGGTGAGGTCATGAGATGCCGCAACGCTCCAATATGTGGGCCGCGTCGAGGCCCAGCACTTCTCGCACATCCGCCCGGGGGCAGCCCCGGGCGGATGTCGCATGCGATGCCGAGCTTCTAAGGAGCAGGGTTGAGCCGGGCCAGCTGCTCCTCCAGGATCTCGACCAGCAGGGTAAACCTCTCCACCACCTTGAGAGCGATCTCATGGTCGAGCCAGGCGAGCTTGACCCGCTTGGCGGCCAGTTCCCGCCGTGCCGGGTCGGTGATCTCGTCAAGCCGCGCCTCCAGCTCGCGCGCTCGTGCTTGCAGGCGGGTGGCCCGCTCGATTGCCTTCTCCAGCGCCGCCCGTGCACGTTCCAGGGCCTGCTCGAGCTGCTGCCGGCGGAGCCGCTGGGCGGCCTCGGCCATGGCCCTGCGCACGAGGCGAAGGATCTGCGGATGCTGGTATCCCGCCTCGATCTCGGCACGCAGAAGTTCGAAGACCTCGGTCCGAGCCTCTGGCGGGAGCAGGTGGGCGATGGCGGCCAGCAGGGCGCCCTGGCGTTCCAGGGCTTCCTTCACCCCGGCCGGCCGAGGATTCGGAGCTTCTGTCGACGGCGGCGCATCTTTCGGCTGCGCGGGCAGCGGAGGTAGCAACTGGTCGAGCTGCCTCAGCAACCCAAGGTAGGCCTGCACGCCCTGGACGGCGGCCTGGGCGTTGCCGGCCCGCGCTTCCTCGAGGGCGGCATGCAGCTTTCCAGCCATCTCCTCCAGCAGCCGGCGCACGGGCTCCGAGGTGGCGGCGTCCTGGGCCAGCGCGGGGGCGGCGACCCCGATCAGCAGAACGGCCACCAGCACGAGCGCCACGGTTTGGCCGGTGCTTCGGACGTGCTTCACTACGCATCTCCCCTTTCGCGGTGAAGTGAGGACCGATTCCCCGGCACCATCATCGCATGCGCGGTTTGCGGAAGCTTTGCGGAAAGTTTAACACTGTGCTAACAATGGGGTTGCGCGAGGGGAAGGGTGAACGTGAAAACCGACCCCTCCCCCGGACGGCTGTCGGCCCGGATGCGGCCGCCGTGGGCTTCCACGAGATGACGGGCGATGGCCAGGCCCAGTCCCGCCCCGCCCGCGCGACGGGCTCCGTGCTCGGGCCCTTTGTGAAAGCGCTCGAAGATCCTCTCGAGCTCGCCGGGGGGAATGCCGGCGCCGGTGTCCGAGACCTGCACGTGGCAGTTCTCGTCGTCCTGCCAGGCCCGGATGGTGATCCTGCCGCCTTCGGGGGTGAAACGGAGGGCGTTGCCCAGCAGGTTGGTTACCACCTGGACGATGCGATCGCGGTCGGCCAGCACGGGGCCGACGGACGATGGGAGCTCGGCCACAAGCTGTACCCCTTCCCGCGCTGCCAGCGCCGCCATGGCTGCCATGGCCCGGCGCAGCGCCGGTGTGAGGTCCACAGGCTCGAAGCGGAAGGTTACCTGCCCCGACTCAAGCCGCGCGTACTCGAAGAGATCGTCGATGAGGCGGCAGAGTCGGGCGGTTTCCTCCTCGATGATCGCCAGGCAGCGTTCCTGCTGCCGGGCGTCGCGGGCCACGCCGTCGCGAATGGCGCTCAAAAAGCCCTGGATGGCGGTCACCGGTGTCCTGAGCTCGTGGGAGACCGCGGCGATGAACTCCCGGCGCATCCGGTCAAGCTGCCGGGCGGCGGTTACGTCCTGCAACAGCGCCACGGCACCGCGTCTGCCCTCCCCCATCGGCGTGGCCACCACCAGCGCGACTTTCTGTCCGGCCACCGCTATCTCCCCGGTTGCCGGACGGCGCGCGGCCGCGGCGCGGCCCACCAGCTCCCCCAACTCGGCGTGCAGCTCACGGAGGGGGCGCCCGGCACCCGAGTCCGTCGGCAGCCCCAGAAGCTCCTCAGCCCTGGGGTTAAGGTGCACCACGTTCTCTTCGCCGTCCACCGCCACCAGCCCGTGTCCCAGTCCGGCCACCATCGCCTCGAAGAGCTGCTTTTGGCCTGCCAGGTCGGCGACCAGCTTCCCCAGACGTGAGGCCATGTGGTTGAAGGCCTGGGCCAGCCCGCCCAGTTCGCCCGGGAGAACGGCATCCACCCGGGCGCTGAAGTCCCCTTCGGCGAGGCGGCGCGCGCCCTCTCCCATGCGTCGTACGGGCAGCGACACGCTGCCGGCCAGCCCCACGCCGAGGGCAAGGGCGACCGCCAGCGCCACCAGGCCCGCCAGCGCCAGGGAGCGAACCAGGCCCGTGGCCGCCAGGCCTGTAACACTGACCGGCCGGACGAGCACCACCGCCAGATCGTGGGCTGCGGTACCCGGGAGACGGTCGGCCACCGCGGTGGTGAGCGGGACCACCGCCACCAGCGCCGGACGGTCCTCGCCCGCCGGCAGCTGGCGCACAAGTGGGCGTTGGGCGGCCTGGGCTTCCGCCACCACACCGGCTGCCGCGCGGGGCAGCGTACGCAGGCCGGCAGACGAAGTCAGCACGGTGCCGTCGGTACGTGCCAACGTGATCTGGGCGTCCGTCAACCGCGCGGCCAACTGGAGGATCAAGCCGGTGCGACGCAGTTCGGCCCCGAGCGCCGCCTCCGTGCGGGCCTGCGTTTCCAGCTGCACCAGCCCGATGGAGCGGGCGACCTCCACGGCCTGCTCCAGGAGCGCCGCGCGGGCCCCGCGCAGGGCGTGCAAGGTCGTCAGGCCGTACAGCGAGACACCTGCTACCCCGAGCGCCAGCATGATGACCAGCGCGTAGCTCAAGGTGAGCCTGACCTGAAGGGAGCTCATGCGGGGTGATCTCCTTCGAAGCGGTAGCCCACTCCCCAGACCGTCTTCAGGTAGCGCGGCCGGGCGGGATCGGGCTCGATCTTCTCGCGCAGACGGCGCACGTGCACGTCCACCGTTCGCAGGTCTCCGTAATAATCGTAGCCCCAAACCAGGTTGAGCAGTTCCTCGCGCGTGAACACTCGCCGGGGGTGGGTGGCCAGGGTCCACAGAAGCTCGAACTCCTTGAGCGGGCAGGGGACCGGTTTGCCGTCGACCGTGAGCTCGCGCGCCTCGCGATCCAGGGCGAAGCAGGCGAAAGCCAGGCGTCGAGGCCCGGAGCAATCGGCGGTCTCCGGCCGCCCGGCGCGCTCGCCCGCCCGCCTGAGCACCGCACGCACACGGGCGACCAGTTCACGGGGGCTGAAGGGCTTCGTGAGATAGTCGTCCGCTCCGAGTTCCAGCCCTACCACGCGGTCCACCTCGTCGGTGCGGGCGGTCAACATGATGATCGGAAGCCCGGAGGCCTGTCGCAGCCGCCGGCAAACTTCCCAGCCGTCGGTGCCCGGCAGCATCAGATCTAACACCACCAGGTCGGGATGAGAGCTACGGGCAAGCTCCAGCGCGGTCTCGCCGTCGGCGGCCTCCAGCACGCGATAGCCGGAGGCCTCGAGGAACACCTTGACCAGCTCCCGGATGTGGGGCTCATCGTCGACCACCAGGATGGTCCCGCCGGTCACCATCATGCCTCCCCGTAGGCACGTGATTCGCGGACTTCCCGGCAATTGCCTGCCCGCCCAAGGCAGGCTTTTCGGGGAGGATCGTGGTACTTGGGGGCGGAGGGCGGGGTTCCGTTGCGGAGATGGCGTCCCTTGTGGTGGTTGGTGCTGGGAGCGGTGTTCACCGGGGTGGTCGCGATCACCCTGGTCCTGCCCTGGGAACGCGAGGCCTTCCACTGCGAGCTGGCCTTCGAACCTGCTGTGGTGCTTCCAGGCGACCTGGTCGGCCTCACGCTGAACAGCCCCCGGGGAGAGCGCATGTTGCGGGTGGCCGGCGTTTCGGCCCGGGTGCTCGACCTTGAACCACGCTTCTTCCGGCAAGGTCAGGCCATGGTGGCGCTGGTGGGCATCCCGAGCACCACGCCGCCCGGACGCTATGAGCTGGAGGTGGAAGTGCTGACCACCAGGGGCGAGCTCTACCCGCTTTTGACCGTCGTCGAGGTGGGCGAGCGCCAGTTCCCCGTCCAGCACCTGCAGGCCGGACAGACGTTGACCGCCCTGCTCACCGCGGCCAACCTGGCGGAGGACCGGGCCAAGACGACCGCCGCCCGGGCAACCCCGGTGACCGAGCCCTTGTGGGAAGGTCCGTTTCTGATGCCGGTGGAGGGCCGGCTGACCACCGACTACGGGCAGCGACGTTACATCAACCATGCGCCCAGCGGAAACCCGCACTCGGGGCTGGACATCGCCGCGCCACAGGGCACGCCGGTGACGGCCGCGGCCAGAGGTGTGGTCACCTTCGCCGGGGACCTGCATGTGAGCGGCAAGACCGTGATCCTCGATCACGGGCTCAACCTGTTCACCCTCTACCTGCACCTATCCACGATACTGGTCGAGGTGGGGCAGGAGGTGCCGGCCGGTCATGCCATCGGACGGGTGGGTTCCACCGGGTTCTCCACCGGTCCCCACCTTCACTGGACGGTGAGCGTCGGCCTGGTTCCCGTGAACCCCTGGTTCGTGCTCGAGCGCGACCCCCTCGAGCTGTTGGGCGAGCCCGCGGCCGCGATTTGGCCGGATGGCGGCTCATGTCCAGACGCGCTCTTGGGCCGGTCCGCCTCGCCGCCCAGCCCTCCCAGGTAGCGGGCCCGCTCGCGCTGTTCCTCGGTCCCGAGCCAGTTGAACAGCCGGGGGATAGAGGGCCCGGGGTCCGCCCCCGGCCCGACGGCTCCTCGCTCGGTCGGATAACGCAGCTCGGCCATTTGCCAGCCCTCCCTTCGTCTCCTGCATCCTATTCGCCCGGCCCCCACGAGGTCAGCCTGACCACCCCATCGGCGTAGGCCGGGACTACCGGCCACAACTCCGCCTGCGCGGCGTAGACCACGTCCGCCGAAAACCCGAGGGTTTGCAGGCGACGGCCGTGCTCGGTGGAGCGAAGCGCCCCGGGCAGATCGGCCCTATGGTGAATGTACAGCTGACGTGCCGCCACCGCCAGATCGCAAAGCTCGACGGCGCCGTGGCGGGCTTCGACGAGGGCATCTGTCACCTGGCCCGCACAGAGCACGTCGTCCAGACTGAACCGCCCGCGGGTCCCGGCGCACAGGACCACCACATCAAGCTCCTGGCGTGCGGCCCAGGTCCCCACCGTGTGCCCGTTGAGAAGGGAAGCGACGGCCGCCAGGCTGCCGCAGGAGGCGCGGCGGATGGTGGCGGTGCCGTTGGTGGTGGTGAGGATAAGGTGTTTGCCCCGCACCCGCTCGGCCGTGTACTCCAGCGGGGAGTTTCCCAGGTCGAACCCGGGAAGCCGGAAGCTGCCGCGCTCTCCTCCGCGGAGGCAGGTACCGGGTTCCATGGAGCGTGCCAGCGCCTCCGCCTCCGCCGGGCTGGGTACCGGCCAGACCCCCAGGACGCCGTGGGCCAAGGCGGTGACGACGGTGGTAGTGGCTCGGAGCACGTCCACCGCGATCACCAGGCGACCGTCAAGGCGTTCGGCACCGGCCTCCTCAACGGTGGTGATGACTTCCAGCCGCAACGCGCGCATCCCTCCCCGACGCGGTTCGCCCGTTTATCTACTATATCGCGGTCGACGGGGAGTGGAGATGCTATTCGGCATCGCGGCGGGCAGGATCCTGCCTTCGGGAAGACCGGCGCATCCGCCGGATCAATCGGTCGTACGCCGCGACGCAGCGCGGCCGCCGGTGATGCTGGCGCTCGAAGAGCAGGCGCTCCGCCACATCGTCGGACGCCTTGCTACTGCGTGCCCGGCGGTACTCCGCCCGGCGATCGTCGGAGGGCAGGCCCAACCACCGTGCCCATCTGCGGGCCATAAGACGGACGACTTCCGCCAGCTTCATAGGCTTAGCTTGCCCGGCCCGCCATAAAGGTACCGCCGCCCGGTCAAGCTAAGCTCGGCGAAGGAGCGGCGATGCGCGGTGCCGAAGACGTGGCTGGGCAAGTTGGCCGATATCCTCCGACCCGCCCCCAATCGGGCGCGCCGGAGTTTCTCGCTGGGGCGCCGCCGGTCCTACCGTCCTCCCGGAACGCAAGAGGGCGGTCCCGCACCGGCGGGAACTCGGGAACAACCCGCGGGTCTGCCTGAGGGTCCCGGCGACGACGCCCTGTGGGGCGAGACGGTCAGTGCCCGCCTGGACGAGAACCTCAACCATCTGCGCCGTCTTTTCCGCCTCCCGCTGAACTCCGACATCGTGGTGCGGGAGTTCCGCGTGGGCAGCTCCCCCGCCGTGCGGGCGGCACTGGTCTTCATCGAAGGGCTTGTCGACAAAGATCAGCTCAACCTGGCGGTGCTGCAACCGCTGATGGTCCTGGCGCGTGCGGGAAGGCCCCTGCCCCGCAGGCGCCGCGCCCAGATGGTAGCCGATCTGCTCCTGCCCCATAATCAGGTCAAGGTGCTGGAAGAGCTGGCCCCGCTGGTGGAAGCGGTACTGGCCGGCAACGCCGCCATGTTCCTCGACGGCGAGGCGAGGGGCCTGGTGGTCGAAGTCCGGGGCTTCAAGTCTCGGGCGGTGGAGCAGCCGACCTCGGAAGTGGTGGTGCGCGGACCCAAGCAGGCCTTCACCGAGAACCTTCGCGTCAATGCGGCGATGATCAGGCGGGCCCTTCGCTGCCCCGCGTTGGTGGCCGAGAACTGGAAGCTCGGCCGACTCACCCGCACCGACGTGGTGCTCTTTTACGTCGATGGGCTCACCAATCCCGACCTCGTCGACGAAATGCGGCGACGACTCAGCACGGTTGACACCGACCGCGTGCTCGACTCCGGCATGCTCGAGGACTTGCTGGAGGACGCTCCGGCGCTCCTGCCCACCATGCTGGCCACCGAACGGCCGGACCGGGTCGCCACTTTTCTGGCCGACGGCCATGTTGCCCTGCTGGTGGGAGACTCTCCCTTCGCGCTGGTGGCCCCGATGACCTTCACGGGCTTCTTTCACAGTCCCGAGGATAGCTACCTCCGATGGCCGCTGGGTACCGCGCTGCGGCTGGTTCGGTTGTTCGGCATCTTCACCAGCCTGCTACTTCCTGCCCTTTACCTGGCGCTCGTTAACTACCACGAGGAGATGATCCCCACCGAGCTGGCCTTGGCCATCGCCTCCGCCCGCGAGGCGGTCCCCTTCCCCAGCGTCGTCGAGGTCTTCCTGCTGGAGATAAGCTTTGAACTCATCCGCGAGGCGGGCATCCGCATCCCCTCGGTCATCGGTCCAACCATCGGCATCGTCGGCGCCGTGATCATCGGCCAGGCGGCGGTGACGGCCAGCCTGGTCAGCCCCATCCTGGTGATCATCGTGGCGCTAACCGCGCTGGGCTCCTTCGCCGTCCCCAACTACTGCGCCGCCATGCTGCTGCGACCGTACCGTTTCGCGTTCATCCTGCTGGCCGCCACCAGCGGGTTCTTCGGCATCGCCGCCGGCATGTACGTCATTGCCCTGGTACTGTGCAGCACCAAGTCCTTCGGGGTTCCGTACATGTCTCCTATCGCGCCATTCCGCGGTACCGGCCCCGACATCGTGGTCCGCGGCCCGGTCTACAAGCTGCACCTGCGGCCGAGTTTCTTGCGTCCGCTGGACGCGCTGGCGCAGCGGCCGGTGCAACGGCGCTGGGACCCGCAACTCGCCGGCGAAGCGGAAGGAGGTGGCGGACCCCGTGGCCAGCCGGAGCGGCCACGTTGACGGCGCGCATGTCACCGTGATGCTGGTGGTGGCCATCGCCGCCAAGGTGTTCGTGGCCTTCCCGCGGTTCTTGACCCTGGCCGCCGGCAGCGCGGGGTGGCTGGCGCTGGCGGCGGGTGCGCTGATCGCACTGGCCGCCCTGGCCCTGGGACTGGCGGCCATGGGCCGCTTCCGCGGCGAGAGCATGGTGCCGGTCTGCATCAGACTGGCGGGGCCCGTGCTCGGGAGACTGCTCACCCTCCCGGTGTGGCTTGGCTTCCTCTTCGTGACCGCGCTCACCGCCCGCCAGTTCGCCGAAAGCTTCAGCACCGCCTTGCTGCCGCGGACCCCGGTGCCCGTCATCTCGGCCACCATCGTGGTGCTCGCAGGCCTCAGCGCCGCCGCCGGTCTTGAAACGCTGGTCCGGGCGACCATGCTTTTCAGCCTCGTGCTGGCCTTCTTCCTGGTGGCCCTGCTTGCCGGCACGCTGCCGCTCGCGGATTTGACCAACCTGTGGCCGCTGCTGGGGCCGGGCCTTGGGCCGGTGGCCTTGGAGGGGTGGAAGGCAAGCGGGTTCTACGGCGAGTTCTTCCTGCTTTTCCTGATCGTCGACGCCTTCCGGCGCCGGTCGGAGCTTTGGCGCACGGGGGCGCTGGCCATCGGGGTGGGCTGGTTGATCCTGTCGGCGATTTCCGTGCTCACGGTGGCCGTGTTCTCGGTGCCCGGGGCCGAGCGTCTCAGTTTCCCCATCTTCATGCTGGCCCGCTCGCTGAACATCGGCGAGTTCGTGGAGCGGGTGGAGGCGCTGTTCGTGTTCCTGTGGATGCTCACCGCCGTGCTCAAGCTGGGGGCCACGCTGTTCGCCGCCGTGATCATGCTGGCGCAATACGCGGGCCTCGCGCACTTCCGCCCGCTGGTGCCGGGCACGGGCCTCCTGGTGTATCTCCTCGCCGCCGTACCGCGGTCGGGCGGCGAGGCGGCCACCCTTGACTTTCGGGGCCTGCGGGAGTGGGGATGGACGGTCGTGGTGGGCGTCCCGCTGGTCATGTACCTGCTCGGACTTCGACGCCGCGGGAAGGAACAGACGGGGTGATGGACCTTAAGCGGTGGGTCACCCTGGTCATTTGCGCGATGGTGGCGCTCGGCCAGCCGGGCTGCTGGGATCTTGAGGAGATCAACAACCTCGCCCTGGTGCTGGCGCTGGGGCTGGATGCGGGCGAGGGAGAGGAGATGGAAGTCAGCTTCCAGCTGTCCATCCCCCGCAACCTTGCGGGAGGCGGCGGCCCCCCCGGCGGCGGTGCCGGGCAGGGAGGGTCGGCAAGCCCGGCCCAACAGACACTGCTGATCAGCATGGGGGCCCCAAACGTCAGCCGGGCCCTGGAACGCCTCGGCCTGGTGCTCAGCCGCCGGCCAACCCTCGTCCAGAACGAGGTGCTGGTGGTGGGCGAAGAGCTGGCGCGCCGGGGCCTGGCCCGCCACCTGGGTGGATTGCAGCGCCTGCCCGAATTCCGCGGCAACGTGCCGCTGCTGGTGACCAAGGGACGGGCCGCCTCCCTGCTGCAGATCCGTCCGCAGCTGGAACCAAGGCCGTCCAAGTACCTGGAAGACCTCCTGCGCCAGGGTCACCACGCCGGCCTAAGCCCCCTGGTGAGGATGAGCGACTTCCTGTCGACCATGGAGGTCAGCGCCGTGCACGCGGTGACACCGCTGGTCGACAAAGCCGGCGAGAGCCAGGCCCGCATCGTGGGCGCCGCCGCCTTTCACGGGGGGTCGCTGGTGGGTGAGCTCGATGTCGAGGAAACCCGGTGGTGGCTCATGCTCGCGGGACAGTGGCGCCAGGGCACGCTTACGGTAGACGACCCTCGCGACCCCAAGTACCCGTTGACGTTGATGCTCAGCGCCGCCCACCCCCGGGTCCGCGTGAGGCGGCGGGAGGGAGAACCCGTGCGCATCGAGGTGAGCATCTTCCTGCGGGCGGAGGTCCAGGAAGCGGAGGCCCCGCGGCAGGATCCCCTGGGGCCGGGGGATCTCGAGGCCCTTGCGCGTGGGGTGGAAGAAATGCTGAACCGGCGCATGGCCGCGCTGGTGCGCCGCACCCAGCAGGAGCTCGCGGCGGACATCTTCGGCTTCGGCCGCCGGGTGCGCATGACCTTCACCGTGCGGCCGGCGTGGGAGGCTTTCGACTGGGACCTCGAATACCCGCGGGCGGAAATCGTGGTGAGGAACCGGATAGCCATGAAATGGGTGGGTCTCACCTACGGACCGCCGGTCCCCGATTAGCTCAGTAACCACGGACGGTCAGCCAGGCGGCCAGGGCCAGCGTCAGTAGCACGAGCAGCATCGCCGCCACCGCGGCCGGGCGGTGGCCTTCGCGCCACTTGATGCGTGCGAACCAGGTCGTGTAGACGACGATGCCTAGCGTTCCCAGCCACTCGACGAAGGACATGACCCCGCGCACCGCCTCCCGTAGGCGATCCTGCCCCCGCAGGCGGGCATCAACACCCGGACCCTCTCGTAAGCTGCCGGGGAGGGTCGGGCTTGCGGTGGAAGCATGCGGCCTCGGGTGTTGTGGTGGCGGCCTTGCTGGTAATGAAGCTGCCCGGACAGCTCCATCGCCATGTGACGGCCGAAGTGGAGATCGATCTCTTGGGTCCTCCCGGCCACAGCGTGATGGTGGTCCGGTTCCTGCTTCCGGTAGGGCGCTACCGGTGGCGGCCGACGGTGTCGGTATCCGCCGATCCGGCGGCCGACCTCCTGGTAAAGGAGGTCTGGCTCGACCCCCACCTCCTGGTGGCCACGGTGACCGAAATCCAGCCTCCCTTCGGCCGGCGGCTCGACTACCGCATCAGGGCACCCGTCGCGTGGGCGGCGCTGGCCGGCCTGGACCTGCGCGGCAGCTTTCGGCAGCCGGTGGTACCGGCCATCCGGACGCTGGAACCCGAGACGGTGCCTTCCCGCGGACCGGTGACCCTGCGGCTGAACACCTTCGTCACCCTGACCGATCTCCGGCAACGGCTGGTGGTGCGACCCGAAGACGGAGGGGCTCCGGCCACCGGCAGCCTGCTTGGCGTCGAGGGCGACCCGGCCTGCTGGCAGTTCCACCCCGACCCCCCGCTTCGCGGCGGGCAGCGGTACCGGGTGGTGGTGGAACCGGGCCTGAAGGGGCCGGAAGGTGCGGTAGCCGGCCGGTTGGAGGCGGGCTTTCGGGTGGCCCCGGCCGTTCGCTGGCTGCGCTACCCGGAGCAGCCGCTGTCCCTTTACCCCGAGCTTGTGTTCGAGGCGGACCAGGAACTGGCCGAAGTCCGGTTCGCACTGTGGGGTGTGCCGGGCGAGACCACGGTCACGGGGTCGCGGGTGACCTTCCGCCCCGCCCGGGCGCTGCTGCCGGGAACCGTCTACCTGGCCAGCGTTCGGGCCTGGGCCGCCAGTGGCGAGCAGGCACCGGAGCTTTGGCTGCCACTGCGCACCCAGGACCTCACGGGCTACTGGGTGGAGGTGTGTCTCACACCTCCCCAGACGGTACGCGTCTACCGTGGGACCGAACTCGTGCGGGTTCTACTTGCCTCCGCGGGGACGGCGACCCATCCTACCCCGGTGGGAACCTTTCGGGTGGCCGGGAGGGGAGAGTACTTTTGGAATCCCCGCTACGGCGAAGGAGCCTACTACTGGGTGCGCTTTCACGGTTCCTACCTGTTTCACTCCGTTCCCTGCGACGCGACGGGGGCGATTCTGCCGCACGAGGAGCTGAAGCTGGGCTGGCCCGCCAGTCACGGCTGCGTGCGCCTCGACCTCGCCGACGCCCGGTGGCTGTACGAGCACCTTCCCGACGGCTCGCCGGTGATCGTGCATCCTTGATGCCGGGCTTACCGTTCCGGGAAGTCCGGCAGGAGCTGGCCCAACAACTCCACGAGCTCACCGTCACTCAGCCGGCCGGCCCACCACCCGGCCAGCAGCGGACGTGCCGCCTGCAGGGCGCGGTAACGCTCGGGGGAGTAACCCTGGCCGGGACACCAGGTCGCCGGCCCGGTGAGGGCGTCCAGCGCCGGCCGCACCTCCGGGGATGGGTCGGGCTGGAAGGCAGGCACACCCAGCACCGATCCCCGGGGGAAAAGCTCGGGGCTACGGCTCAGCCAACGCGCAAGCTCCATGGCGGCCTGGGTGTGCTCCAGCCCCTTGAACCGGCGCTGCCGGAAGACTACCAGCTGCGTGACGGCAACCGGGCGCACCTCTGGGAGGCCGGGGAAACCGGGCACCGGCAAGAGGACGACTTCCGGCATGCCCGCCAGGTGGCATGCCAGCGCGGGACCGGCACCCAGCAAGAAGGCAGCTTCGCCGGCGACGAAGGCCGCCACGGCCCGGTCGTCGGCGGCAGGCCCTGTCGGCATGGCTCCGGCATCCACCGCGCTGCGCACCCAGTCCAGGGCGCGTTCGAGTTCGGGACCCCGGGTGAACAGGTCGGCCCCCTGGCTGCCCACCAGCCAGCGCAGCACGGCTTCACCGCCGGGCGCCACCAGCCCGTAGTGCAGGCCCCGGCGCGCTCCGGGCCGGCAGGCCTGGACCGCCGCTTCGAGCAGGTCGTTCCAGTCCCAGCCCTCGCTCCACAGCACGGAGACATCCAGACCGACTTCGGCCAGCACCTCGCGGCGGCCTGCCACGACAAGCGGGCAGAGCCACCGGGGCCATGCTACCGGCTCGCCCTGCCGGGAGGCCGGGCCCCAGGCCGCCGGATAGTACAGCGCGTGCTCGTCCGCATGGAGATAGGGAGCGACGGGCACCACCAGTTCGTGCGCCGGAAGCGGCCAGTCCCACCAGCTGGCGAAGACGTCGGGTGGGTCGCCGGCGTCCAGCGCCTGTGCCAGTTGGCGGTCGCCCTCACAGAAGTCCAGCAAGGTTACCTCGACACTGACGTTGGGGAACGCCTGTCGAAAGGCCGCAAGCGTGGCCATCAGCTTCTCGAGATGACGCTCACCTCCTTCCTCGAAAGGCAGCACGGGTCCCACCGGGTAGCGAAACTCCCAGAGCCGCAGGGTGTACCGCGTGGAAGGGTCAAGAGGCACCGGACGCAAGCGCGGTACCTCAGCCGACCCGGGCGGGCGCGCACAACCACAGGCGATCAGGAAGAGCAGCAGCACGGCAGCTACCTCCCGCCGGGTCATCCCGCCACCCCCTACCGGAAGCCGACGATCTGCTGGACGCTGGGCGTCCCTCGGCCGTCCACGGCAAGACCGTAGAAAGTCTGGAGCTCGCGGATCGCCCGTTCCGTGCGAGGGCCGAGCCGGCCGTCCGCCCATTGGGGCGAAAAACCGGCTTCCTTGAGCCTTAGCTGGAAGGCCACCACGTCGCGCCCCGTCAGTTTCCCCTCGTAGACCGGGCGGGGACGGAAGGCAGGCTCGGGGCCCACGATCTTGACCGGCGTGCCTACCCGGACGAGTTCGAACAGCTCCTCGACGTCGTGGTTGAACATGCGCACACAGCCGCCGCTGACGTTGCGGCCGATGGACCAGTTCTTGTTGGTGCCGTGAATGCCGTAGATCCCCCAGGGGACGTTCAGCCCCAGCCAGCGCGTGCCGAAGCCCCCGCCCCAGTTGTGGCTCTTGCTGCTCACCTTCCACTCCCCGACCGGCGTGGGGGTCCTGGGTTTGCCAACGGCGCAAGGATATGTCCGCCGGACCTCGCCGTCCATCAGCACCGTCAGCGTGCGCTGCTCCACGTCGATCAAGATCAACGTGCGCTCACGGGGTGTTTCCTGGGCGGCGGCGAAGGGCAGGGCCTGGGCCCGCAGCACCCACCACACCGCGAGGTGAAGTGCTGGCGACCGGGCGGTCAGTTCATCGGGGTCGCCGGCGGGAGCGGCAGGGGCAAACAGGCGGTATTCGGGGAGGGACCAGCCGGCCAGCACCGTGGCCGCCAGGGTGGAGAGCACCCCCACCCACAGGGATGCCTTGACCTGCAGCCACACCGCCAACCTGACCCGGCGCACGCCCGACACCTCGGATGGGGAGTCTCCCCACTCCTGTATGCCGCCTGTCCGGCCTAGATGTCTGGTCGCTCGATGATGGTGGCGGTCGCCATGCCGTGACCGATGCACATCACCTGCAGCCCGTAGCGGCCGTCTATTCGCTCCAGCTCGTGCAGCAGCGTGCACATGAGGCGGGCGCCGCTTGCCCCCAGCGGATGGCCCAACGCGATGGCACCGCCGTTGGGGTTGACCCTGCTCATGTCCGGCTCCAACTCGCGCTGCCAGGCCAGCACCACCGAGGCGAAGGCCTCGTTGATCTCGATCACGTCCATGTCGTCAAGGGCAAGACCGGCCCGCGCGAGCACCTTGCGCGTGGCGGGGATCACTCCGGTCAGCATGATCACCGGATCCACCCCGGCCACCGCCCGCGCCACCACCCGGGCTCGCGGCTCAAGTCCGAACGCGCGGGCCTTGTCGGCAGACATAAGCAGCACCGCGGCGGCTCCGTCGCTTACCTGCGAGGAGTTGCCCGCGGTCACCACCCCGTCCGGCTTGAAGGCCGGTTTGAGGGCGGCCATCTTCTCCGGCGAGGTGTCCGGCCGCGGTCCCTCGTCTGAGGCGACCGTCACCGCACCACCCTCGGGCAGCTCGACCTTGACCGGCATGACCTCGCGCGCGAACCTTCCCTCGCGCCACGCCTGCAGTGCCTTGCGGTGGCTCTGGAAGGAGAAGGCGTCCAGTTCCTCACGTGGGATCCGCCAACGTTCGGCGATCATCTCCGCCGCGATCCCCTGCGGAACCAGGGGCCAGCGCCCGGTAAGCTGCTCGCTCAGCGGACCGGCGTCCGAGCCCATGGCCACCCGGCTCATGCTCTCCACGCCGGCGGCGATCACGACGTCCATGTCACCGCTCATGATAGCCTGGGCGGCGAAGTGAACGGCCTGTTGGCTGGAGCCGCACATGCGGTTCAGGCTTACCCCGGTGACCTCTACCGGGAAGTCGGCGATCAGGGCGGCCACCCGCGCCACGTTGAGCCCCTGCTCGCCGATCTGGGTCACGCACCCCATGATGATGTCGTCCACCGCACCGGGAGGTATGCCCGCGCGGCGCACGACCTCGGCCAGATTGAGGGCGGCCAGTTCGTCCGCCCGGAGGTGGCTGAGGGTTCCGTTGCGTCTGCCGATGGGCGTGCGGACCGCCTCCACTATCACGGCGTCCGGCAAGTTTCCCGACCTCCTTCGTCGGACATCAGTACGACGCCCTGATGTGCGAGCGCTTCAAGCTCCGCGGCGGCCAGCCCCAGCGCTCCGAGCACCTCCCGGGTGTGCTGCCCGCGCCGCGGGGCGGGCCGGTCGGGAGGCTGCCAGCCCTCGCAACGGAAGGGAAGACCCTGCCGGCCGAAACCCCGTGCCCGCGCGAGCTCCCCGGCCATGGCCTCCGGCGGATCGAGCACCGGAGTCAGGCAGAGGTCTTGCCCTGTGCCCAGGTCCGCCCATTCCTGCAAGGTCCGGCTGCGGAAGAGGGCCTCCAGTTCGTCGTGCACCGGGTCACCGCGGCGTGCGGAACTGAACTGCCCGGAGACAAGATCCCCGCGGCCCACCGCGTTGCAGAAGTTGGTCCAAAAGCGCCTCTCCAATGCTGCCAGGGCAACGTAGCGGTGGTCACGAGTTGCCCATACGTTGTAGCACACGTAGCGTCCCGCAAGCGGCAGATCCTCGCGGGTGAGGACCTGGCCGGGGGCCGCGTCGGTCAACAGGGGCCGCAGCCAAGAGGCCAGCACGTCGACCATGGCCACGTCGACCCGTGCGCCGCGGCCGGTGTTCCGGCGCTGCACCACGGCGGCCAGCACCGCGAGCGCGGCCGCCGCTCCCCCTGCCAGGTCGGCCAGCAGGATGGGCGGGATCGGCGGCGGCCGGCCTGCCTCCCCGAACAGGCTCAAAAGCCCCGACAGGGCAAGGTAGTTGAGATCGTGACCGGCCTCCTGCGCCCGGGGTCCCGTCTGGCCGTAACCCGTAAGCGAGCAGTAGATCAGCCCCGGCGAGGAGGCGGCAAGCTCCGGGTACCCGAGCCCCAGGCGGTCGGCCACCCCGGGTCGGAACCCCTCGATCAGCACGTCACAGGTGGCGGCCAGGGCGCGGGCCATGGCGAGCCCTCGTGGATGCTTCAGATCGACGGCCACGCTCTTTTTGTTACGGTCCAGGCACCCCAGTACGGCGGCCGCCCAGCCCTCGAGGGCGGGGAATCGTGATGGTCCCGGCGGTTCGAGCTTGATTACCTCCGCGCCGAGGTCGGCCAGGAGGCCGGTGGCGTAGGCGCCGGGCACCAGGGAAGTCAGGTCTAAAACCCTGGTGCCTGCGAGCATGGCCCGGGCCCGGCACCGGCCTCGAAGGGCCGGCGCCGGGCCTCCTCCCTCCTCACATCAGGACGTTCTGCAGCTTCATGGCCAGACCCATGTCGCCCTGGAGCTTGAGCCGGCCGGTCATGAAGGCCTGGGTGGGGTTGAGCTTGCCGCTGACCATCTCCTTGAAATCGGCCGCGCTCATCGAGATGGTGACACCCGGAGTGTAGGGCGTGCCCTCGGCGACCTCCGCCTTGCCCCCCTCGGCCTTGATCTGCCAGTCCCCCGCCTCCTCGCCCGAGAGGCTGAACTGGAACACCGCGTTCAGCCCCTGGATCTTGGCGGGGTTGGCCGCCAGCCGCTTTTCCATCTCACCGAAGATCTCCTTGATCGTCAAGCCTATCCCTCCCTGCAAGTTGGATGGTCAGGACGGTTCCGCCCGGGTTGCCGCGACCCCTGCCACCTCCCTCTTGGCCGGCCCGAGCTCAAGTCCTTTCAGGAACAGATCGAGGTACGCCTCGGCGACCTCGGCCGCCGAAAGCCTGCCCTCGGGTGAGAACCACTGGTACAGCCAGTTGCCTGCCCCAAAGACGGCCATCGCCGCGAGCCGGGGAGACACCGGGCGAAACTCGCCCCGCGCGATGCCTTCACGAATGGTGCGTTCGAACAGCGCCTGGTAGTGGCGCATGCTCGCGGCGACCAGCCGTCGCTGCTGGCCGGTGAGCGCGTGCCGCTCACGGAGAAACACGGTGTAGATGCCCAGGTTCTCGGCGATCATGGAGATGTGGTGGCGCACCGCGCGCGCGAACCTCTCCCGCGCCGGCAACGGCTGCGCCACGATCTCCTCGAGCGCCTGGGCGTAGCCCTGCAGTCCCTCGGCGATGATGCGGGCGAGCAGCTCTTCCTTGCTGGTGATGTAGTGGTACAGACTGCCCTTCTGCAAACCCACCTGGTCGGCGATGTCCTGAACCGAGGTGGCGTGATAGCCCTTTTCGCGAAACAGCCGGATGGCCGTCTCCAGGATCTCCTTGCCCCGGGAACCCCCCATCGCCCGCACCGCCTCGAAGCTCAACCAAACGGTTGGTATCATTGTAGCAAAAGTCAAAGAGGTCTGTCAACGCGTGAGGACGGGCAGGATCCGCCGCCGTGTGCGTCCAAGTGCTCCCCCGTGAACACGCGCCTCACCGAATTGCTCGGCATACGCTTTCCCATCATCCAGGGAGGCATGGCCTGGGTGGCCACTCCGCGTCTGGTGGCCGCAGTATCCAATGCCGGTGGTCTGGGCACGCTGGGCGGCAGCACCCATGACCCGCCCTCCTTGCGACGGGCCATCGCCGAGATCCGTGGGCTGACCGACCGTCCCTTCGCGGTGAACCTGCTGGCATGGTCGCCCGTGCTGGATAGCCTGCTGGACGTGGTGATCGAGCAGAAGGTGCCTGTGGTGAGCACGGGGGGAGGCAACCCCATCCCCGTGATCCGACGCCTGGCACCGCACGGCATCATCTGCCTGCCCGTGCTTTCCTCGGTTACCCGGGCCCTGCGGGCCGAGGCCGCAGGCGCACCCGCCGTGGTCCTGGAGGGCATGGAATCAGGCGGACACGTGGGCGAGCTCACCACCTTTGTGCTGGTGCGCGAGGGAGCGCGTCGGCTTCGGGTGCCGGTGGTCGCCGCGGGCGGCATCGCCGATGCCGCAGGCCTGGTGGCCGCGCTGGCGCTGGGGGCAGAGGGAGTGCAGCTCGGAACCCGCTTCATCTGCACCCGGGAGTGCGAGGTTCATCCCCGTGTCAAGCAAGCCTTCCTGGCGGCCCGGTGTTCGGACACGGTGGTGACCCGACATCTGACCGGTCTGAAGGTGCGGGTGTTGCGCAACCGCCTGGCCGAGAACCTGCTGGACGCGGAGGGTGGCCGACCGGGCCGGTGGCAACTGGCCCGGCGTGAGGCGAGCCGCATGCGTCAGGCCTTCCTGGAGGGCGACGTCGAGGAGGGTTCGCTGATGGCCGGACAGGTGGTGGGCCTGATCGACGACCTGCCCAGCTGCGCCGAGCTCGTGCAGGGGCTGGCGGAGGGCGTTCGGCCGGTGCTGTCCGGGCTCGGAGAACGCCTGGGTGGCCCTTAGTCCGTACCCGTGCAGGGTAGTTCCCGATCCGGTCCGTCGACGGCGTCGCCGTCACCGGCGGCCACCGCCGGACAGCCGCCGCGACAGAGGTCGGCACGGGGGCAGCGCAAGCAGGTATCCGGCACCCGGCGGCGCAGTCTTTCCAGGTAGTGGGACGCGGTCCACAGCCCGGGGAGTTCCTCCAGACCACCGATGGGGGGAAGATGACTGCAAGGGCGAGACCCTTCCCTCGATGTCCACCGCCAGCAAAAGCTCGCCGGCGATGCAGCCCCGGGCGCCGAGGTAGACCGGCCGCCGGACCTGACCGACAACACCTGACCGGTCTTGCGCATCTACGTCCCTCCCCGGAGAGCGTGCGTTCGTCTAACCCTGCCGGTTCTCCTCTGCCCCGCCGGGAAGTTTTTCGGCTCAGTGGATGAAGGAATTTTCGCAACAGGAATAGAATTAACCCTCCGGCCAAACCGAACGGTTGGTAGACTTCAGGGCCAGGGAGGTGCCGGGCGAGCGATGATCGATTTCGGCCTCACCGACGAGCAGAAGGACTTTCAGAAGCTGGCTCACGACTTCGCGGTCAAGGAGATCCGGCCGGTTGCCGAGCATTACGATGCCACGGAAGAGATGCCCTGGGAGGTGATGAAGAAGGCCCACAAATTGGGGCTGACCACCTTCTACTTCCCCGAAGAATACGGGGGCGGAGGAGTCCACGACCCGATAACCCATTTCATCATCAACGAGGAACTGGCATGGGGCTGCGCCGGTATCCAGACCTGCATTTCGGGCACGGGCTTGGCGGCGGCGGCGATAATGGGGATGGGCACCGAGGAGCAGAAGCAGAAGTGGATCCCGATGTTCTGCGGTGAGGAACTCCGCGTGGGCGCCATGGCCCTCACCGAGCCGGAGGCGGGTTCTGATGCCCAGGCGGTGAAGACCACCGCGAGGCTGGAAGGCGACACGTGGGTGCTCAACGGCCAAAAATGCTTCATCACCAACGGAGGCATTGCCGACCTGCACGTCGTCTTCGCCACCACCGACCCCAGCTTGGGCTGGGCAGGACTGGGCGCCTTCGTGATCGAGAAGGGCACCCCGGGCCTGACGATGGGCAAGAAGGAGAAGAAGCTCGGAGTGCGCGCCTCGCATACCGCGGAGCTGTTTTTGGATGACTGCCGGATTCCCCGGGAGAACCAGCTCGGCTTCGACCCCAGCACCGGAAATGCCGGTTTCGGGGCGCTGGGAGCGCTCAAGATGCTCGAGTATACCCGCCCGGGCGTGGGGGCCGCGGCGGTGGGGGTAGCCCGCGCCGCCTACGAGTTCGCCCTGGATTACGCCCAGAAGCGGGTGCAGTTCGGCAAGCCCATCATCACCAAGCAGGCCATCTCCTTCGCGTTGGCCGATATGGCGACAGCCATCGACGCGGCCAGGTTGCTGGTCTGGCGGGCAGGCTGGATGCAGCGGGAGAACATCCCCTTCAAGAACGCCGAGGGCAGCATGGCCAAGCTGTTCGCGGGGGACACGGCGATGTGGGTGACCACGCAGGCGGTTCAGATCCTGGGCGGCTACGGTTACATGAAGGACTTCCCGGTGGAGAAGTGGATGCGGGATGCGAAGATCTATCAGATATGGGAAGGCACGGCGGAGATCCAGCGCCTGGTGATCTCGCGGGCCATCGCCGGCCGTGGTTTCTTCTAGAGCCTGTGCTGTGGGAACCCGCGGGGCCGCCCTTCCCGAGGGCGGCCCCGCCGTCCACAGCAGAATCGGCGGAAGCGGGGTGGCAGCCTTTGTCCAGCATTCACCGCCTGGCCCTGCCGACACCCTTTCCGGTGGGCGCGGTAAACGCCTACCTGCTCGAGGGGAAACCGCTCACCCTGGTGGACCCGGGTCCCCTGTATCCTCCGGCCCGCGAAGCGCTGCGGGCAGGACTTGCACGGCTGGGGTACCGACTGCGGGATATCTCTTGCGTCGTGATCACCCATCCGCACCTTGACCATTTCGGCGCGGCGGCGGAGGTGGTTGAGGCTTCGGGTGCCGAGGTACTCGCATTCCCTCGGGCGGCCCGATGGCTCGAAGCGTTGGACGGCGAGTGGGTGAGGCGTGCCGACTTCCTCCGCGCCCAGTTCGCACGGTTGGGCTGCCCCCACGGCCTGACGGCCGGTCTGCAGGAAGGACTGCGCCGCCTGGCGCGATGGGCGCTTCCGGTCGAACTCGGCCGTGGACTTGAAGATGGAGAGCGGGTGACGCTGGGCGGCACGGAGTGGACCACCCTGCACATGCCGGGGCACAGCTCGAGCTGTCTTTGCCTGTATGACGGCAGGCGTCTTCTTTCGGGCGACTACCTCCTCGAGGAAATCTCCAGCAACGCACTGCTGGAGCCACCGGCGGAAGAGGGAGGACAGCGCCACCGCAGCTTGCCGACTTACCTGGCCTCACTGCGCCGCGGTACCCTGCTCGAAGTCGAGGAGGTCTTCCCCGGGCACGGACCGCCGTTCGGGCAGCTGCGGGCGGTGCTCGAACGACGGTTTGAGCACTACCGCCGGCGCAAGGCGCAGGTGAAGGCCACCCTGGCGGCCGCCGGAGCGCGGGGGATGACCGGCTACGAGCTTTGCATGGCGCTGTTCCCCAACCTTCCCGTGTCCGACGCTTTCCTCGGGCTTTCGGAAGTGGTGGGACACCTGGACCTTCTGGAGGCAGAGGGCTGTCTCGATCTGCAAGATGAGGGGGGAGTAACCCGCTATCGGCTGCGGGCGACTCCCCGTGGATGAAAGGAGGCAATCGGTATGGACCTCGGAATCACCGGTAGGGTAGCGGTGGTCACCGGAGGCATTCGCGGTATCGGCAAAGCAACCGCCCTCGAACTCGCCCGCGAGGGGGCGGACGTGGCCATCGTGGACGTGATCGAGGAAGGGATAGCACAGGCGGTGGCCGAAGTCCGCGCGCTAGATCGGCGCGCGGCCGGCTACCGCTGCGATGTGGGCGATGTGGAGCAGGTGAACGCGACCTTTGGGCAGATCGCCTCGGATCTGGGCGGCATCCATATCCTGGTCAACAACGCGGCGGTGCTCGACAACGTCTCGCGCATCGAGGCGATGGCACAGGCCATGTGGGAAAGAGACCTGAGGGTGAACCTCACCGGGGTCTTCAACTGCACCCGCGCCGCCTTGCCGCACATGCAGAAGGCGGGCTGGGGCCGCATCGTGAGCATTTCCTCCGTAGCCGGGGTGCTGGGAGGGTTCGGTCAGGCGGGGTATTCGGCCACCAAAGCGGCCGTCATCGCCCTCATGAAAACGGTGGCACTGGAGCAGGGCAGGCACGGGATCACCGCGAACACGATCTTTCCCGGGATCGTCGGTACCGAGATGTTCCAGTTCATGCGGCCGGACATGAAGGAGCGGATCCGCCAACGCACCATCCTGCGGCGCGAAGGAGAGCCGGTCGACGTGGCCTGGGCGGTATGCTTTCTTTGTTCCGAGCGGGCCAGGTACATCAGCGGGGAGTGCCTGGACCTGAGCAACGGCATAACCCTTTTCACGTTCTAGCCCTGCAAATGCGGGAGGGAGGAGTCGGCTTTGGGCTACGAGTTTTTCCAGGTCGGCCGGGACGGGGCGGTAGGCGTGGCGGTGATGAACCGTCCCCCGGTCAACGCGCTGTCGGCCGCGCTCATGGGCGAGCTTGCCGCGGTGCTCGACGAGCTGGAGGCGGATGAGCAGGTACGCGCGGTGCTCCTGACCGCCGGTGAGGACATCCGCACGCGGTCGGCCAAGTTCTTCTGTGCCGGTGCGGACATCAAGGAGTTCGGCGAGACTTTCTTCACCGCCGGAGCCCGCGAGACGGTCAAACGGGGCTCGGACATCGTCACCCGCCTGCAACGCTTTCCGAAGCCGGTGGTCGTCGCCATCAACGGCAACGCCCTGGGAGGAGGCTGTGAGCTGGTAATGGCCTGCCACATCAGGGTGCTGGCCGCCGAGGCGGTGCTCGGCCAACCGGAGATCCGGCTGGGGATCATCCCCGGCTACGGCGGCACGCAGCGCCTGCCCCGCCTGATGGGAAGAGGCCTTGCACTTGAGTACCTTCTGACCGGCGACAACATCTCACCGGAGCTGGCCTTGCGAACCGGCCTGGTGAATCACGTGGTGCCCCTTGAGGAGTGCGTTCCCACCGCCCTGGGCATCGCACGCAAGCTGTCCGAGCAGGCTCCCCTGGCCGTCCGCTACACCATCGAGGCGGTCAACGCAGGGCTCGATCGCGGCATCGACGAAGGCCTCGAGGTGGAGCTCGGGTGCATGGCGAAGGTCCTCGCCACCGAGGATGCCATCGAGGGCGGCCTGGCCTTCGTCCAGAAGCGCCCCCCCCAGTTCAAGGGAAAGTAGTGCCCGGGTCCCGGGCCGGACCTTCGGCCCGGGACCGTGCTTGCGCGACACCGGTCACAAGGAGGCGTCAGCTTGTCGGCTCAGCTCGAACGCGTCCGTTTCGGTCCCGATGGCCCAGAGGTTCCCCGCCTGGGATTTGGGGCCATTCCCATCCAGGCGATCCCGGAGGCCGCGGCGGTGGACGTTGTCGCCTACGCTTTTGAGCGTGGGATCCGCTTCTTCGACACCGCGCGCGCCTACACCACCAGCGAGGAGCGCCTGGCAAGGGCCTTGCGCGGGGTTCGGGAACAGGTCTTCATCGTGACCAAATCGGCGGCGCGGAACCGGGAAGAACTGGCCCGCGACCTCGAATGCAGCCTCACCAACCTCGGCACCGATTACCTGGACCTTTTCTTGTTCCACGGGATAAACCGGGAAGACGAACTTTGCCGCGTGCTTGAAGGACCGCTTGACCTCCTGCGCGAACGGCAGCGCGAGGGCCAGGTACGGCTGATCGGCCTGTCCAGCCACGCCTCCGAGGTGGCCACGCGGGCGGTTCGGAGCGGCGAGTTCGCCGCGGTGGAGTTCCCCTTTAACTACCTGGAGCTCCAGTGCCTTGAGGACCTGCTCCCGACAGCCCGCGAGCGAGGCATCCCTTTCATCGCCATGAAGCCGCTGGCCGGCGGCGTGCTGAGCAGCCCGGAGGCCGCCATCAAGTGGTTGGCCTGCCGGCCCGTGGAGGTTATCATCCCCGGCCTGAGGTCACGAGAGGAAGTGGATCGTGCGGTGGCGGCTTTCCTTGCCGCCCAGCAAGCTGGCGAGCAGGCGCTGACCTCCGAGGAACGCGAGGCCATCGAGCGGGACCGGGCGGAGCTCGACCGCCGCTTTTGTCGCCGCTGCGGCTACTGCCTTCCGTGCCCGCAGGACATCCCCATCAACTTCGTCCTGGCCGTGGAGCAGTTCTGCCACCGTAGCGGCTGGGCAAGGCTGGATCGGCGTCACCTCGAACTGGTACGCAAGGGGCTTGCCTGCGACGGGTGCGGGACGTGCGAGACCCGCTGCCCCTTCGGGCTGCCGCTGCCGGAGATGGTGAGGCCCACCGCCGAGGTCTTCCTGGCCGAAGCGCGGCGGCTCCGTCCGGATTTGACCTTGCCCGAAGAGGAGGCAAACTAGTGCCCGGGCATAGGCGACTGACCACCACCTTGCGATCGCAGAGCACCGAGGTATGCGTAGGCGGAGAAGGCCCCACGGTGATCATCGGCGAGCGCCTGAACCCCACCGGACGCCGCCTGCTGGCCCGGGCGCTGCGCGAGGGAAGGCTGGAACCCTTCCTGGAGGAAGCCCGGCTGCAGGTGGAAGCAGGAGCGGCGGTGCTCGACGTCAACGTGGGAGCGCCCGGTCTTGACCAGGTGGAGTGGCTGCCTCGGATGGTGGAGGCCATCCAGCACAGCGTTGACGTCCCGCTGTGCCTGGACAGCTCCGACCCCGAAGCCCTCGCGGCCGCCCTTCGTGTTTATCGCGGCAAAGCCCTGCTGAACTCCACCACCGCGGAACCGGCAATGCTCGACCGCCTGGTCCCGCTGGCCCGCGAGTACGGGGCGGCGCTGGTGGGCCTGCTGACCGACGAGCGCGGCATCCCCTCCACCGTGGGGCAGCGCCTGCAGCTGGCGGCGCGGCTGGTAGCCCGGGCAGAACGTGAGGGTCTGCCGCTTGAGGATCTCGTGCTCGACCCGGTGGTGCTCGCGGTGGCCACCGACGCCGCGTCGGCGACCGTCACCCTTGAGACCACGGCGCGCGTCGTGGCCGAATACGGCCTGAACGTCACGCTGGGCGCCAGCAACGTGTCGTTTGGGCTGCCCAATCGTGCCGACCTCAACGCCGCCTTCCTGGTGCTGGCCGTCGCCAAGGGAGCGAGTTGCCCCATCGCCGACCCCACCGATCCGCAAGTCCGCCGGGCCATCCTCGCGGCGGATCTGCTGCGTGGGGTCGATGCCTACGCGATGCGCTGGATACGCGACCACCGCCGCCAGCAAACACGTTCAAGTCCCTCGGGATGAGGAAGTAAGAGGCATGGCACAGGCCGGTTTTCATTAAGTGGCGGGACTGTGGCCGGGCAACCGTCTTGGCTGGAGTTTGAAGGCCAAAGGCGCTTGGCCAGGAGGTCCGCTACGACGAACTGCTGCTTGACCTCTGCCAGCTGCAGGCCGTCGACCTCCACCTGGACGGCAGGCGCTACCTGGCCCGCACAGACCTCGCCGGTCGTGCTGAGGCGGCGTTCCGTGCCGTGGGGCTCAGACCGCCCCAACACGTTACGGAGATGTCACCCGCCTGCCCCAAGGGTTGGCGATGCCCCGCGATCCCGCCGCGGCGGCCTGAGCTCATCCCATGCTTTCAAGGCGCCGGATACGCTCCTCGACCGGGGGGTGAGTGCTGAAGAGGTCAGACTGCCCGCGCCGGTTCGCCAGGGGGTTATGGATGTAAAGGTGGGCGGTGGCCGGGCCGGCCCCACGCAGGGGTCGCGGGTCGGCGGCTATCTTCCGCAGCGCGTCGGCCAGCCCTCGAGGATACCTGGTGAGTAGCGCGGCGCTGGCATCGGCCAGATACTCCCGCTGGCGCGACACCGCGAACCGCAGAAGCTGCGCCGCCAGCGGCGCCACTACCGCCAGCAGCAAGGCCAGCAGGACCAGGATCCCACCCTGGCCACGCCCCGAGCGCCGCCCGCGGCGACCGTAGAGCATGCTTCTTGTCCCCCAGTCGCCCAGAAGGGCGACGATGCCGACCATCGTCACCGCCAGCGTGGCTACCAGCATGTCGCGGTTGGAGATGTGTGCTATCTCGTGGGCCACCACGCCTTCCAGTTCCGCCCGGTTCAGCTTGCCAAGCAGCCCGGTGGTTACCGCCACCACGCCGTGACGCGGGTCTCGACCGGTCGCGAAGGCGTTGGGGCAGTCATCCTCCACCACGTAAAGCCGCGGCTGCGGAATACCGGCCCCGATGGCCAGGGCTTCGGTGATGTTCACCAGGTACGGGAATTCGTCCTTGCGGGCCGGACGCGCCCCCGTCATCGCCAGCACCAGCCGGTCGGAGTAAAAGTAACTTCCCCACGCGGCGGTCAGGGCGACGGCCACCGCCAGGACCACTCCCGGCGTCCCCATCTCCAGGAGATAGGTGAATGCCCAGGCCACGAGGCCGACCAGCACGGCAAAGAGGAAGAGCATGAGCCAGCTGCGTCGTATGTTCGCGGCAACGGCGTCGTGAAGCAACCGGCCTCTCCTCCCCGTCAGAACTGCACCCGCACCGGATCGCGGTCCGCGCCGCGGGTCTCAAAGTACTCGCGGCGTCCGATGCGGAACAGGGCCGCCACCAGGTTAGTGGGGAACCGCTCGGTGGCCGTGTTGAGCCCCAGCACGCTATCGTTGTAGTACTGCCGGGCGTAGGCGATCTTGTTTTCGATCCCGGCCAGCTCCTCCTGAAGCATGAGGAAGTTCCGATCCGCCTTCAACTGCGGGTAGTTCTCGGCGACGGCGAAGACGGTGCGCAGGGCCTCGCTCAACATGCTGTTGGCCTGCGCCTGGTCGCCCACGCTGCCACCGCGGGCCAGCCTGGCCCGCGCCTCGGTGACCGCCTCGAGGGTCTCGCGCTCGTGGCGCATGTAGCCCTTGACCGTCTCCACCAGGTTGGGAACAAGGTCGGCGCGGCGCTTCAACTGCACGTCGATCTGCGCCCAGGCATTGTCCACGCGGTGCTTGAGGGTGATCAACCGGTTGTAAGAACCGACAAGGAGGAGGCCGAGCAGTCCGAGCAGCCCGAGGAGCAGCCAAAGCTCCACTCAAATCGCCTCCGCTAAATAGAATGGTGCGCCTAGCAGGACTCGAACCTGCGCACCCGGCTCCGGAGGCCGGCGCTCTGATCCGCTGAGCTATAGGCGCACACCGCTACCGTAGATCATTATATAGCAAAGCGCGGTGACTGCAAAGTAGGCTCGGCGACCGCAGGTCACTGTCCTGCCCGCTCCAGCAGCTCCTGCACCCAGTACTCGCCGGCGAAGATGATCGTGCCCGGCAGAAGATGGCCGCCGAACGCATGCCCCTCGGCGTCGCTCAAGGTGACGTGCGCGTGCAGCTCGGGCTCGCCGTCGTTCCACGAAAATCGCCCGGTCAGGTTGAGAAGCTCCAGGTTCTCGTTGAGGGTGATGGCATGGTAGCAGCGGGTGTGTTGGTCCACAAAGGCGAAGACGGCGTTCTGGACCGCCCCGAAGGCCCGCACAGTGGCCAGCCTGACACCGTTGTCCACCGCGGTCTGCCGCAGGAAAGCCAAAAGGTCCGCGCCAAGCGCCAATCTTCCCAGGAACGTCCTGCCCACCTGGTAAACCGGTCCGGTACTCACGGGCCATCCCCCCAGAACCGTCGACGTATGGGCTTGCTATCCGGCGACCACCCGGTTCCTGCCGCCGAGCTTTGCGCGGTACATGGCACGATCGGCGTGCCTGACCAGCGTTTCATGACCGACGATGCCCCGGTCGGGAAAGGTGGCCGCCCCCACGCTCACGGTCAGCTGGATGGAGGCACGTCCCACACGAAACCTGTGTTCCTCAACCACCTTGCGGAGCCGCTCGGCCAGTACCAGGGCCTCGCCTCGGTTGGTCTGCGGCAAAAGCAGGAGGAACTCCTCTCCTCCGTAACGCCCCACGACGTCGCTGGTACGGGTATTGGCTTTGAGCAAGCCTCCCATCTCTCCGAGCACCGCGTTGCCCGCCGGGTGACCGTAGGTGTCGTTCACTTGCTTGAAGTTGTCGATGTCCAGCATCAGGCACGAGACCGGGTAGCGGTGACGCTTGGCCCGTGCCACCTCCTCGCTGCAGCGGTGCATGAGGTACCAGCTGTTGTAAAGGCCGGTGAGGGCGTCGGTAATGGACATCCGTTCCAGCCGCAGGTGACGCTCACGTGCTTCCTCGAACATCGCCCGAGTGCGCAACACAAGGCTGATGCGGGCCCTCAGTTCGGCGGCACCGAAAGGTGTGGTGACGTAGTCGACGACGCCTTGTTCGAGCTGCGGTATCCACCGCTCGAGGTCTTCCTTCCCGGTCACGAGGACGATGGGTACGTCGACGGTGGTCTCGTGCTGTCGCACCGACGCAAGCCAGCGCTCACCGTCCAGCGGGGAATGGTTGACGTCAACCAGGATGACATCCGGCGGGTCATCGTCAAACGCGATCGGCATGTCGGCAACCCGGATGCAGTAGCGCTGGGAGTTGAGCATCGTGGCGATCTGGCCCGGTAAGACGGGGTGATTGCTGAAAAGAAGCACTCTGACCTGCTCTTCCAGGGCGGTCACCCCCAGCGGCTAACTCGGGCCGTCTCCGGCAGCACTGCCAAAGTTCGCCGGGCCGGGGGATAATCCTTCCCGTTGCCCGTCCCACGGGCGATTCCGGGTTCACCGACATCGGACGGCGGGGCCGGGAACTTGCACTCCGGCCCCGCCCGTCGATCAGTCGTTGTGCTCTTCCTGCGAGCGAGCCGTCCAATCGCGGGCGGCTTCCGTCCCCGTCTGCGATCCCGTCACCTCGACTCCGCGGACCGCGTGCTCCCCGATCGGAGAGGCCCGGTAGCCGTAGGCTCCACCCGAAAGCTCGGTAGCCGGTCCAGAAGGAGCTCCTGCTCCCGGCAGTCCCACGGCAGGCGGCGGGTAGGTCGGGGCGTAGGGCCCGGGTGCGGGCTCGAACCGCGACCGTTCCCAGCCCACGGGTTGCTCCGGCCCCGCTCCGCGCCTGCGCTCAAGTTCAGAGGCCACTTCCCTCAACTGAAACTGCTCGGTCTCATGGGCCGCCATGAACAACCGGAACACCTCACCGTGATAGGCCTCGGCGGCCCACCGGCCGTAGAGCTCTGAGCCGTGCTGCTTGTCGCGCAGTACGTCTTCCAGAACCTCGGTGATGCTCAGTTCTCCCCCATGCATCGGCAACCACCTCCTCCGTGCCGCTAGCGCGGCTCTCGACCCCACTGCTGGCGGAGCCGGAACTCACCCGCCAGTTGCTGCTCGCCCGACGCCAGTCTTCGCAGCAATCCCGCCACCGTCGGATCGGCCACACGCGTGGACCAGTAGACGTGCTTGCGGGCCAGATGCTCGGCCCGTGCCGCCGCCTCGGCCAGCAGGTGTCCATCGCGCACGTATCGCTCCACCTTCTCCTTCACCTCCCACCGCTAGTTATTCCCTGCCATGGCTGCCGGCAAACGGGTGGCGGCACAAGACGGCGGCCGCCGACCTTTCGATCGGCGGCCGCGTGCTCTTGAGGCTTGGCTACGCCCTGTCAGGCGTGTTCGACGGCCTTGACCTCCGGCACCTTGGCCTTGAGGTAACGTTCGATGCCGTTCTTCAGCGTGATCTGTGCCATGGGGCAGCCCCCGCAGGCTCCGGTGAGCCTGACTTTGACCACCCCGTCTTCGATGTCTACAAGCTCCACGTCTCCTCCGTCCTGCTTGAGGCGGGGTCGGATCGCTTCCAGTGCTTTGAGCACGGCTTCCCGCAACGGAAGACCTCCTCTGTGCCGACATGGGCCGGGTGCGACCCGGCGGTAACTTGTTCCGATGCTATTATACCGGGGAAGCCCCGTGCCGAACAGGCCGCCGGGAGCAGCGCAGGTAGATAGGGTTGGACAGTATCCAAAGCTGCCGCCTTCGCCCCGCCCGGCGGTGGACTTCAACCCGATAGACACCGGGAGTGTCTACCCGATGGGAAAGGCGTCGGCCGCTACCCTCGGCGAGGCGGCCGCCGTCCCGAAGCAACCGCATGTCGGCGTCAACGGGAAGGCTTACCTCGAGCAGGGCCTCGCCGCACACCTCGTCCCCCTGGTGGTAGCAGGCCGGGCCCTGCCGCGCGGTGAAACGAAAGCCCCGAGCCGTCGGCCCCGAACCCGCCACCATGAAGCACCTGCCGGCCTGCAGCGCTCCGAGCAGCTCACCGGTGTCCTGGGCGTCGTCGCCCACGAACGGCACCGGCACCAGCACGTGGGTCCTGAGCATCCGGAACATCCGGGCGTAGGACAGAAGACGAAGGCGCATGCCCGGGCTGCCGTGGGCGTCAACCCCTCCCACTCCCGCCACCCGCCGCCGCTTCCCAAGCGCATCCCACCGCGCCAGGTCCTGCGGGTCGGGACCGGCGACCAGGTTGCGGGGGTCGGCCAGGCCCCGCACAAGGTCACGCCCGGTGCGGACGGCCCCCACCCAGCGGGACAGGAAATTCCAGACCTCCAGACCGGATATGGGGACATCCCAGGCGTGCCAGGCAAAACTGGGCAATCCCAGGTAATGGCTTCCCCGGTCCGAAGGGTGCGCCACGAAACCGAATCCTCCCCGGGCCCGGACCTCGTCCACGTATTCGGCGGCGGGCCGGTCGGGGGTCACCGGGCGATCGATCCCCAGCGCCAGGTAGTGGTTATGATTGGCCGTGGGGGTGACCTCCACGCCGGCGACCAGCAGTACTCCGTCCCGCCATCCCTGCCACTTGCCGGCCTCCAGGTTGTTGTGGTCCGTCACCACCACATAATCAAGGCGGTTTCGGCGGGCAGCGCTCAAGATGTGCGGTATGGTCCCCGTCCCGTCGGAATGACGGGAATGGACGTGCAGGACCCCCACGTACTCCCAAACGCGACCTTCTTCAGTCAACCGCCCGGAAACGGTCCCGCAGCTTCTCCATGACCTGCGGCAAAGTGGTGTACTCCATCTGGTCAAGTCCCAGCCGATGCGGCTCGAAGGGACCGTGGCGCCGTAGGTAATCGGCCACCTCCAAGGCGATCTGCCGGGCGCGGTCGTACCCGGGGTCGGCGAAGAAGTCCTGGGGACCGAGGAGCCTGCCGTTGGCCAGCTGGAAGCCCAGGGCTACCACCCGGGGGGGTCCGTCGAACCGGGTAGGATGGGCGTCGCGCTGGGCGACCGGCATGAGCGGCCCCTGGTGCGAACCCCGCATCCACCCCGCTACCAGATGGGGCATGGCGAAGGGCTCCAGCACCTCTCCCACCGCCGGAAACCCGCTCTGGCAGCGGACCACGCAGACCGGGTCGTCCTTGCCCACGTACCTGCCGGCCAACAGGTTCAGCTTCTGGGTGGAGGAGGTCGCCGCGATCCAGCCGGTCTGCCGCGAGTAGATGGACTTGATGGCAAAGCGCCCCGGAGCGCCGATGAACACCAGAAGGTCGTACATCTCTTCGGGCAGCACGAAGTCCACCGCCCGGTGCTCGATCAGGTCGTGCACCTCAAAACGGAAACCCCCGTGCAGCTTGGGGTCGATCACCAGGCCGATGGTGTTGAAGGGATCGCCGAACACCTTGAACAGCGGGTAGTTCCAGGCCCCCGGCTCCGTCTTGTCGGCCATGAACACGACCACCGGCTCGCTTTCGCGCTCCTCGAACTCCATCTCCGCCACGCCGGGACCCATCCCCCGCACGTTCCCGGAGAAAGCATCCTTGAGCAGGTCTTGCCCTGCCCCGTACAGCTTCCGTTCCCGCGCCAACCCGGTGCAGGCGACGAACACGTCCCACGCCAGCCGGTGAATCTCCTCCGCATCGGTCCCCCGCCGGTGCGTCATGATCAGGTTGATGTCGTCGCCCACCGAGGTGACGTGGAAGTCAACCAGCAGGTCGCACCCGGCGAGCATTCGCCGCGCTTCCTCAAGGAGGTCGGGATGCACCCCGCAGTGCCCCACGAACCCTCCCACGTCGGCCTTGATAACGGAAAGCGTGAGCTTTTGGCCCAAGGCAGATCCCTCCCACAAGCTGATGCTGGCTTCCGGGCACTTCGTCGATGGCGCGGGGGTTTCCTTCACAGCCTGCCCAGCGCCCGCAGCAAGCCGAACCGCAAGTAGTCGACGAGGACCTTCCACCATCCGGCACGGCGCACGTCGGCGGCGGCCAACAAGGGGATGCGCTTGAGCTCCATGCCCTCAAGCGTCACCAGCGCGTCCGCCACGTGCCGTCCGCGTGCCACCGGGGCGAAAAGGTGTTCCCGGGGATGCACGACCACCTCAACGCCGCCCGCGTACCGGCGGGGGACGGCGACCAGCGTGGTAGATCCGGGTTCAAGGCCGACCCGGTTGTCCCTGCCCTGCCAGACCCGGGCCGTCAGGTTCGGCTGAAGCTGCCCGTACACGTCCCAGAGCTCGAAGCTGCCGAACCCGTAGTCGAGCAGTCGGATGGCCTGTTCCTCGCGGGCGGTCTCGCCGGCGGCGCCCAGCACCACCGCCACCAGGCGCATGCCGTCGCGTTCGGCCGTGGCCACCAGATGATATCCGGCCTCCCGCGTGAAGCCGGTCTTCAGCCCGTCCGCTCCCTCGTACTTCCCGAGCAGGCCGTTCCGGTTGAACTGGGTGATGGGCTCACCCCGGGGAGACAGGCTGTAGGTGAAGCGCCGTGCGGAATGCAGCGCCAGCGCCTCGGGGTGGTCTAGCAGGTAGCGGTAGGCCAGGAGGGCGACGTCGGCCGCGGTGGTGAAAGCGGTGCCGGCGATGCCATGGGAGTCGGTGAAGTGGGTGTCGGCCAGCCCCAGCCGATCGGCTTCCCGGTTCATGAGCGCGACGAAGGTCTCCTCGCTGCCCGCCAGGTGCTCCGCCAGGGCCACACAGGCATCGTTTCCCGAGACGATGGCGATCCCCCGGAGGAGATCCGCCACCCTGACGCGCTCCCCCACCTCGATGAACATCCTGCTTCCGGGAGTGCGCCAGGCCCGCTCGCTGACGATCACTTCCTCGTCGGCCGAAAGCTCGGAGCGCTCCATGGCCTGCCAGGCAAGCCGCAAGGTCACGAGCTTGGCGAGGCTGGCGGGGGCAACCCTTGCGGTGGCATCCTGGGCCATGAGCACCTGCCCGGAGCCGACCTCGATCAGCACGGCCCCCACCGCCTCGATGGACGGCGGAGGGACCCTGTCACGCAGTCCGGCCGGCGGGCCCTGCAGGACGCCCGCAAAGCCCCCGGCGCTCCACCCCGCCACCACCAAGAAGAAGAGCAACGAACGCACGGCTGCCCGGATGTCGCTCCCTCCCCGGTCTGCCTGTCCGTGCCAGAGCTACCAGTAGCATGCCGCCGCGAAGGGCGGGGCATGCAAGGCCACGGCTCAGGAATGGGTCGGAGGCAGCCCCAGACCTTCCAGCACCTTGTCTGGCGCGCAGTAACGCTCGAAGTTGCTGCGGGCCAGGGCGATTCCTGAGGTGTCGGTGGGTTTTATCTTGCGCGATACCTCGTGCAGCCTGGACAGGGCGGTGTAGGTGTCGTAGTGCACCAGGATGATGGGAACACCTCTTTCGCCCGCGCGGGCGATGACCCGCACGTCCGGGTACAGCCCGCCGGTGAGGATGAGCACCGAGGTGCTGGTCTCCAGGGCGGCCAGGGCCAGGTCCGCGCGGTCGCCGCCGGTGATCACCGCCTTGTTGGTTCCGCGACGGAGGTAACTGAGGGCGCTTTCCAGCGTCATGGCGCCCACCAGCACGTCCTCCACCAGGCGGTCAAGGTGGTCCTCACCCACCAGGATCTCCCCTCCCAGCACGTCGTAGAACTCCGACACGGTGGGGGCGGCGATCTCCAGGTGCTTGGGGATCACGCCGAGTACGGGGAAACCCCGCTTCTCCATGATGGGCTGGTAGATGCCCTTGACCTTGTCAAGCAGCGTCCGGGGCACGTTGTTGAACACCGTTCCCAGCACCGGTAGCCCGCGCGCGCGCAGGTGCTCGTTGAACAAAAGGGCGGTATCGAGGCTGAAGTCATCGGTCACCCGGGATACGTAGATGCCAAAGGCGCCGAGTTCGCGGGCCAGGGTAACCGAGTCGAGGTCAAGGCTCATCATCACGTGGGGCGACGCCCCTTCCACCACCACCACGTCCGCCTTGCGCGAGACACGACCGAACGCCTCCATGACGCAGGTACGATCCTCGTCCGGGCGCTCGTACTTCTGAAGGTAGTGGGGGCTGGTGATCAGGCGGCAGATGACCTCCACCGACTCGGACATGCCCAGAACGTGCCGCATCAGCACCGCGTCGTCGTCCTCGGTGGGACGGGCCAGACCACCGGGATTCCAGACCGGCTTGAAGAAGGCCACCCGGTAACCCCGGTCCTTCAGCGCCAGGGCCAGACCCAGGCACACGGCCGTTTTGCCGCTACCGAAGGCACCCATCACGCAGACTGCTTTCACCGGCCCTCACCTCTACTTCTGCCGAGCATTCTCACTCAGCGTAATTTTCACGTCCAGCGCGCAAACCCCTTCCCCACGTTCGTAAGCGAAAAGGGGATTGACGTCGAGCTCCGCGATCTCGGGGAAATCGTTCACCAGCGTTGCCACCCTGCCCAGGGTGTCGATCACCGCGTCGACGTCGGCCGGGCGCCGGCCGCGATAGCCTTTCAGCAACGCATACGCCCGCGTCTGGGCCACCATTGCCTCAAGCTCGGACCATACGATCCCCCGGGCCAGGCGGAAGCTGACGTCACGGAAGAGGTTGACGTAGATCCCTCCCAGTCCGAACATGAGCAGCGGGCCGAAATGGATGTCGCGGCTGACGCCCACGATCAGTTCGATGCCCGGAGCCATCATCTTCTGCACCTCTATGCCGTGGATGGCGGCGTGCGGAAGGTACCGCTGAGTGTTCTCCACGATCTCGAAGAATGCCCGCATCACGTCCTTGCGGCTCTCCAGCCCCAGGCGCACGCCTCCGAAATCCGTCTTGTGCAGGATCTGGGGCGAGACCACCTTCAGCGCCACCGGGTAGCCCAGCCCGTCGGCCAGCGCCACCGCCTCCTCGGGCCCGCGGGCCAGGCCCGAAGGCACCACCGGAACACCGTAAGCGCGCATGAGCGCCGCGCACTCGTCCGAGAGCAGCACCACCCGACGGTCGCGGCGGGCGCTTGCTATGGCCTCGGCGGCCGTCTCACGATCGACGTCCGGGAAGGCGACGGGCCTGGTGGCGGTGTCGTCGCGTTCGCGGAAGCGGCGGTAACGGGCAAGTCCGGAGAGGGCGGTCACCGCACGTTCGGGGAAACTGAAGCAGGGTACGCCGCCTGCGGCAAGTTCGCGCGCCGCCTCGGCCACGTTCTCTCCGCCGAGGAAAGCGGCTACCACGGGCTTGTCGGGGTACTCACGCCGGCGGGCGACGATGGCTCGGGCCACCAGCACCGGATCGATCCCTGCCGGGCGGGTAAGCAGGCAAAGCACGCTGTCGACCCCCGGGTCGGCCAACACGTGGGACAGCGCGAAATCGTAACGCTTGTCATCGGCATCGCCGATCACGTCCACCGGATTGTAAAAGCTTGCGGTGGGCGGCAGGCCTTTCCGCAAGGCCTCCACCGTCTCGCGGCCGAGCTCTGCCATGCGTAAGCCCCGGGCCTCCACCGCGTCGGTGGCGATGATCCCGGGCCCGCCGGAGTTGGTGACGATGCCCACGCGGTCGCCGGCCGGCAGGGGCTGGGTGGTAAAGGCCATAGCCAGGTCGAAAAGCTCCTCCATGGTACGCGCGCGCAGCACCCCGGCCTGGTCGAACGCCACCTCGTAGGCCAGATCGCTGCCCGCCAGGGCCCCGGTGTGCGACGACGCCGCCCGGGCACCGGCTTGACTTGAGCCGGCCTTGAGGATGACCACCGGCGTTTTCGTCCCCACCTCGCGCACCGTCTCCAGGAAGGCTTCCCCGTCGACCACGTCCTCGATGTAGCACAGGATCACCTTGCTGTAGGCGTCGAGGGCGGCATTGCGGATGAAGTCGACCTCGGTGAGGTCGGCCTTGTTGCCCAGGCTGACGAACTTGGAAAAGCCCAGGCCCACCTGGAGGCTCCAGTCCAGGATGGCGGCGCAGACCGCGCCGCTTTGCGATAGGAAGGCGATCTCTCCCTTGAGCGGGAAGCCGGCGGCGAACGAGGCGTTGATGGGAGTATGGGTGTCCATCAGGCCCAGGCAGTTGGGGCCGAGCATGCGCATGCCGTGTCGCCGCACGGCCGCGAGCAGTTCCTTCTCGCGCACCAGGCCTTCGTGTCCGACCTCCTTGTAGCCGGCGGTGATCACCACCAGGTAGCGGACGCCGACAAGCCCGCACTCCTCGACCACCCCGGCGACGGCGGCGGCGGGCACGGCGATGACCGCCAGATCCACAGGCTCGGGCACCTTCGACAGGCTGGGATAGGCCCGCAGTCCCAGGATCGCCTCCTCCCGGGGGTTGATGGGGTAGATCGTTCCGCGGTAGCCGGAGCCGAGCATGTTCTTCAAGATGGAGTGCCCGATCTTGCCCTCCTGGCGCGAGGCGCCGATCACCGCCACCGCCCGGGGGGCAAATAGGCCTTGCAGCTCTGACCGAGCCGACGCGTTGGACTGAGCCATGGGATGCCCGATCTCTCCTTTGCGAACGGTGATCAGTTGCCGGGAATCCCGGGCACCATCACCCGCAGCCTGCCCGGCAGCAGGCGGAAGTCAACCGGTGTCGTACCCAGCACGTCGCCGTCGAGGTGAACGAGCTGGGACTCGTCCCCTTCCACCCGGACACGGCGGGCGCGGTGGACGTGGACCAGCGGGTGCTCGGCCAGGCGTCCGGCCAGAAAGAGCGTCACCAGTCCGGCCAGCTCCAGCGGGGCGGCTTCCTCCACCAGGCAGACCTCGAAATGTCCGTCCGCCGGGTGTGACCCCGGGCTGATGGCTATACCCTTGCCGTAGTAGGAACCGTTGGCCACCACCACCAGCAAGCCTCGAAGGCTGCGCCTGTCCTCATCCAGGGTGACGGTCAGCGAGCAGGCGTGCAGGTCCGCCAGCGAGCGCAAGGCGGCCAGCACGTAGCCCGGAATCCCGCCCAACGCGGGCGGTATCCTTCCTTCGTGGTACTCGCGGGTGATGCGGGCGTCAAGACCGACCCCCGCCACGTTCAAGAAGAGGCCGACCGAGGTTTCGCCCAGGTCGATCGCCCAGGGCCTGCCGCGCGCCAGGACGCGGCAGGCCCGCTCGGGGTCCTGCGGGATCCCCAGCGAGAAGGCGGTTCCGTTTCCGGTACCGGCAGGGATGATACCCAGGACCGCCCCGGTTCCCTGCAGCCCTCGGGCCACCTCCCGGACGGTGCCGTCCCCTCCCATGGCGGCCACCACCGTGTAACGCTCGGCCGCCCGGCGGGCAAGCGCGCCGAGCCCGTCAAGGCCATCCTGCCGGATGAGCTCAGGACGCAGCCCCTCGCGGATCAGGTGATTCCGCACCTGAGGCCAGAGGCGGCCGGCATGTCCCGCCCCCGAGGAAGGGTTGAGGATCACCGCGAGGTCCCTCAACCTTCCGCCCCCCGGGGAGGTGGCGTCAGGCGCACCGCGTCTACCAGATCCGCCAGCATCACGGGGTCGCCCTCGTAGACGAAGTTGCCGACCACCACAGTGTCGGCCACCGCAGCCATCGCGGCGGCACGTTCTGGCCGGTCGATTCCCCCCCCGTAGACAACTCGCGCGCCGCCGTCCAGCGCGGAGGCGACCTCGGCTACCACCGAAGGGTCGCCGTAGCGGCCGCTTGACTCAAGGTAGACCACCGGCATCCCGAAAAGCCCCGCCGCACAACTGGCATACGCCACCACATCGGCCGCCGCAAGCGGGCACAGGGCGCGGGTGAGCTCGGCGACCGCCGAGTCGGGGTTCAGCACCACGTAGCCTTCGGGCACCACCAGCTGCCACGCCGCGGCGGGCCAGCCGCCCAGCTGCTTGATGGCTTGCTGGTGGGCGCCCACCGTCCAGTAGGGGTCGCCGGCGTTGAGCACCACCGGAACCAGGTACAGGTCGGCTCCCAACACCAGGGAGTCCGGGCAGGAGATCTCGATGGCCACCGGCAGGCCCCTTCCCGCGACCCTCGCCAGCAGTGACCGGACCTTCTCCGCGGTTATCCCCAGCGTTCCGCCGAGCACCACCGCGTCGGTGCCGCTGGCCAGTACCGCTTCAAGCCGCCGGTCCTCCAGCGGACGATCGGGGTCGAGCTTGGTGACGTGCCGCCACCCGCGCAGCCGCTGCCGCCAGCCTTCCACCGCTATCCCTCGCCTCTTCGGGTCACTTCGATTATAGGCCGGGGCGGGGCGCGGCGTAAAGCCGACCGGCAAAGGCGCGCAAGCGCGGCGTGTGCGACCTGTCGGAAGCTTCAATCCTCGCGGGCGTCGGTTTCCATCTCGCGTTCCACGGCATCGAGGAAGGCCTGATCGTCGGTGAGCCGCCTGGCTTCCGCCAGGCAGCCGGCGATGCTCCGCCGTCGCCCGGCGCGGTCCACCCGGAAGCTCCTTACCGCCCCCAGGAAATCCGGAGCGTCAAGCGAGCTTGACCCACGATCGAAGGCCAGCCGGCGGCTCCTGATGATCACCTCCTCAAGCTCGGCGCCCGAGAAGGTCGAGGTCGCGGGAACCACATCGGCTTGCAGGAAACGGAGTAGTTCGTCCTCCTCCATGGCCAGCGGAGGGCGCCGGCGCCGACCGCCGGGGACCAGGCCCAGGTGCACCTTCAAGATCTCCAGACGGGCCGACCTTCCGGGGTACAGGAAGGGGATCCGGTAGTCGAATCGCCCGGTGCGGGTGAAAGCCTCGTCGAGGTGCTCGGGAACGTTGGTTGTGCCCACGATGATCGCCTCACGGTCGGGGCGTCCAAGCCACTCCAGGAACTGCGAAAAGACCCGCCTGGTCTCCTCGCCCGCCGAATCCAGGGCCATCCCCCGCCGTCCGAAGCGATCTATCTCGTCCACGAACACGATGGCGGGGGACATCTTCTCCGCCAGGCGGATGGCGTCTTTCATCTTCTGCCCCGACTCGCCCAACCACTTGGAGTAGATGTTCTCGGTGACCAGGTTGATGAAGGGAAGGCCGATCTCGCTGGCGAGCGCGTTGGCGAACAGGCTCTTTCCCGTCCCCGGCGGTCCGAAAAAGAGGATCCCCTTGGGAAGCGGCACGCCGAACCGCCGGGCGCGTTCCGGTTGCCGCAGCACGTTCACCACGTACTTGCGGATGAACTCCTTGACCGCCCGGTAGCCCCCGATGTCGTCGAAACCCGCCCGGGGCTCGGAGACTTCCAGGACTCCCGATTTCTTCACCAGCTCCGACTTGAGGTTCTTCAGCCGCATGGGGTCGAAGCGCCGGGCCGTGAAGTACGACTCCAGGAGAATGCTCTCCAGCTGATGCAGGTTGAGCCCGGCGGTGGCCATCACCAGCTGCCCGAGTGCGTCCGGGTCCAGCGCCACCTCGAGTTCCCGGGCGGCAGAGGTGATGATCGCCTCCCGCTCCCGGGAAGAGGAAGGGTCCACCTCGATGATCACCGCAAGCTCGCGGGTGGGCTCGTCGAGGATGCGAGCGGCGTCCGCGGTCACGATGAACACCGTGGACTCCCGGGCGATCACCGCCTGGTCGATGGCCCAGGCCTTCAACGCGCTCTGCAGGCCCGATTCGCTCTCACGGTGCTCGGAGACGTTCTGGATGACGAAGATGGTCTTGCCCTTGCGTAAAAAGCCGTCCACTTCCTTGAGTGCCGCCTTGAAGAGCTGAACCGAAGTGGCCTCTTCGCGCAGGCGCTGACCCAGCGGTGAAGACGGGGCCACCTTGCGGTAAGGCTGCGCCCGCCACGAGCCTTCGTGACGCACCAGCTTGCCCAGGCCATCCCACTGGTCGTAGACGAACAGGTGCTCGTAGCGGTCAAACTCCGGCCTGGCGGTGAGGTAGCCCTTGAGCTGGTGCAGGCGGCGGGGGTCCGATGTTTCGAAACAGACGATGGGTGAGTAGTTGCTGCGGCGTTTGAGCAAGCCGCGCTCGATCCAGCCGGTGTCCAGTTCCGCGAGCAACGCGACCAGGACCGCCTCACCTCACCCGCAGGGAGATCGGTAGCGCAGATCCGTCCGGATGCCCAGTTTCTCGAGCAGCCGGACCAGACGGGCGCCTTCGCCCCAGCCCGGGATGTCGTTCACCTCAACCCGGTTGGGGAAAACGCGAACCTCGAGCACCAGGCGGCGCGGGCGCGCGGCAACGCCATCGGACGGGCGGGCCCCGGCGGTCACCGGTGCCTCACGTCTTTGCCCTGCTCTTCATCCACGCCCAGTTCGGCGGCGATCTCGGCCGGATCCTTGGGCCGGAAGGCGGTTTGCTCGAGCACCACGCCCAGGCCGATTAAGAGCTGCCGGAGCTTCTCTTCCTCCTCGCGACATTCCTCGCCCGGGAAGCCCGCGAAGTCCGCCGTCACCCTACCTTTGCGGTCCACGGCAAGCTTGATGCGCCGCAGGCCGGTTCCCCCCCCCTGTCATAGCACGCCCCGAACCACGACCCGCTTGCCCTGCTCGTCGGCCGCCTTTGCCTCCTCGACTTCCACGGCGTAGTTCATGATCGCCAGCGCGCGGGCCACCGCCAGCGCCGTGTAGTTCTGGGTCAGCGCGTCTCGTATGCGGCCGACCTGCTGCTCGTATCCCCCATAGGGGTCGTACAGGAACCTGACCTCGCCGGTGGCCGGCGAGACCTTCACCCCCAGACCTCGTGGAAAGCCCGGCGTGACCAGGGCGAAGTCACAGGCCACCCGGTTGCCGTAGTAGTCGACGATGCTGTCCTGTACCTCGCCGCCGAGCTCCTCGGCGGTGGCCTCGACCGCCTGTCGCAGAAGCTCCCAGGTGGGATGAGAACGCCGGCCGGGACCGGAAGGAGGTGCCACCCTGATCTGCGTCGAGTAGGCGCTCAGCAAGCTCATGCGCGCCCCTCCCTTCCTCGGTGTCCTTCGTCAGTCAAGAGGGATTTCCCTGGCCAAAAACTCGCGTCTCCGGCCCTCCCAGTCCCGCATCTCGCTTCTTATCTCGGCCAGTTCCCGTTCGAGCTGTCTGCGCTCCTGGGCCAGCTCGAGGATACGGCGGTCGAGAAGTTGCAGGTGTTCGGCGGGGTCGGAGCCCGGCAGACCCAGCTCCTGCAGCTCGAGCAGGGCGAGTTGCACCCGGACCGCCTCCTTGCGCTCGCGGTCGGCCTCGCCTTCCAGCTCCCCCTCCAGGCACCGCTTGCGTTCCGAAAGCCCTTCCGGGTCAAGCCGTTCAAGCTGCTCGCGCCACTCCTGCACCTTCAGCCCGCGCACGCGGGCGAGCCCCTCCGCTTGCTGCCAGCGGTCCACCAGCGCGTTCAGGCGCTCGGCGCGGGCCGTCAGGTCGCCGCCGGAGAGCTCGGCGTTGCGGTGCCTCTGCACCAGTTCCTGCATGGTTTCCCTGATGCGGCCGATGCTGTCCAGGCATGCCTGCTCACGCCTTGACAACGCTGCCACCGCGTCGTGGTAGGTGCGCTGCTTGCCCCGGCCGAGGATCTCCACCGCCACCAACGCCGCCAGTATGAAGAGGGGAAGGCCGAGCCCGGCGGCCAACACCAGTCGCAGTACCCCCTTGATCCCGGGAAACGTCCGGGCGGCCACCCCATACGCCAGGACGACGCTGGCGGCCGCGGTGACCAGCAGCACCCGGGTACTGCGGGGACCGTAGACATAGCGGGTTGTCAGGCGATGGGCCCCCGCGATCACCAGTGCCACCACCGTCAACGTCAGCCACACCCCAGCTCACCTCCTCGCACCGGCGGGAACAGTCCTTAGTATGAGAACGAACTCCTCCCGCCTTACCCGAAAGGACGGCGGGCAGCGCCACAAAGTTTCCGGCCAGGGCCGCCGATGCTTCGGAGGTGGCAGGCCACGAGGTGTTCTTCGCCCATGTCGACCAAAGCGGGCTCCTCTCGACGGCAGACGGGCTGCGCCTCGCGGCAGCGGGTATGAAAGCGACATCCCGGGGGCGGGCAGGTAGGAACGGGCACGTCTCCCTGCAGAACGATGCGTTCGGGCCTTAGCTCCGGATTGGGAAGGGGGACCGCCGAGAGCAGCGCCTCGGTGTAAGGGTGCAGCGGGCTGGTGAACAGATCCTCGGCCCGAGAATGCTCCACCACCCGGCCCAGGTACATCACGGCCACACGGTGGGCGATGTGCCGCACCACCGCAAGGTTATGGGCGATGAACAGGTAGGTGAGCCCCAATTCCGCCTGCAACTCTTCCAGCAGATTGAGGATCTGGGACTGGATGGAAACGTCCAGTGCGCTCACCGGCTCGTCGCAGACGATGAGTCTGGGACGGAGGGCCAAAGCCCTCGCCAATGCGATGCGCTGGCGCTGACCCCCGGAGAACTCGTGCGGATAGCGCCCAAGTTGCCTCGGGTCCAGCCCCACTATCTCGAACAACTCCCGAACCCTGCGCTCCTTGGCCCGCCCGCGGGCCAAGTTGTGGATCTCCAGCGCCTCGCCCACGATGTCGCCGACCGACATGCGGGGATTGAGGGAACCATAAGGGTCCTGGAAGACGATCTGCATCTGCCGGCGCAGCCGCCGCATCGCCTCGCGGTCGAGCTCGAAGATGTTGTTCCCTTCGAAGTAGACGCGGCCGGCGTCCGGTTCCAGCAGCCTGAGCACCAGCCGACCGGTAGTGGTCTTGCCACACCCCGACTCGCCCACCAGACCGAGCGTCTCGCCGGACTTGATGTACAGGTTCACACCGTCCACGGCCTTGACGTAGCCGTTCGGTCTTTCCCAGAAGCGGCGACCGACGGGAAACCACTTGCGCAGGTCTTCAACCCTCAGCAGGACGTCGCCGTGCGGTCGAGGTCCCCGAACGGCCGCCACCGTCACGGCGCCTCCCTCCCTTGGCCCCTCACCCAGCAGGCAAGACGCCTGCCCTCTCCGAGGTCCACCAGCTTGGGTGTGGCTTTGCGACAGACGTCCTGCCGGTGGGCACAGCGTGGGTGGAAACGGCACCCAGGCGGCAGATCGCCGGGGTCGGGAACCTGTCCGGGGATGACGTGCAGCCTGCCCCGCGGCAGGTCGATGCGCGGAACCGCGTCGAGGAGACCCTCGGTGTACGGGTGCAGCGGCCGGCGGAAAAGGCCCATCACGTCGGCCTCCTCCACCACCCTTCCCGCGTACATCACCACTACCCGCCGGGCCATCTCGGCGATCACCCCGAGGTCGTGGGTGATCAGCATCACGGCCATGCCCATGTCCCGCTTCAGTTCTTTCACGAGCTCGAGGATCTGTGCCTGAACGGTCACGTCCAGGGCCGTGGTGGGCTCATCGGCGATCAGCAGCCGAGGGTTGCACGACAGGGCCATGGCGATCATGACCCGCTGCCGCATCCCTCCCGAAAGCTGGTGGGGGTACTCCCTCGCCCGCCGTTCCGGCGCGGCGATGCCCACGCGGCTAAGCATGTCCACCGCCTCCGCCCAGGCCTCGCGAGGCCGCAGGCCTTGGTGCAGCCGGATGGCTTCGGCAACCTGGGCACCGCAGCTGTAAACGGGGTTGAGGGAGGTCATGGGCTCCTGGAAGATCATGGCGATGTCGTTGCCGCGAATGTGGCGCATCTCGGCCTCCGGCTTCTTGAGCAGGTCTTGGCCCCGGAACAAGATGCGGCCCGAGGCTATCCTCCCTGCAGGCCGCGGCAATAACCGGATGATGGACAAGGCGGTGACGCTCTTGCCGCAGCCCGACTCCCCCACCACGCCGAGGATTTCTCCGTGGTCGATATCGAAGGTGACGGCGTCAACCGCGCGAACCACCCCATCTTCGGTGTGGAAATGAACTCGGAGATCCTCAACTGCGACCAGCTTGCCCATGTGGCCCTCCACCTCGTCCCGGCCGGGAGGTCGCGGGCGGCCGTGAGCATGCCCAGCGGGGATCGAGCACGTCGCGCAGACCGTCGCCCAGCAGGCTGAAGCCGAACACCGCGAGGGCGATGGCCAGGCCGGGGAAGATGACCAGGTGGGGCGCATGGTGCAGGTAAGGCCGCCCCAGGCTCAGCATGCTTCCCCAGCTGGGTGTGGGCGGCTGGGCACCCAGGCCAAGGAAGGACAGGCTGGCCTCGGCCATGATGCACGAGGCCATTCCACCGGTCAAGGCCACCAGCACCGTCGGCAGGCAGTTGGGGAAGAGATGAACTCGAAGCAACCTTCCCGTCGAAGCGCCGGCGGCACGCGCCGCCTCGAGGAATTCGCGCTCTCGCAAGGCCAGCACCTCTCCCCGCACCAGCCGGGTCATGCCGGGCCAGCCGACCAGCCCCAGCGCCAGGAACAAGGTGTACGGCCCCGGACCGAGGGCTACCGACAGCCCGATGGCCAGGAGCAGGTCGGGGAAGCAGAGCACGAGTTCCACCAGCCGCATGATCGCCAGGTCCGCCCATCCCCCCAGGTAACCGGCCAGCAGTCCCAAGGTGACTCCCAGCGAGGCCGCAAGGAGCTGGGCCACCACGCCGACCGTAAGCGAGACCCGCGCTCCGAAGATGATGCGCGAGAGAACGTCACGGCCAAAGTAGTCCGTCCCCAGGAGATTGGTCCGGCCGGGCGGCGCGAGCACCCTGCCGAGCTCCATGTGGTCCGGCGGATAGGGGGCCAGCACAGGTGCGAACAGGGCCATCGCCACCAGGCCCGCCACGATGCCCATCCCCACCTTCGCCGCACGGTGGCGTCCCAAAAGCCGCACGGAGCGCAAGCTGCGACCTCCTCTCACTCCAGGCGTATGCGCGGGTTGACCCACGCATAGGCCAGGTCCACAACGAAGTTGCACAGACTGAGCACCAGTGCCTGGAAGATGAAGCAGCCCATCACCACCGGGAAGTCCCGTGCCCAGACGGCATCGATCTGAAGCTTGCCGATCCCGGGCAGTCCGAAGACGGTCTCGGTGAGGACCGAGCCTACCAGCAGGTTGGAGAGTCCCGAGCCGAGCACCGTCACCACCGTCACCATCGCGTTCCTGAGGGCGTGCCGCCAGATGACCGCGCCTTCGGGCAGGCCCTTGGCCCGCGCGGTACGAACGTAGTCCTGACGGAGCACCTCCAACATGGCCGAACGCGTCATGCGGGCCTTGGGGACGGCGGTGTAAAGACCCAGCGCGCCGGCGGGGAGCAGGAAGTGTCGCAGGCTGCCGTCTCCCAGCCCCGAGATGGGGGCAACGCCCATCCATACCCCAAACACGTACATGAACAGAAGGCAGAGGTAGATGACGGGTACCGACTGCCCTGCGATCAGGAGCCGGTGGGCGGGATGATCGATCCCGCGATCCTCGCGCACCGCCACCACTATCCCCAGTGACACCCCCAGCACGCTCGAGAAGGTGAAGGCCAGCACCGACAGCCGCAAGGTTACGGGAAAACGGGTGACGAGCGACTCGCGCACCGGGCGGTGGGTCACCCAGGAACGCCCGAGGTCGCCGCGAAGCGTGCGCCCCAGCCATCTGGAGTACCTCACGTGAACCGGCAGGTCGAGGCCCAGCTCGCGACGGATGTTCTCGATGGTCTCGGGTGAGGCCCTTTCCCCGACCAGTGAGTGCACGGGGTCGCCGGGCACGAGGTAAAGCAGGATGAAGGTGATGAGGCTGACCCCCAGCAGCAGGGGAACCATCAGGAAGAGGCGTCTTGAGAGGTAACGGGTCACCTCTGCGTCGTCTCCCGGGCCTCATGGCTCCTCGGTTGGGGTCCCAGCCACACGCCGGTCATCTTCTGGGCATTGGGCACCGGGCAGGGAACGTAGCCCCCCACCCAGGGTTGGTGCACCAGGTAGTTCACGGGGAAGTACAGGGGCACCCAGGGGGTCTGGGCGAAAACCCGCCGCTCGACCTCGCGGTACAGGGCCTCACGCTTCCCGGCGTCCAGAGTGTAGCGTGCCAGATCCAGCAGCCGGTCCACCTCGGGATCGGCGAAGCGGGCACGGTTCCCCCCCGCCCCCCGGTTGCGGCTGTGAAACATCGGGTACAGGAAGTTCTCGGCTTCGGGGTAATCGGCCCACCACGAAACCAGGAAGCTGTCGGGATTGCCGCCGTCACCGATGGTGGCGAAGAAGGCGGACGTCTCCAGCTGCACCAAGCGTGCGCGGATTCCCACCGCCGCCAGCATGCGCTGGATCGGCTCCGTCAGCTGAAGTGAACCCGGTGAGGGGGTCTGCAGGATCTCCATGCGAAAGCCCCGGGGGTACCCGGCCTCGGCCAAAAGACGCCGCGCCAGGTCCGGGTCGTATGCATAACCTTCGAGACCGGCATCGTGGCCTGCCAGCCCCGGGGGTACGGAGCCGTTGGCCAGGATGTAGCGGCCGGGCAACACCGCCTCGAGGATGGCGATGCGGTCGATGGCATGGTTGATCGCCCGGCGGACCCGCGGATCGTTGAAGGGCCGCTTCTCGCAGTTGAAACCGAGATAATACACGGCCAGGTCGGGGCAGGCGACCAGGCAGTCCCGCCACCTGGGATCGGCCAGGAAGGCGCCGTATTCCGCCGGCCCCAGCCGCAGCAGGTGGAGATTCCCTGCCCGAAACTCGGCGAGGGCGGTGGCGGGATCCTCGATGATCCGGAACTCGAGGGCATCGAGGTAGGGTCTTCCCTCGAAGTAATCGCGGTTGGCACGAAAGTACAGTCTTGAGCCGGGAATCCACGTATCGAGGATCCACGGACCGGTACCCACGGGATGGAAGCCGTAGTCCCGCGGGTCATCGTGCCGCTCCACCTCCTCGCGGGCCAGCACATACGCGGCGGGCATGGCCAGCAGGCTGAGGAAGTGGGCTTGGGGGGCCACCAGGGTGATGACCACCCGGTGACTGCCCTCGGCCCTCACTCCGGGCAGCTCGCCAGTGGCGCCCCGGCTGAACGCCTCCGCTCCCTCCAACGCCTCGAGCACCCAGGCGCGCCGGGAGGCGGTGGCGGGATCGAGCACCCGCCGGAAGCTGTACACCACGTCGTCGGCGACCAGCTCCCTGCCGTTGGAGAACGTAACGCCCCGCCTGAGCTCGAAGACGTATGTGCGCCCGTCCGGCGACACCTCGGGTAGGGCCACCGCCAGGTCGGGAACCACCCGGCCACGCTCGTCAAAGCGAACAAGCCCGTTGTAGATGAGGGCACAGGCCGTGGCGTCGAGGATGGTCACCACGTAGGCGGGGTCGAGGGTCACCGGATTACGATTCCAGGCCCCCCTGAAAACCCCACCGTACCGATCGGGAGCGGGGACGGGGACGGCTCCCGAGGGGCGGCAGCCCATGGCCGCCAGACACAGCAGCATCGCCACCGCTCGGGCTCTCACGTACGAGGTCCCTCCTGAGCGTGAGCTTATGCGCCCCGGGCCGGCGCAAGAAGGAGAAATGCCTCCCACCGGCCAACTTCCCAGGGGATGTGGAAGGAAGGTGCGGCATGCGGGTCGGAGTCTCGGGCATCGTCTGTGAGCTGTGCCCACGCCGCCGCATGGGGTCCTGCCCCAGCGGCGAGGAGGGGTGCACACCCAAGGCAGACGCCTTCTGCCCCGTCAGCGCCTGTGCCGCCCGCAGGGGCGAGCGGTGGTGCTTGGAGTGCGCCGAGTTTCCGTGCGATACTTTCCGCGAGTCGGCTCCTTTCGTTTACGAGTACTGCCTGTTCCTGGCCGGAAAGCGCGATTGAGGGAAAGACCGCCCGCTCACCGTCGCCCGTCACCCACCAGCGATCGCCACGCCCGCTCGAGCTCCCAGCCGTCAAGCTCGCCCAGGGCGTGGTGATGCGTGAGGTCGATGTGGATGGGAGTGATGGAGATAAGGCCGCTTGCCACGGCGGCATGGTCCGTCCCCGGCTCATCCACGATGCCGTCCGGCCGTGAGGTCAGCCAGTAGGTCACCCGGCCGCAGGGCTCAAGCCGCCTTTCGACCTCGTTAAGCCAGCAAGCTCCACCGAGGCGGGCAAGCGCGAAACCCCGAACGGTCTCGGGCGTCCCGGCGGGCACGTTCACGTTGAGCAGCGTGCCGCGCGGCAGGCCCTTGTCCAGCACGAGCAAGGTCAGGTACACCGCGACCCGTGCCGCCAGTTCGAAGTCGGGATGTTCGTATTCCTTCAGCGAAACCGCCAGGGCGGGACTGCCCAGGATGGCGGCCTCCACGGCGGCGGAGACCGTTCCCGAGCAAAAGACGTCGGTCCCGAGGTTGGCGCCCCGGTTGATGCCGGAGATGACCAGGTCAGGAGGATTTTCGAGCAGTTGTCTGAAGGCAACCTTGACACAATCGGCCGGCGTCCCCCGCACCGCCCATGCGGTGACCGCGTCGTCCTCGAAGGCGTGCTCCTTGACCTCCAGTCCCTGCCCCAGCGTGATGGAGTGCCCGCTGCCGCTGCGTTCGGTATCGGGAGCCACCACCACCACGCGATGGGGCGTATCGGCCCGCAACCGGCGACAAAGCGCCTCTAGACCGGGAGCCTCGATACCGTCATCGTTGGTTAGCAGTATGGTACGGGTCAATGGGTCTTCCTCCTGGCTTCGCTACTCATGAGGCCGGCGCGAACGGTCCACCAGTCGGTCGTGGAGCTCCTGCGCACGGCGCATCACCCGTGCGGTCTCGGCCTCGTCCACCCTGGCCTCCAGCTCCAGGATGACTCCCTCGCGCACGCCAGGCGGCAGCAACGAGATCGGCCACAGAATGCTGCCGGGGACCTCCTCACGGGGGACGAGCACCGCCATCCCTTCCTCCACTCTATCCACGCTGACGCGCATGCGCAAGCGCGTTCCCTCCCGGCTAGCGTTCTGTCGTGACGCGGTAGCCGCGTCCATCGCTCCGGACGGTCACCGTGCCGCTGTGGACCGTGACGTAAACGGCGGCACCAAGTTGGGCCAGGCGGTCCATCACCTCGTCATGGGGATGACCGTATGGGTTGCTGCCGCACATGATCACCGCCACCTCCGGTCCCACCCGGGTCAAGAAGGCGACCGTCGACGAGGACCGGCTGCCGTGGTGACCCACTTTGAGCACCTGGGCGGCAACTTCGGCCCCGGAGGCGAGGATCTCCTCCTCGGCTTCCGCCTCGGCGTCCCCCATGAGCAAGAACGCGACCTGGCCGTACGAAAGCCTCAGCACCACCGAGGAGTCGTTCAGACTGCGTCTGGGATCGTCGTCGGGAGGATGCAGTATCTCCACCCGCAACTCGGGATCGATCTCGATGCGGTCGCCGGCCCGTGCCACCAGTAACCGGGTTCTTTGCCCTTCCACCAGCGGTTCGAGCGTCTCCAGCAGCTTCTCGTAGGTCCGGCTGGTGTGGATCCTGCCGCTTTGGTATACCACGTCCACCGGCAAACGCATTAGCACGGCCGCCGCGGCCCCGATGTGATCGTGGTGGGGGTGGGTCAGCACCAGGACCTCCAGCCGTCCGATCCCCAGCTGGCCCAGCTTCGCGAGGAGACGCTCCGGATCGGGCCCGGTGTCGACCAGCAGGTGACGACCCGCGGGAGTGCGCACCAGGATCGCGTCGCCCTGGCCCACGTCCAGGAAATGGACGGCAAGCTCGGCGGTGCCCGGCGAGGGCCGGCATCCTGCCAGGGCAACGAACAGGCCGAGCACAAGCGCCGCTATGGCAAGCCGCCGGGCCTTCACGCTCCTCGACCACCCCGACGCTTACTGATTCCCCGGCGTATGGCCGTCAACCTCCCCGGAAGACTAACAACGGGAGAGGATGACCATGTCCCGACTGATGTCGGAACGTCTTCGAACCGATCTCGCCGAAGAGCTGGGCGTGGCCCAGACGGTGCGTCGCGAAGGGTGGGGAGGCGTGCCCTCGCGCGACTGCGGCAACCTGGTTCGCAGGGCTCTTATCAGGGCCCAGCGGCAGCTGGCGGCGTCCGAGCGCCCGGCGCCGCCCCCGCGTGGCACATGAAGGGCACGGGGGACGGGTGATCGACCCGTCCCCGCGGTTGCCCGATTCCGGCGGGCTTCAGCGCGTTGCCGCGTCAAGAGCCCGCCGCACGGCCTGCACCCACTGGCCCGAGCTACCGGTGGCCCCGGTGTAGGCGTCCACCTCCGGACGCTGCGCGGTCACGATGGCCTGGGCAATGGCCTGCTTGGCCTCATGGTACGGCTGATGCGGGTAGCTGTCGTCCTTCAAGGCCCACAGCGCGTTCAGTTTGGCGTCGGTCATGACCTTGCCTTCCGCGTCGCGCTGCGGCGTGGTGCCCGCCAGCTTGACCTCGACGATGCGGTCGTCCTTGAGCGTCACCCAGGCGATTCCCCAGCCCTTGCTGGTGCGGTCGGATATGGCCATGAAGGTGCCGTCGTAGTAGGTTCCGGTGCCCGGCCGGTCGGCCAGTGCACGGTCGAGGGCGCGGCGGACCGCGTCCTTCACCTTGACCGAGGTACCGGTGGCACCGGTGAAGGCGTCGACCTCCCAGGTGTCGGCCTCGACTATGCGGTCGGCCAGCGTCCGGTGGGCCTCCTTCAGGATGGTGAAGCGGTCGCCGCCGTAAACGTCGTAATCTTTGGCAAGTCCGGTGCCGTCGAATTCGATGATGTCGAGGTGCATGATGTCGTCGGCGGCGATGAACACCTTCACCCAGGCGTAGCCCTTGGCGTCGGCCTCGGACACCGCGGTGAAGACACCGTCACGGTAGGTGAAGGTCGGCGTGCGCGGACCGCAACCGGCCAGCAGCATGACGCTCATCATCACCATCATGGAAGCTGCCAGCATGCGTCGCATCATAGGTTATCACTCCCCCCTTTCCGATTCGGAAGCTGGATCGACGGCGGGCATCACCTCCCCGGTGGGGCGCGGGGTGGGTTCGGCGCCCGAACGTCCCAGCACCACCACCACCATACCGACGAAGAACCCCGTCGGCAGGGCAAATAGCAAAAGGTACGGCAGGTATCCCAGTACCCCGGGATGGCCGACCAGCGCGATCGCCGCCAGCACCTGCGCAAGGTTGTGGGTGAAGGCTCCCGCCAGGCTGATCCCCACCACGCTGAGCTGCCTCTGCCCCAGGGCGTGCGCAAGACCCATGACCAGCGTGCTGGCCACCCCGCCGCTGAGCGCGAGCAGGAAAGAGACGTTGAGGAAGGTGCCGGTGAGCAGCGAGCCCAGTACCACCCGCAGGAGGTTGACCACCAGGGCGTCCCGGAGACCGAAGGTGACCAGCGTGTACAGGATGACCACGTTGGCCAGCCCCAGTTTGGCGCCGGGAACGGCCAGCGGCACGGGGATGTGAAGCTCCACCACCCAGATGATCAGGGCCATCGACACCAGCAGCGCCAGCCTGACCAGCCGGGTAGTCGAGGCGGTCGCCCCCGAGACAACTTGTGAAAAAAAGACCAATCGCCGCCGTGACGGTCGAGCTCCGCCCCCGACGGCCGATTGCCGGCCTTGCGCGCGGTAGAGCAATAGCGCGGTATCCGTGCCGGTCATTCTCTCCCGCATATAACCACTATCTTCGTTCAAAAAACGGAAGTTCCTCCCGGTTCTGCAACCCGGAGGTAACCAGCACCGCGCCCCGGGCGTCGACGATGATCCCCTCAACTCCGGGCCACGCCTCCAGCACTTCCAGCCCGCGCCGGGCTTCCATGAGGAACACCGCCGTGGACAGGATGTCCGCCTCCACCACGCTCCCGGCCACCACCGTCACGCTCATGGCCTCGCGGCCGGGCCACCCGGTGCGGGGGTCAAGGATGTGGTGATAGCGTACGCCGTCCTGGAAGAAATACCGCTGGTAATCGCCCGAGGTAGCAACCGCCTGGTCCCGAAGATGAAGAACGCCCAGCAGGGCTCCCTGCTCGCGCGGATGTTGCACCCCGACCCGCCAGGGTCCTCCTCCCGGGCGCTCCCCGATGACGCGGACGTCCCCGCCCACCTCCACCAGTCCCGCCGCTACCCCCCGTTCCTCAAGAACCCGCGCGGCGCGGTCGATGGCGTAGCCCTTGGCAACCCCTCCGAGGTCGAGCCGCATGCCGGGGGAGGCAAGCCTGACCCTGCCCCCCACGGTGTCGATCTCGAGTCGTGAGGCATCCACGAGCGCTCGGGCCCGCTCGAGGGCGGCCGGGTCGGGTACTGCCTGGCGTTCGCCGCCAAATCCCCAGACGTCCACCAGCGGACCCACCGTCACGTCGAAAAGCCCGCCCGTCCGGGGCCCAAGTTCGTCCACCAGGGTAAGCACCTCGATGAGTTCGGGGCCGACTTCCACCCACCCGCCGGCGGCGCCGTTCACCCTGGAGACCTGGCTTGAGGGATCAAAGCGGTCGAAGATGCCCTCCATCCGCACCAGTTCGGCAAAAGCCCGGCGTGCGCTTTCCTCGTGACCGTAAGGCACGCGGATGGTGGCGAAGGTGTCCATGACGAAGTCGCTCAGGCTGAAAAGCTCCGACGGGCGCGGGCTTCCCGGGCGGAGGAGGAACAGGCCCGTCAGTAAGACCGCAATGCCGGCGGCGATCACCAGTGTGCGTCGCACCATGTGCAAGTCGGACACTCCTTCCTCCGATACTGCCGCGAGCGACGTCGACGGGTCAGACGCCCAGCATCCGCCGGAAGGCCAAGTTGAGTTCTCGCCGCGCCAGCTCGGGTTCGACCCAGGGACCGCGCATCTTCCGTTCGGTGTCGGGGTTGATGCGACCGCGGGCGGCGAACTCCTGACCCGCAAGCGTCGCCAGCTCGAGCACGGCCCGCCGCGAGTCGGTCAGGTCGAGCGCGCCGGCACCGGGCACTAAGAGCTTGCCCCCTTCCTTCCAGGAAGCGTTGCGGCATATGGCCTGAAAGTGCGTCTTGAGAGGTCCGAAGTGTTCGGGCTCGGGGAATCCGCAGGTAGAGATGAGCACCGCGGTCACGGCCGGCCCGGCACGACGCGGATGGTGCACGGAGCGTCCCTCCGCGTCGACGGAGAAGAAAGGCTCCACCCGGCATACCATGCGATCAAGCAAGGTCTTGACGGGGCCGGGGAGCCCGTCGAAGTAAAGCGGGGCGGCCAGCACCACGGCGTCCGCGCGGTCCAGGGTGTCCATGACGCCGGCCGCGTCGTCTTGCTGGGTACAACGACCCGGCGTTTGAAACCAGCAGTTAAAGCATCCCCGGCACGGGTTCACGCGCAACCCGTGAACGTCAAAGCGCTCCACCTCCGTCTGTTCGCCCACACCCATCAGGAACGCCTCCAGCAGGCGGTGGGTGAACGAACGTGCCCGGGGCGAACCGGCCAGCGCCACCAGCACGGAACCCACCTCCCTTCTCCTGGGGCGGTTCGGCGTCGGCCGGTGCGTTCCTTCCCCCGATCACCTCGTAAAGCGGTCGTAACCGCCAGGCGACCAGACCCACCGCGTTGCCTCTTCGCTGTATCGTGCCTTCCAGCGCCAGGGGGAGCCGGTCGCCACCGAAGAGCAAGGTCCCGTGTCGCCGGTAGACTGCCTCGAAGATGGTCACGTCCAGCAGGCCGCTTTCGTCCTCCAGGGTAAGGAAGACCACCGTCCTGCCACTGCGCGTGGGAGGGCGGTGGGGACGCACGGGCAGACCCGCCACCCGAGCGCGTCTTCCGGCCGGCAATCGCCTGGCCTGAGCGGTGGTCAGGTAGCCCGCCTGCCGCAGGCGGTGACGCAAAAACCGCAGGGGGTGGCCTCGGGGGCTGAAGCCCAGAATGTCCCACTCCAGCGCGCACTTCTCCTCCTCCCGGTAGTCGGGAATGGCTACCGTGGGCACCTCGGCGAAAAGTCCCGCCCCCACCGTGGGCAACCCCAGCTCCCATGCCAGCCGGCGCCGGTTGGGGTGGAGCCGGTCAAAGGCTCCCGCCAGCACCAGGTTCTCAAGGAGCCCCCGATCGAGCTCGACCTGACGGCAAAAGTCCGCAAACGAGCGGAAAGCTGCCCTCTCTCGGGCCGTCAGGATGGAATCCAGCGCGCCCTGCCCCATTCCCTTTACCCTGGCCAGCGACACCCGGATGCCCTTGCGTCCTTTCCGGTCCTCGACCGTGAACTCCCGACCGCTGCGGTTTATGTCGAGGGGCAGGATGGGCACCCCGCGCAGGCCGGCCTCCAGGCAGATGGTGGCAGGCGGGTAGTAGCCCATGGGCTGCATGCTCAACACGGCCGCGAAGAACTCGGCTGGATAGTGACGGATCAGGTAGGCGGTCTTGTAGGCGGTCACCGCGAAGGCCGCGGCGTGCGCCTCGCAAAAGCCGTAGCTGGCGTAGCCGGCCAGGCAGTCGAAGATGTCGCGAGCCACCTTCTCCTCAATTCCCCGGTCGATGGAACGGGCCACGAACAGCTCCCGGATCTCCTCCATCTCCCGAAGCGAGCGCGCGTGGGTCATCACCCGGCGCAGGCGATCGGCCTCACCTGCGCCAAATCCCGCCACCGCGGTGGCGATCTCGATGACCTGCTCCTGGAAGAGCACCACCCCGTAGGTCTTGCGGAGGATGGGTTCCAGCAGGGGATGAAGGTAGCTCACGGCTTCTTCTCCCCGACGGCGGGCGACAAAGGGCTCCACCATGTTGCCCTTGATGGGCCCGGGACGGATCAGGGCCACGCTGGCCACGATGTCTTCCAGGTTAGATGCTCCCAGCCTGCCCTGCAGGGCGCGCTGGGCGGGGCTCTCCAGCTGGAAGACGCCCACCGTGCGCCCCTGGTTGATCAGCTGATAGGTCTCCGGGTCGTCCGACGGGATCCGCTCGTAGTCGAAGTCGGGATGCCGCTTGAGGATGCTCCGGCCGGCCTCCTCCACCGCTCCCAGTGTCCGTAGGAAAAGAAGGTCGAGCTTCACCAGCCCCAGGTGCTCCACGTAGTCCCGGTCGAACTGGCAGACGGCCACTCCCTTGGCCGCCAGCTGCAGTGGGGTAACGGTGGTGAGGGGTTCGTCTCCGATAACCAGCCCGCCCAGGTGGGTTCCCAGGTGACGGGGGAAACCGGCCACGGCGGCGCATGCCCGAAAAAGGTTGGTGTACCGCCGCAGGGGAAGATCGCCGTCCCTCAACTCGGGCAGTTCCCTGACCGCCCGGTCGATCTCGTCCGCCCCCGTCCAGGGAAAACGCCGGGCCAGACGGTCGATCTCCTCCGGGGGGAAGCCCATCGCCTTTCCGAAATCCCGCAGCGCCGAACGGGCGCGGTAGGTGTGGTAGGTGCATACCGCCGCCACCCGGTCGCGGCCGTACTTGCGGTACACGTACGCGGCCACCTCATCCCGCCGGCGGGCATCGAAGTCGAGATCGATATCGGGATTCTCGGCCCGCTCACGGCTGAGAAACCGCTCGAAGAGAAGCCCCCGGGAAATGGCGTCCACCTCGGTGATGCCCAGGCAGTAGGTGACCGCCGAGTCGGCCGCCGAACCCCGTCCCGCGCAACGAATGCCCTTCTCCCGGGCGTAGCCCACCACGTCGGCCACCAGCAGGAAGTAGTCGGCGAAGCCCTGCCGGCAGATGACGGCGAGTTCCTCCTCCAGCCGGTCCACGATGGCCCGCGACAGCTCGCCGTAGCGCCGGCGAGCTCCCTCGTAAACCAACCGGCGCAGGTAGGAAGGGGCATCTTCTTCTCCGGGAGGCAGCGGGAAACGCGGGTGCCGTCTGACACCAAGTTCCAGCGCCGGTTGGCAGCTCTCGGCCAGGCGGCCGGTGGTCCGGATGGCCTCGGGATACTCCTCCAGCAGCCGGGTCATCTCCGCGGTGGAGCGCAGGTGGTTGCCGGCATTCAGTCGTCGCTCGGGGTGAACCTCGTCCAGCCGGGTCAGGGTACGCACGCAGGTCAGAAGATCGTGCAGCGGAAAGTCGGCCTTGTGGCGGTAGTGGACGTTGGCGGTGGCCACCAGGCCGACCCCCACGTGCCCGGCCAGTTCGGCCAGGCTGCGATTGAGCGCCCGCGTCCCCGGCAGCGGTTCCGCCGAAAGCTCCAGGAAAAAGCCGTCCCGTCCGAACCACTCCCGGTAACGCAACGCCGCTTCCCGGGCCGCGGCATGGCGCCGGCGCAAAAGGAGGTAGGGTACCTCTCCCCGCCGGCATCCGGACAGCGCGTAGAGGTCGGTCAAAAGTTCCCGGGGAACCTCCCGCAGCCTCAGGGTGGGGTGCCGTCGCTCGCTTCCCAGGTGGGCACAGGTCAGCAGGGCGCAGAGGTTGGCGTAACCTCGCGGGTTGCGGGCCAGCAGCACCAGGTGGTAGCCTCCCTCCAGGGTAACCTCGGCACCCTGGATGGGTTTCAGGCCCGCCGCCTGCGCCAGTCGGTGAAAGGCGACGGCCCCGGCCACGCTGTCGTGATCGGTCAGCGCCAGGGCGGGTTGCCCGAAAGCAGCCGCCCCGGCCACCAGCTCCTCCAGCCGCGAGGCGCCGTCCAGGAAAGAAAACGGCGAGTGAACGTGCAGGTGTACGAACTCAATCGTAGACCCGGTAGACATGCCACTTCCCCGTCCCCGTGTCCCGGTATAACTCGAGCAAACCCCCGGACGCAAGTTCCACCCGGTAAAAGACCTTCTCCGCCTCCCCTTCCCACCAGGCTCCCGTATCTTCCCAGACATCGAGCACCCGTACCAGGAAGGATCTTTGGCGCCAGCGAACCTTCACCGGGCAACCCCGGGAGTCACAGCGGACCTCGACGCGTTTCATGGACCCAGGCGCAAGGGATCAAACAGGGCCAGCAGCTTCTCACGCCGTTCTTCACGGCCGGCTCCCCGCCGTACCGTCCCCGCGTGGTGCTCCCCCAGGACCTCCAGCACCCGCTGCAGCGCCTCCTTCTCCTCTTTCCCCTCGAAGGTCAGCTGGCGCCAGACCCGGGGGACACCGATCACCGTCGCGCGCAGCGCAAGGGGCTCGCGCTTTCCGTCCAGCAGCCCGCGGGCCAGCCCGGTGAGCGCGGCGGTCAGGCCGCCGACGGAAACCGGAGGACGGGTGAAGCGACGGCACCCCCTGCCTCCGGGATGAAGCTCCAGCACAAGTTCCCCGGCCGCCTGGCCTTTCGTCTCCAACCTCTCCCAGAGCCCGTGGGCCAACCTCCCCAGGGCCGAGGCCAGTTCCTCCCCTCCCTCCCGCTCGAGATGAAGTTCCCAGCGAGGAGGAGGGTAAAGCGCCTTCACCCGCTCGGCATCCTGCCCGCGGCTCCAGGCCGCCAGCCGCCGTCCGGCGGGACCAAAGCGCCCGGCCAGCTCCTCCGCGGAGAAGCGGGCCAGGTCACCCAGCCGGCGCAAACCCAGGCGCCCGAGCTCCTCCCGCCGGGCGCGGTCAAGGCGCCAGAGTTCCTCCAGCGGCACCGCGGCCAGGAACTCCTCCACCTCTTCCGGGAAGACGATCCGCAGGCCGTCCTTCCCCGCCCGGCGGCAAGCAAGACGGGCCGCCAGCTTGCCGGGGGCCGCTCCCGCCACCGCCGCAAGTTTCAGCGTCGCGCGCGTCTCCGCCAGCAGCTTCCCCGCTTCCCGGAGGATGTCGTGGCACAGTAGCTCCAGGAAGGCTCCTTGGGGGCCGTCCGGTTCCACCCGGGGACTGTAGCGGGCGTAAATCTCCCACGCCCCGGTGGCCTCCGCCGGGTAGAGCTCTTCCCGGTAAGGGCGAAAGAGCGCCTCGGGGCAGAGCGCACGGGCCGCAGGCAAGGAAAGGCCGGGGGACATCCCCCGTCCGGCGGCGGCGGCGGAAACGTCCAGGAGCCGGCCGTCCTTGACCACCGCCACCGGCCGCCCCTCGCCGCCGGCCGCCTCCTCTGCCCGGGCCAAAAGACCGGGGAGCCACACATAAACCACCCAGCGCACCGATCGCCGCCTCTGCGGGGAAGGACTGGGGCGAACACATGTTCGCCCCCTTGATTGTAGATCGGGCCTTTGGCCGGTGTCAACGATCCAGTTGCTGGGAGGTTGTGATACCGACTCCCCCCCACGGCCGGTAGATGATATAATACCCTCGGTTACCATGGGCAGCCTGTCCTGGCATGCCGGAAAGGAGCCCTCTCATGGAGGCCACCACCCAGGAGATCATCAGCCTGACCGAACGTTACGGGGCCCGCAACTACCACCCTCTGCCGGTGGTGATCGCCAGGGCCGAAGGCGTCTGGGTCTGGGACCCGGAAGGAAACCGTTACATGGACATGCTCAGCGCCTACTCGGCACTGAACCAGGGTCACCGTCACCCCCGCATCGTGCAGGCCCTCAAGGATCAGGTCGACCGCGTGACCATGACCTCGCGCGCCTTTCACAACGACCGGCTGGGCTACTTTTACGCCGCGGTCGCCCGCATCACCGGAAAGCGCATGGTCCTCCCCATGAACACGGGAGTGGAGGCGGTGGAGACCGCCCTCAAGGCGGCCAGGCGCTGGGCCTATCGGGTCAAGGGGGTGCCCCGTGACCGCGCGGAGGTGGTGGTTTGCGAGGGCAACTTCCACGGCCGGACGCTGACCGTGGTCTCGTTCTCCTCGGACGAGTACTACCGGAAGGACTTCGGTCCCTTCACCCCCGGCTTCCGCATCGTCCCCTACGGCGACCTCGCGGCGCTCAGAGCGGCCATCAACGCTAACACCGCCGCTTTCCTGGTGGAACCCATCCAGGGAGAAGCGGGAGTCAGGATACCGCGTGAGGGCTACCTGCGGGAGGCCGCCGAGCTTTGCCGCGAGCATAACGTGCTCCTGATCGCCGACGAGATCCAGACCGGGCTGGGGCGGACGGGGAAGATGTTCGGCTGCGACTGGGAGGACGTGGTGCCCGACGTGTACGTCCTGGGCAAGGCGCTAGGGGGAGGGGTCTACCCCGTGTCGGCGGTGGCCGCCGACGAGCCGGTCCTGGGTGTCTTCGAACCGGGGTCCCACGGTTCCACTTTCGGCGGCAACCCCCTGGCCGCCGCGGTGGCCATCGCGGCCCTCGAGGTGATCGAGCAGGAGGGTCTGGTTGAAAACTCCCTGCGCGAGGGCCAGTTCCTCCTCGAGCGCCTCCGCGGGCTGCGCAACCCCCACATCCGGGAGATCCGCGGGCGGGGGCTTTTCATCGGCATCGAGCTGGACACCGACGCCCGGCCGTACTGCGAGCGGCTGATGCGGGAGGGCATCCTAGCGAAGGAAACGCACGTCAACGTGATCCGACTGGCGCCACCGCTCATCATCCGCCGGCCGGAGCTGGAGTGGGCGGTGGAAAGGGTCTTCCGGGTGCTGGAGAGCTGACGTACCCCTCGCAGCGGCCATTGGGGCTGAAGCCCGTCAGCCGGCGGGCATGAGGTGTGCCGCCCCCGGCGGGATGCCGAGGAAGATCCCCTCGTCACCCAGTGCGTCGCGCTCGCGTCGTCGCAGCAGCACCTCGAGCCTGCCGGCGGCGGTCGCTATCTCGACGGCCCAAAGCTCGCCGCGCGTTCTGACGGCGGTGATGCGGCCGGGCCACCCCCTGTCACCGGCCTGCCGGCCCAGTGCCAGCTCGGCCGGCCGCAGCCGCAGGGTGACCGGCGTACCCCGGGCCGGAGAGAATCCGTCCGCCACGGTGTCGGCCGGTCCCAGTGCCAGCCCAAGCCCGCCCGCCAGGCCCACAAGCACGCGGGCTCCATCCACCTCCTCCACCAGCCCCTCCAACAGGTTTTCGAGGCCCAGGAAACGGGCAACCGCCGGCGACCGCGGGCTCTCGTACAGCCGGGAGGGAGTTCCCACCTGCACCATGCTGCCCCCCAGCAGCACGCCGGCGCGGGCCGCGAGGTTGCGGATCTCGTCGGCGTCGTGGGTAACCAGCACCGCGGTGGCTCCGCTTTCCGCGAGCGCCCGCTCCAGTCCGGCCTCGGCCGCCCCGCGGGCCGGTGCGTCGAGCCCGGCGAACGGCTCGTCGAGCAGCAAAAGCTCCGGCGCCAGGGTGAAGGCCCGGGCAAGGTTCACGCGTTGCGCCTCTCCCCCCGAAAGCGCCCGCGCCGGGCGGTCGGCCAGCTCCTCAAGACCGAAGATCTCCAGCCAATGCTGCGAACGCCGCTGGCGCTCGCCCCGGGGCACCCCTCGGATCGCCAGGCCCACCTCCAGGTTGAAACGCACGCTGCCGGAAAGCAGGAGCTGGTCCTGAAAGACCAGCGCCGTCCGGCGCCGCAGCGCCGCCGGTGCCAGCTCCCGCGGCACCCGGCGGCCGAGGAAAACGAACTCCCCTCCGGAAGGCGGAAGCAACCCGGCCAGCACGTGCAGGAAAGTAGTCTTGCCGGCGCCGTTGGGACCGGCCAGTGCCAGCACCTCACCGCGCTCCAGCGTAAGGTCGATCCCGGCCAGCACCGTCCGGGCACCACGCCTGGCCTCAAGCCCGCTCACGCGGAATACCTCGTGGCTCATCCCTCGCCTCCTCTGCGCTGCAGCCAGGTCAGACCCGCGGCTACCAGGAAAGATAGGGCCAGCAGCACCAGGCTGAGGGCGATGGCGAGGTCGAAACGGCCGCGCGCAACCTCCATGGCGGTGGCGGTGGTCAGGATGCGGGTCTGGCCCTGGATGTTTCCGCCCACCATCAGCGAGGCTCCCACCTCGGACAGCGCACGCCCGAAGCCGGCCACCACCGTGGCCAGCAGGGGATAGCGGGCCTCCCGCATCATGAGCCACAGGAACTGCAGCCGGCCTGCCCCCAGTGAGAGGATGGCGAGCCGGAGCCGTGCGTCCACCGCCTGCAGCGAGGCGACCGTCAGGCCGGTCACGATGGGCAACACGATGAGCACCTGGGCGAAGATCATCGCCTGCGGAGTGTACGAAAGACCCAGGAAGCCCAGCGGGCCTCCCCGCCACAGCAGCAGGCTGACCGCCAGGCCCGCCACCACGGGAGGTAGTCCCATCCCGGCGGCGGTGGCGGTCAGCGCCAGCGAGCGTCCGGGGAAACCCCGGAAGGCCAGCAACGCTCCCAGCGGGACTCCCAGCAACAGCCCCAGCAGCGTGGCCGTCCCCGAGACGCGCAAGGTAAGCAAGGTAATGGCCACCAGCTCGGGCTCGGGAGGCCAAAGCAGGGCGGCGGCTCGGCGGAATCCCTCCGCTACCAGAGCCAAGCTCTAATCTCCCTCCCGGGGGCAGGCATGGTACAGCCCGGTATCCTCGATGATCGTGCGCGCGGTGTCCGACAAAATGAAACGCACGAATTCCTCGGCACCGTCGTAGTTGACCGCCGGGTGCCGGCCCGGGGCGGGCAGCACCACACTGTAGACGTTGAGACGGGGTTCGGGCGTACGGTCCAGCCGGACCAGGCCGGCGGTGGCGCCGGTGCCGAGGAAGGTCGCGGAGTCGGTCAGCGCGTAAGCTCGCCGTTCCGCGGCCACGCGCAAGGTGGCCGCCATGCCTTGTCCGGTCCTTTGATACCAGGCCCCGGCCGGACTAACACCGATCTCCTCCCAAAGCGCCAGCTCGGCGAGGTGGGTCCCCGACCCGTCGCCCCGGGAGAAGAAGGGGGCACCAGAGGAGGCCACCGCCGCCAGCGCCGCGGGCAGCGGCAGGCCGGCCGCCCCGGCCGGGTCCGCGACCGGACCCACCAGCCAGAACGCGTTGTACATCACCTCATGGCGTTGGGCGAGCACACCGGCTTCCAAGAGCTCGCGCTCACGCGGTGGGCAGTGAGTGAGGGCGGCGTCCACCTCGCCGCGGACCACCAGCTCCAAAGCCTGGCCGCTTCCCACCGCCACCACCTTGACCCGGTAGCCGGTCTCGGCCTGAAAGGCGGGAACCAGGCGGTCCAGCAGACCGCTGTCCTGAAGGCTGGTGGTGGTTGCCACTACCACCGTAGGCGGACGACGGCAACCCGCGACCCCGCCCGGCAGGCTGAGGGCGATCAGCAGCAGCGCGATATGTTTTACAAAACATAATGCAGGGCGCAAAAAACCCCTCCGTCACGGACGGCAGTTCTGCTTTCTACGCCCACCGTCTTCGCCCCTGCCCGGCTCCCATCCTCTCCAGGGTGGCGTCTTTGTGCCTGAGGGCAACCCCTGGTTTAGA